>NZ_QOIO01000029.1 GCF_003332305.1 Microvirga aerophila | reverse complement strand
GCCTATGACAAGACGCTGTATCGGCAACGGCACAAGGTTGAGAACATGTTCGCCAAGCTCAAGGACTGGCGCCGGATTGCAACCCGCTATGACCGCTGCGCCCACACCTTCTTCTCGGCCATCTGCATCGCAGCGGCCGTCGCCTTCTACCTCAATTGACGAGTCCTGAGCCTAGGCCTCTGCGATGATCCTTGTTCGCGACGGTCGGCAGCTCGCTGCCGGGCGGGAGCAGCGTGTTGACGAGTTGCCCTCTGTCGTCAGCGACGACAACTCAGGTGTCCGGCAGACGGATTGCGGCTCGTGCCCGGGCGTCGAACCCGGCATAGTCCTTTTCGAGGAGCTGCGGCGAGGTCGACAAGGCCCAGAGCAGCGCCTCCGCCTGCCCGAATTGTCGATCGACCACCAGGGACAGGGCCCGGGCTGTCTCTTGAATGTGCCTCTCGATCTCCTGCCGATCATGACGGTATCCTGCATAGACGATCATGCCGGCGGCTACGAGTGCCGGGATCAGCACAGCTAGAGTAAGCAGGATCAGGCGCGAGCGCAGCTGCGGAAGGCGGAGACGGTCAGCCACCCCGACCCCGCCCCTTCCCGGGGACAATACGGATTTGCTCACAGTACGATCGCTCCCGCCCGGGACTTACTATGCACGACAGATAGCTTGACCTATAATCTTTGCCATAGGGTCCAGCAAGATAACGTTCCCGCCAGGGTCAAGCCCAACGAGACAGAAGGGCAAAGGCTCGGTGATGCGCAACCGGTGACAGCCGGGCTGGAGCAGTCGCTGGTTACGCGGGCATCATCATGGCAATTCGGTGGATGCCGACCCCGTTACCGATGTTGGTGGCCTTGTCGGTCTTGCCCTTCCCACAGGTGTAGAAGTCGCCTTCCTTGACGGTGTAAGGTTCTTTCCCGGCTTTCTTGATGCTGAACTCGTCCGCGAGGATGTAGCACATCATATCCACGTCCATCACTGCCTCCGTGGGATCGGCGGCACCGGGCTGGTACACGACATCGACGACTTTGACGCTCTTGTACGCCTCCATCTCGGAGGGGATCTGACCGATTTCCACCAAACGACGACCCGGGCTGAGTTCCCTGCCGTCGTTGGGGCCATAATTCGGCGCTCCCGCGGCCCGGGCGCGCATCGCCGACGCCCATAAGGGTGCGGCTACGGCGGTGGTCAACCCAAGTGCTACTGCTGATCTGCGGCTCATGAGCTCTGCCATGATTTCCTCCTGCAGTTACGTGTGCAACATGTGCACCCGAGGAGTCGAAACCTCGCCTGCCGGAATGTCAATTATTTGATGCATCAACCTATCGCGAAGGCCTAAGGCCCCTGTCGCTTCACGCGGCAAGAGAGCGTCGACGAGACAACATGGGTGGTTGGCACAGGGTCGAGAGCCATTCGCTGTTAGTCGCAGGAAGCCCCTCACCGGACAGGACTGCCGGCAGGCGCGCCGTCGCCCTTCTGTCCGAGCTGGCATTGCTGCTCCTTAGCCGTCACGTTGTCCGAGACTACCCAGTGAATGATCCTCTCGGTCAGGTCGATCTCCAGCACCATGTCGAACACCCCCGTCTCTGCATAGAGACCGAAGAAGCCGTAGGTGCGGGTGCCCCAAGAGGGTGTGCTGAGACGGAAGATATCGCCGGTCAGCACGCGACACAGCGTCAAGGCTTCTCGGATGTCATTGGGCGTGTAGCGGGCCTGCAGCCCCGGTGCGAGCAGTCCGTACAGGGCAGCCGCATCTTCGTCGTTATAGGCGCGGGCCAGCGCCTCGGAGATGTTGGTCACAGCAAACGGGCCAAGGGCTTGGCCGCTCGAGGCGGACCAAGGCGTTATGGCCAGCGCCGTCGCCAGAAACAGCGCGCTGCGCATTCCGTAGCGTACCCTCCTGCGGAGCATCTTTGGCCTCACTTTGCAGTTGTTCTCAAGCCCCATGGCATGGGCTCATCTGGGCAGTCTCATAACCTAGGACGCATTCCGGGGAGAACCATGCCTCGGGGTGTGAACGTCCGTGGATCCCGCCGGCCGTGGGCGCCGAGAAAATTCTGACGATCGACACGTGTGCCCGGGTCACTGCGAACGCCGACACAGACAGGGTTCTACGCTCACAGCATCGCCTGCGGGAGTCCCGACCCGCGCCCTCCGAGCACGGGCACGACGACCCGCCGAAGTGGAACAACAAAGCTTGAGCGATGTTTGACCTGTTCAGTCATACCAGTGAGGTTATGGATCATGGCTAAGGCGCGCCAAAGTATTTTGAAGCAGGACTTCGCAATCTTTGGCGATGTGGGTTTTCTGATCACCCTTGTGCTCATCCTCCTGCTGTTCGCGGCGGCAACAGGCATTCTGATCTGGACGTCGGAGAAATACAGCATTCCGATCAGTCCATACTGGCAATGAACCAGGGGCCCACCTCGTTCTTTCCGCCGGCGCAGAACCAGCAGCGCCAAAGGCGGCCTGCAATCCCCCATAAGGCAGAGGCCATGCGAACCTTGGCAGGGGAAGCAGCGTTGTGGTGTTAGATCGTTCTGGAGATTTCGCCATGCGCAACCGAAGAATTGGCGAGGCTGTAGGCCTTGCCGTGGCTTTCACGGTAATCTCCTTGGCCGCAGCCAATTCATCCCGAGCAGCAGACTGCCCCGTCAGCCAAGAGCAGTTGGCGAGTGCGCTCAAGGCGAGCGTCAAGGCGAGCGGCGGGCCGAGCAATGGCGGCTTCGACACGCATCAATGGGCAAGCGTGGTCACTCGGGACGGCACGGTATGCGCGGTGGCCTTCAGCGGGAACAAGCCGGACGACCAATGGCCCGGAAGCCGGGTGGTCGCGATGGCCAAAGCCAACACGGCCAATGCCTTCAGCACCAAGCAGATGGCCCTGTCGACGGCTAATCTCTTCGCACCGGCCCAGCCAGGCCAGAGCCTCTATGGCATCGTCCAAGCCGGCCCGCCCTCGCCCGAAGCCAACTTAGGCGACAGTGCGCAATTCGGAACGTCCTCCGACCCGGCGCTCGGTAAGCGCATCGGCGGAACCGTGGTGTTTGGCGGCGGTCTCGCCCTCTACAACGAGAGCGGAGTGATCGGGGGGATCGGAGTGAGCGGCGATACCTCCTGCGCGGACCACAATGTCGTCTGGCGCGTGCGCACGGCCCTCGGCCTCGACAAGACACCACAGAAGGATGCCATCGTCTACGACCTCGGCCCGGACGGGAAGAGCGCCAGCGGCTTCGGGCATGTCAAATGCCCCGGTCATGAGGCGGACATTGCACACGAACTTGGGGCTGGCATCGGTGGCTATTCATTGAGCGGTCTGACGCCCAGCAAGTAAGCGCAGCACGGCCTCAGACGTCGAAAGCAGGATGTGGGGCTAAGCCCCTTTAGCGCAGCGTATAGAGATACGCTGCCACGTGCCGCGCCTCCTGGCGGGAAATCCCGGTGATCGGCATGGCCGACTTCGGGTCGAGGGAACGCGGGTTTTCGATCCACTGGATCAGGGAATCCGGCGTATTCGTCGTGACCCCGCCGACATAGACCCGGGCTGCGAAGCCCTGGAGCGATGGGCCGACCTGACCTTTGGCATGCGGAACGCCCGGGATGGTGTGGCACCCCGCGCAGCCATAGCGCCGGGCGAGATCACGGCCAAAATCCGGATTGCCAGCTGTAAGCGCGATCGCGCGAGTGCGCATCTCCTTCGACAGCTTCATCTGGTAGCCCGCGTAGATCGCCGCACCAGTGAGGACTACGAGCGCAAGGGTTCCGAGGATCGCGCTGCGCAAGAGACGTGTCGGACCCGATCTTCGCATGCCGGAGGGAAGCGGAGGTGGCTCCGGTTCCGGACGCCCATTTGGCCGAGGGCGGCCCGAAGTGGTCCGACGCCCGAGACCCAGCCCCATACCGGCGAGCCCCACGAGCAGCGTCACTGCCAACGGGGCCAAAGCCCTAGCGTGCCGTATAGGCATGGCGCCCTCCCGTGCGAAGGTCGGAAGCCGACCGTGCAATCCACAGCCCCGCGAGGGCGAGGGCCGCGCCCGCGTAGACAAGGCCGGCGGGGATCCACATCACGAGACCCGCAAGTTGCTGATCTTCTAGGGGCGAGAGACCCCATTCCGGTGCCGAGCCCGTTTGAGCCGGATAGATCGGCTGGCGCGCGATTGCGAGAAGGATGCCAAGAAACTCGGTGTGGAGCGAGGTTGCGAAGAGATAGAACACAGCCGCACCATAAGCCCGCTCGCGCTCGGGACCCTGCAGCAGGGCGCGCCAGAAAAGCAGCGCCGTGCCAAAGAAGCTGACGTGCTGGAGCCAGTGAAGCCAGGGATCGGCCAATGCTGCTTCGTAAAGCGCCGGGGCGTGCCAGATCCAAAGAGCAGCGCCGTGCAGGATAGTCGCGATCGGTGCGTTCGTGAGGAAAGACCAGGTGCGGGCAAGCGAAGGCACCCGACCGAGAGCGCCGATGCTGCGGCGCCAGGCCTGTGGCAGCGCCCAAAGCATCGCCCCGACCGGTCGCGCCACGATCAGGAGCGGCGCCGAGGCGGCCATGAGGATCTCGTGCTCGACCATGTGGGCGACGAAGAGCCGTTCGCCGAGCCAGTGGAGCGGCGCCACGAGCGCCAGGACGAGAAGCGCCCATCCGAGCACGAAGCAGCCGGCCTGCCAGGGCCGCACGCCGCGCCCGAAGCCGGCCCGGCGCCACAGGCGTACGACGCCGATTGCATAAAGACCGCTGGAGAGGACCAAGGGCAGCATGACCCACGGATCCCAGGTCCAAGTCGTATCGATTTCAGTCCAATGCAGGTGGCCCGCATGGGCGAACGCCTGCCCCGGAAGCAGTAGCGCGAAGAGAAGTGCAGGCGCCCTCATCGTTCGCACCCATGAAAGACCATTCCGGCAATCCCGTGGATGATGATGACGGCCGTAAAGAGGAGCGCGATTCCGACGCCTATGAGGGCTACGAAACGGTGCGGCCGGCCGGCTCCGGTGGAATCCGGGTGCGGCGTAGGCGCAGCTGTGATGTAGCCACGCCAGGACAGGAACCCGCCGAGGAGGCTCGCCGCCGCCATCATGACAGCCACCAACGGAATGATCCGTATCTGATTTGCGCAGACCCACGGGACGAGGGCGTAATTCGCCTGCGTGCTGATGAGCCACGCGGTCGGCCCGGCATAGATACCCGCAGAGGGCAAACCTCTGGTGAGCCATCCTGTCATGGCGTCTCCCCATCGCGGCGGGCCTCAAGATTGCTGTCCAGGCGTTCGACTACGCGCATCTCACCACCTCGGGAACAAGTAGACGATGACGTAGAGCGGAATCCACGCGGCAACGACGAAGGTCCAGTAATCGGCGTTCTGTCCTACGTTGTTGAAGCGTCTGCCGTGGCCGTGGCGGGTAAACATCAGAACCGTAAGGACGATGGTGTTGACCACATCAGTCACGAGATGGAGAGTGTGGAAACCGAGAAGCAGCCAGACGATCGAGCCATAGGCATTGTGGTCCCATTTCGTATGGAGCAGCGCGATCTCAACGACCCTCAGCCCGAGGAGAGCGGCTCCCAGCACGCTCATGATCACAAGGTATCGGCGAACCTTGAGCAGGTCTTCGCGCTCGCTGTATTTCCTGGCCAGATAGTTCGGCCATAGGCTCGCGAGCATCAGGGCCGTATGGAATGTCGAGGTGTATATATCCGGCGGCTTCGAGGATAGGGGCCAGACACCATTGATGAAGACCAAGTAAAAATAAGCCCCGAAGGCGAGGACGAAGCCAATGCCCTCAGCGGCGCAGAAGCCCATGATGCCCCACCACTGCGAACTGCGGGACCCGTGTCCGTAGCTCGGCAGGCGACGCACGTTGAGGACGACATTGTGATGCAGCCGCGTCGAGAGCGGCTGATGCGGGCTCGCCGTCATAGACCATTACCCCTGCATGACCGCGACAGACCCAAGAGGAACATCATGCCTCGTCCTCCTTAACTCCCTTCGGCCAGAACCAACCGAGGAGCGTGATCGTTGTGGGCAACCCGCCCCAGACGATGGCCCACGGGGTGAAGATTGAGCCGATGAAGGTGACCGTGGTCGCAATGGCGGCCAAGAACGGCCAAATCGACGGTTCGGGCGACGACTCCTTGAGGTCTGCGCGGCCAGCTGTCGCTGTCGAGATGATGACCTCCCGGTTCTCGACGCTCAAGCCCGCCACAACAGGCAGGGTATTGCGATGAGCCCACAGGGGTTCGCGGTTGGTAACAACCGGAATGCGGTCGAAGTTCTGCGGCAGGGGTGGCGAAGACGTCGCCCATTCGAGGGTTCCGGCATCCCACGGATTTGGACCCGCAAGCGCGCCGCGCCGCGCGCTCACGACCACGTTGACCAGGAAGACCACGAAGCTCGCGAACAGCATCGTGGCGCCAAGGGTCGAGATGAGATTCAGGTTTCCCCAGCCCATCTCAGGAAGGTAGGTGTAGACCCGGCGCGGCATACCCATGAGGCCGGTGATGTGCATGGGGAAGAAGGTGATGTTGAAGCCGATGAAAGCGAGCCAGAAATGCCATTTGCCGAGACGCTCGCTCATCATGCGTCCGGTGAACTTCGGGAACCAGTAATAGACTGCGCCAAGGAGCGGGAAGACGTTGCCGCCAATGAGTACGTAATGGAAATGCGCCACCACGAACATGGTGTCGTGCACCTGCGCGTCGATGGGGACCGAGGCCAGCATGATGCCGGAGAGGCCGCCTGCCACGAAGATGAAGAAGAAGCCCATCACGAACAGGAGCGGTGTGCGGAACACCGGCCGCCCGTCCCAAAGAGTCGCAATCCAGCAGAAAATCTGAATTCCGTTCGGGATCGCTATCAGCATGCTCGATGCCGTGAAGAAGCTGGCGCCGAGCTGCGGCAGGCCGGTGGTGAACATGTGATGCACCCACAAGCCGAAGGAGAGGAACCCGGTTGCGATCATAGAAAGCACGAGCGGAATGTAGCCGAAAGCCTGCCGCCGCGAGAAAGTGACCACGATGGCGGACACCCATCCGGTGGCCGGGATGAAAATGATGTAGACCTCCGGATGGCCGAAAAACCAGAACAAGTGCTGGTAGAGAAGCGCGTCGCCGCCTTCAGCCGGATTGAAGAAATGGGTGCCCACCAACCGGTCCATGATCAGCATCACGGACGCCGTAACCACGGCAGGGAGGGCGAAGATGATGATGAAGGCGTTGACGAGCTCCGCCCAGACGAAGAGCGGAATACGGTCCAGCGTCATGCCAGGGGCGCGCATCTTGAACACGGTCACGACGATCTGGACCGCGACGGCGATGCCCGCGACTTCCGTGAAGGTGATCATCTGAGCCCAGAAATCGACCCGCTTGCCGGGTGAGAATTCCGGCCCAGAAAGCGGCACGTAGGCGAACCAACCTACATCGGGCCCGATGTTGAGCATGAACGCGAACCAGATCATCGCGCCGCCGAAAAGGTAGACGTAGTAGGAATAAGCGTTGAGGCGCGCGAACGCGATGTTGCGGGTTCCGAGCATGAGCGGCAGGAGAAACACCGCGAATGCCTCCCCGATCGGCACGCCGAAGAGGAACATCATCGTCGTGCCATGCATCGTGAAGAGCTGGTTGTAGAGGTCCGGTCCGATCAGACCGCTTTCAGGACGCGCCAGCTGCATGCGCATCGCGACGGCGGAAAGGCCGCCGAGGAAGAGGAAGATGAAGGCGGTGATGATGTAGCGCCGGCCGATGATCTTATGGTCAACGGTGGACAGCGCGCCGATGATGCCCTTCCGGGTGCCCCAGGTGCGGGCAAGGCGGGCCGTGAGTTCCTGCCCGTCCACCTGATCGTCCCGCAGTTCCCTGGGATCCGGCGGCGCGTCGGCCTCGCTCTGCACGCCGGGCATGCCGGCTGGCTGCCCGGTCAGGAGGCGGGTGGGCTCGGGAACGGCATCGAGAGCTACATCGTGGGGGGCGAGCGTCTGTGTCACTTCAACCCCTCCAGGTAGCTTGCAAGCGGCTGAACCTCGTCGGGCTCGAGCTGGATTGTCGGCATAGTCACCCCAGGCTTGATGCCGTGCGGATCGACGATCCAGGCCGCGATGTTGCCCCTCGTCGTCTCCAGCGTTCCGGCCGCGATGTAGCGGCGGCTGCCCACGTGGGTCAGGTCCGGCGCGATCTTGCCGCCCGCATCAGTTCCCCGGATTTGGTGGCACATGACGCAAGGCTTCGAGAGAAAGATCTCCATGCCGCGCTGCCGCTCCGGATCGGCTGGCGGCTTTGCCGCGGAAATCTGGTTGTTGCGCCAGCGCTCGAAATCCTCCTTCGGTTCCGCGATTACGAGCATTCCCATATGTGCATGCTGCAGACCGCAAAACTCGGCGCATTGGCCCCGATAGACGCCTGGTCGGTCAGCCTGGATCTGGACCTGGTTCTGGCGTCCTGTAATGGCGTCCATCTTGCCTGTGAGGTTCGGAATCCAGAACGAGTGGATCACGTCGGCGGATTCGAGCTTGATCAGCACCGGCTCGCCCACCGGGATGTGGATCTCGTTAGCGGTTGTGAATATCCGGTTGGTCTGCGGGTCCTCGTAGGTGATCTGCCACCACCATTGCCGACCAGTGACCAGCAGGGTCAACGCGCCGTCCTTGTGGCTGTAGAGCGCGCGCTGGCCGCCATAGCTGATCCCGGTCAACGCAAGCACGGTGACGAACGTCAGGCCAATCGCGGTCGAGATCACGATCGTCATGCGCCGCTCGGTCGCCGGGTTCGTGGCCAGCGGGTCCGCACCGGCGACGCGCCGCTTCCGGAGCGCCAGGAGCAGGGCTCCCATGGTGAGAACCCACACCGTCGCGAGCACAGCGGTGAAGATCCAGAACATGTCAGCGAGCGTGCGCGCCGCCGGCCCATGCGCGTCAAGGGTCGATTGCCAGCCCTGGCAGCCCGCTAGGGGCAAACTCAGCAGGAAGAGCGTGACCCGATTCATTGCGGCATCTGGGCGGAGGGTGAGATCTGGCCGCCGTCGATCACTTCACCTGGCGGCCGGCGCTGCTCGGCGGGAGCGGGATGCATGTCGTCATTGCGGCCGGGCGCCACGTCCTTGCGCACGTTCCGACCCATGGAGCGGACATAGGCCGCGATCTGCCAAATTTGGTCGTCGGGAATTTTGCCCCGGAAGGAAGGCATGCCGTTCGGTCGCCCCTCGCGGATCGTCTGCACGATGTTCTCGATCTGCCCGCCATAGGTCCAGCGATCATCCATCAGCGGCGGCCCGGACCCGCCGCCCCCATTCGCGTGGCAGCCATTGCAGTTGAACCACACATAGAGCTTCTTGCCTTGTGCGACGTGGAAAGCATTCTCCTCATAACCCTGTCCGATGCCCGAACGCCGCTCGACCGGCGGAGAGGGGCCGCCGGAGAGCGGCGACAGAGCAATCTTCTCCTCGGTTTCGGCTGTGACCGGGTTTGCCCTGTATTCGCGATCCTCACGCTCGCATGCGGTGAGGATCAGCACCGCGATGGATGCGGTCAGGAGGTTCCTCATGGCGTACCCCCCGCGTGTTTCACCGTGCCGTCGACGCGAGGAACGCCGTAGGCAGCCAGGATGGCGTCGACATCTGTCCGACGGCGGGTCAGTGCGGCATCGACCTCCTGGCGCAGCGCATCGTCCTCCTTGCGAACCGCCATCGAGATGTCGAACACCATCGGAAGCTGCGGCCCGTCGAAGGATGGCCGCACCGGCGTCACCTTCAGGGGCACAGCCTGGCGTGTGGCGAAATAACCGCCCAAGGGCCCCCACACGATGGCGACATCGATCTCGCCCTGCGCGAGCGAAGTCAGGATGCGGGCCGGGGGATTCGGCTCGCCATAGTCGCCGTAGACCATGTAGCCGCGTACATTGTCGATCACGCCGCGACGGGCGAGCGCATGAGCGGGCGGGGTGTTCGACCCGTCGTCGCCGACGAGATGAACGCCAATCTTCTTTTCACGCAGAACCGGGTCGCTGTAGGACGCAACCTCGGGTCCATCGGCGCGGGTGACGAAGACGTAGGTCGAGCGGTAATAGGGCGCCGTCGTGCGCACCCCTTCGAGGTTGGCAGGCAGACCCGGCACCAGGTCGCAAGCTTCCGCTTTCAAGGTATTGCGCAGGAACCCGCGACGTTGCGCCCACCATGTATAGTGGAGATCCGCGCCGAGCTCCTCGGCGATCAATGCGACGATCTTGTTCTCTAGCCCCTCGCGGGCTTCGTTGGAGAACGGAAGGTTGTTGGGGTCGGCGCAGACGCGCAAGTCCCGCGCCTCGACACTGCCTGCGGCAAGCAAGAGCGCCGTGAAGGCGAGGCTCTTAGGGAAGCTTGAACACATAGAGCGATCCCCCCTTGGTGGTGACGTCCTTGAGTTCGCGCATAGCGTTGACGAAACCGAGAGCGGCGGTAGCGTCCCGTGGGTCGAGGTCGCCCGAGACGATGGCTCCCGCCCAGCCGCCGACGCCCGAGAGAATAGCCACATACTGCTTGCCGTCCGGCCCCCGATAGGTGGTCGGCTGGCCGATGATCCCAGACGATGTCTTGAACTTCCACAATTCTTCGCCGGTGCGGGCGTGCAGGGCTTTGAACCATCCGTCCATGGTACCGTAGAAGACTACGTCCCCGGCGGTCGCGAGCGCGCCGCTCCAGAGAGGGAAGCGTTCCTTGATAGTCCAGAGTTCCTTGCCCTCGCGGATGTCCCAGGCCGAGAACTCACCCATGTGACCGCCGGGTCCGGGGAACATGCGCACCTCAGCGCCGACATAGGGTGTTCCGGCAATGTAGTTCGCCTCCGAACTCTGCCAGTCCATGCACATGTTCATGTGAGGGATGTAGAGAAGGCCCGTCTTGTGCGAGAAGGCGCTCGGGTTCCAGTCCTTGGCGCCGGGCGCGGTTGGGCAGATATCGCGGATGACGCGGTTGTTCACCGGCTCCTTCTCGGGATTGATCTGCATCCGCGCAGTCTTGAGATCGAACCCGGTCACAGCGGTCAATGCATGGAAAGGCTTTGCCGAGAGCACCTCGCCGGTGGTGCGGTCGATCACGTAGACGAAGCCTGTGCGTCCAGGGTGCACCATGACTTTGCGCGGCCGCCCCTCCCACTCCATATCGAGCAGGATCATCTCGTTGACGGTGTCCCAGTCATGAATGTCGTGCGGCGCTGTCTGGTAGAACCAGCGGGCGTCGCCAGTGTCAGGATCGCGGGCGAAGATCCCGGCGGTCCATTTGTTGTCGCCGGGGCGCTGGTTCGCATTCCAGGGGCCGGGATTGCCGGTCCCGTGATATAGCAAGTTTAGATCCGGGTCGTAGGACAGCCAGCCCCAGACCGTGCCGCCCCCTTGCTGCCAAGCATCGGCCGGCCAGGTCGTGACGCCGAGGTCCTTGCCCTTTTCACTGTCGTAGAAGGGCTTGAAGTCCGGCCCGATCTTCACATCCTGATCAGGCCCGGTGTTGTACGCCTTCCAGGCGCTCTGCCCATCCGCTTCGTTCAGGGCGTGGATCCAGCCGCGGACGCCGTACTCGCCGCCCGAGATGCCGACGAACACCTTACCCTTCGCCACCAGGGGAGCCATGGTCATGGTCTCGCCCCGGTTGATGTCGCCGAGCTTGGTCTTCCACACCTCCTCCCCGGTTTCGGCATTCACCGCGACCACATGGGCATCGAGGGTGGTAAAGAAGATTCGTCCGTTCGAGTAGGCCGGGCCACGGTTCACCACGTCGCAGCAGGCCACCCCCTGCGCGGCCGCGGCCGGCTTCGGGTTGTACTGCCATTTCATCGGCGCGCCGGGCTGGGTGAGGTCCAGGGCGTAGAGAATGTTAGGATACGGCGAGAGCACGTACATGGTGCTGCCGACGACCAGTGGTGCGGATTCCTGCCCCCGGTTCACGCCCGTCGAGAACGTGAAGGCGACTTGGAGGCTCTTCACGTTCTCCGTGTTGATCTCGGACAGGTCGCTGTAGCGGGTGGACGCGAAATTCTTCTGAGGGATCGTCCATTGCCCATCGTCCGGAGCTGACGCAAAGGGAGGTGCGGCAGGCTGTGATGCAGGAGGCGTCTGGGCTTGAATCGAAGACGAGAGCTGAACGAACATTAAGGCGGCCAGAGTAGCGGCGAGGCGGGCTCCACCCACGATGTGTTCTCCGAAACCTATAGACATACCGGACCAGTCGCGGCCGACTCCAACTGTCCAGTTTCGACTATGTTCCAGACTCTATGATGAGTTTGCCCACTGCAGCCCCAAAGATTAGAAACGGCAAGGATCAGTCGGCCGTCCGGCGGGCCCAGAAGCCGCGACCCGGGTCATAACCCCATAGGGCAAGAACGAAGAAGGCGATGGATGCCAGGGAGCAGACCACGAGCGCAACAGACTCGAGCCGAAGATAGAGCGCGAAGCGGATCAACTCGACCGCGTGGGAAAATGGGTTCATCCAGGCGAGCCCCGCCACCACAGGACTGACCTCTTCCAGCCGCCAGAGCGGATAAAGGGCCGTCGAAGCGAAGAACATAGGAAAGATCACGAAATTCATCACGCCGGCGAAATTTTCGAGCTGGCGGATCAGGGACGAGAGGGCGAGGCCGAATGCCCCGAGCATCAGCCCGGCCAGGGTCAGGGCCGGAAGCGCTGCTACATAGCCCATGCCCGGCGGGCGAACCTCCCAGAAGCGGGCGAGGAGGAGAAAGAGATACACGATCGGGAGCACCGTGAGCGTGTTGGCGAGAATGCGAGCTCCTAACAGCCACCACCGCGGCAGAGGTGCGGTCAGAAGAACCCGCATCGATCCCATTTCCCGGTCATAAACCATGGAGAGGGAGCTCTGCATCCCGTGGAAGAGCAGCATCATCCCGGCCAGTCCAGGGACGATATAGACCTCGTAGAGAATGTAGGTCTGGTAAGGAGGGATGATCGAAAGGCCAAGCACCGAGCGGAACCCGACCGCGAAGATGCCAAGCCAGACGAGTGGGCGCACGATGGCCGCAGCCAAGCGCCCGTGCTGTCCGACGAAGCGCAGCATCTCCCGGCGCATGATCCCGGCGAGCGCGCGGAGGGCATGACGAATTTTCATCCCTTGGGACCCGTGAGTTGCAGAAAGGCCGCTTCAAGGGTGTTGTCGGAGGCAAGCGCCCTCGCCTCGCCATTCCAGCGGACGGAGCCCTGGTGTAGAACCACCAGTTGATCGGCTGGCTCGATCTCGTCGAGCATGTGGGTGGCCCACAGCACGCTCAGCCCCTCGACACAGAGGGATCGCACATGGTTGAGAAGCCGCCGCCGCCCGGCCACATCGAGACCGGCCGTCGCCTCGTCGACGATCAGAAACCTGGGACGATGCAGCAGCGCGCGGGCGATCTCAACCCGTCGGCGCTGCCCGCCCGAAAGGGAACGCACCTTGTCAGACCTCCGGCCTGCCACATCGAGCCGCTCCAGTTCTGTGCTAGCCCACTTCCTCGCCTCATGCCGCGAAAGACCATGCAATGAAGCATGATAGGCAAGGTTTTCGTCGACCGTGAGATCGAGGTCGAGGGTCGGCATCTCAAAGACGACGCCGAGGCTGGCGAGAGCCGGCATGGGATCCCGCCGGATCGAATGCCCGAAGATCCGGATTTCCCCGTGCTGCGCATTGTAGAGGCCCGTCACGAGCGAGACGAGGGTCGTCTTGCCGGCTCCGTTCGGCCCGAGCAGAACCGTAAACGAGCCCGGACCTATCGATAGGCTGACGTCCGAAAGGGCTTTGCGCTTTCCGAGGCCGTGGCTCAGGTTCTCGATCGCCAAAGCGTTCATGGCGCTACGACGATGCCCCATGGAGAACGACCGACCCCGACCGTTTTCACCACCTCCTGGCTCTCAAGATCGATGATTGAGACATCGCTCGAATTGCCATTGGCCGTGTAGAGCCTTTTGCCATCCGGCGAGAGGGCAATATGCCAGACCCGCTGGCCGACTAGATAGGTGCAGACGACCTCGAAGGTCTTAGCATCGACCTCGGCGACTCGATTTGCCGGACCAAGCGCCACGTAGGCTCGCGACCCGTCCGGAGCAAGCTGAATTCCAACAGCCTGGATGAGTTCGCGCGCTATGCCGGGCACCTGGAAACCGACTTTCGCCAGAGGCTCGCGCGTATCCGCATCGAAAACCTCCACCGTCCCGCGCAATTCGGACGATACCCAGATCTGCTTGCTGTCGGCCGAGACCTGCGCGACCCGTGGGCGGGTGCCGACCAGCACGTTGTCGACAAGTTCGAGGGTCTTCGCGTCGATCACGTGCAGCATACTTGTGGTCTCGGAGGTGTTCACCACGAACCGCCCGTCAGGGCTCACGCCCATGCCCTCCGGCTCCACGCCAACGGACACCTCCGTCATGATGCGCCGTTCCGGAATGTCGAGGACGGAAACCAGGTTGTCGTTCTCGTTCGCCACGAACAGGCGGCGTCCGTCGGGGTGCAGCACGAAAAGCTCCGGATCCTCTCCGGACGGCAAAGAGCCTTCCAGCCGTCTGGTTTTCAGATCGACCACATCGATCCGATTATCGTCCCCGACGGCTACATAGAGCTTTTGCTTGTCCGCGCTCAGGCCGATGCCCCTTGGCCTGCGCCCCACGGGTATTGTGGCGACGAGGCTCAGGGTACTCCCATCGATCACGGACACGGTGTTGTCCTGCTCATTCGAAATGTATGCGGTCTCGGCGGAAGCGGCTTGCGCGACGAAGGCGAGACCGATGACAAAGACAATCAGGGCCTGCATCGACTTTCCTCACGATCAGCCCCAAGGGTATCGAGCTCGGACCCCTGGTGCAGATAGCCCGCTTGGGGCGACACGGAGACGAGAAGTCGTGGTCCGGCGATCAGAATCGGCTGACGCATCTGCCCGCCCCATGGGCGAAAGCTCTGCCCCTGCCCCTTGAAGCCCGAAAGAGCGAAATCAGGACCACGCAGATAAGCCACGACAACGGACGGATCGGTGCTTCGAGTGCGAATGGCAGCCTCGCCGACGGCGCGAACCGCGGCCCAAGCGGCATAGTCGACAGCGTTCATCCTACGACCTGCCATTTTCTCGAAGCGGGCCTGAAGCTGCGTGGCGCCCCATTGCTCGGAGACGGCGCTCCAGGCTGTCGTGACAAGTCCGTGCGTTCCTGCAACAGGGCGCGGCAGCGCCGTGCGCCCCGGAAGATAGTCGCCGAACTCGCTCGCCTCGTCCGCGACGATCAGCACGTCGTGGTCCCGCACCTGAGTGAGGGCTGGAATCTCGCTTTGCAGGGTGACGTGGCCCGTATCGGTCCGGGCATGGCCAGGCTTGAAAGTCCATTCCTTCTCGGCCACCACCTCTGCGCCAAAACGCTTGGCTGCGCGGCGGTAAGCCTCCGCCCGCAGCTTGTCCCCCGGCGTGTTGCCTGTCACGAGGAACCACTTCCGCCATCGCTTCGCCATGAGATACTGCGCCAAAGCATCGGCCAGCATGGCACGGCTCGGCGCGGTATGAACCACGTTGGCGAGACAGGATTCGTTGCGAAGCTCATCATCGGGGGCGCGGCTGTTGAGAAACAGCATCCCACGAGCCTGAGGATCGGATGCAGCGGCCTGCAGAACCGACGCATCAAGATCGGCGACCACGAACCGGATGCCCTTCGCTGCGATCAAGCGTATCGTGTCCGCAGGATTTCCGCCCTTGGGAATCATCTGCTCCACGAGGGTGAAGCGTTGTCCCATGAACTTTCCCGTCGTCCCGTTGTCGGCAATCCCGAGACGAGCGCCAGCGACGCCTTCATCGTTGACTTCACGATCGAGAGGGGAAACGGGTTGCACAGGATCACGCTCCTGCGAGACAACCGCGATCGTGACCGTAGCGTCCTCCGCCCAGGCAGGCGCTGTGAGGAGCATCCCGAGAAAAACAAGAATAGCTCTCATTCGGCGGCCCTTGCCTGCCGAACCGGTTGGTCATCCACGATGCGGGCGGGGGAGCCGTCAAGGGTAATGACACGTCGGGCAAGAGCCGCCGCCTCATGCCAGTGATGAGTGACCAATAGCGTTGTCGGACGCAGTTTCTTCAAATGGACTGCGACGAGGTCGTGCATGCCTTTTGAGGTCTCCTCGTCCAAAGAGGCAAAGGGTTCGTCCAGGAGAAGGAGCTTCGGCTCGACGGCCAACGCCCGGGCAAGTGCGACCCGGCGCGCCATGCCGATGGACAGTCGCTGCGGATAGACGTCCTCTGATCCGGCAAGCCCCACCTGGGCTATCCAATCCTTGGCCCGTCCAGGATGTTCGGGCATTACCAGCTCGAGGTTCTGCCGCACAGTTCGCCACGGCAGGAGACGCGGCGACTGGAACAGATAGCCCAATGGCTGAGCCCCCCCCTCGATTGAGCCGGCGAAGTCGCGGTCGAGCCCCGCCACCATCTGGAGCAGACTAGACTTGCCGACACCGGAAGGGCCGACAATGGCGCAAACCTCGCCATCCTCCAGTTCCACGGACAGATTTTCGAACAGCACCCGCGCAGGCGCGCAGGCCTGTGCAGGATAAATCTTTCTGTCGATGTGGATCCTGATCGTCATCGCCGCCACTGTCCTACGCGGCGCTCGAATGGCGAAAAGACCAATAACTCGATGAGAAGCACGCAGCAGACGAATGCCGCCGCATAGGCCAGAACGCGCGGCACGTCGAAGAGCTGGAAATAGCTCTGGAGTTGGAAGCCGACCCCATTCGACCGTCCAAGCAATTCCACCACCAGAACGATCTTCCAGATCAGCGCAAGACCATTGCGCGCAGCGGCCAGAAGATAGGGCGCCAGCTGCGGGACGATAATCTCTCGCAGGGTTTTAACGGCGCCAAGCCGATAGACCTGCGCCACTTCGGTATAGTCCTTGTCGAGGGCTCTTGCGCCTTCCCGGAGCGTTACCGCCACATTGGGGATCTTGTTGAGCGCGACCGCGACGAGAAGTGCCGTCTCGACCAGACCAAGCCAGATGTAAGTCAGGATGATAACGACGAGCGCCGGTACGTTGAGGAAGATGACAAGCCACGGGTGGAACCAGCGGTCGATCCATCGAAAACGACCGAGCGCAATTCCGAGAGCGGCCCCGGCCACCAAGGCGATGACGAAGCTGACCCCGACGCGCGCGAGCGTGACGCCGAGATGGTAAGGCAACGCGCCGTCCCGCGCCTCCGACGCCATACTTTGCATCACCGTCAATGGGCCTGGGAAGAGGCGGCTTTCGGCGGCTCCCGATACGATTTGCCATAGAGCCAGGAACAACAGGACAGAGGCAATCCCCTGCCACCCTCCGCTCCGGACATCAGCAGCGCGCATGAGTGGCCTCAGTAGGTCAGGGGCCAGAACGTTTTAGGATCGACGGACATAGCCTGGCCAACCAGCTTTTCTCCCCCAATGGCAACCAGGATAGCATACAGTTCCATGGCCGCCTGCCGCTCGGCCTGCGCCCATTGGTCTGGAATGCCCGCACGGAACCCTGCCTGCAAAGCGGATAGAACCGCGGGATCATCGGAGCCGATCTGAGGAGCAAGGCGGGCCCACTCGTCCTTTGATTCCGCCAGAAGCGCTTTCGCCTCCCGCGAGGCCGCGACAAAGCTCTCGACCAATTTACTTTGGTCCGCGCCCCATTCCTCCCGAAAAGCATAGCCGAGCATCGGCGCGTCATGGGCGATCCCAAGTTTGCGGATCATATCGGCCACGGCCAAAAGCGGTCTCGCTCCAGCGGCTTCGAGGCGGGCGGCATAATGCCAATAGGTCAGAACCGCATCGATGCGTCCCCGCGTCAATTCCTCGTTCAGTAGAGGCGGCGCGCCAAAGACGGGTTCGCTGTCTGCCGCGAGATCGATCCCGAAATCCTTCTGGGTATAAGCCCGGAGGACGAGCCAACTCTTGTCGAGCGGTCCGCCCACGACGCCGATCCGTCTACCCTTAAGGTCAGCGGCGGTCTTGATGTCCGAGCCCCGCCGAACCATGAGAGTGCCCACAGCCTTGGAATAAGGCACGAAGCTGAAGGCGCCCCCTTCCCCGCGCTGCCGCGCGACCCAGGGCCAATCCGTCACAATAAGGTCCACGGCGCGTGCCTGCAGCGCAACCTTTGCGGCTTCGTTCGAGGCGAACTCCACAGGCGCCACGGCGATGCCGTGGCGGCGGTCAAGGCCATGATGCTGAATGGTATCGATTTCCCAGGAGACCGTTCCGAACCTGAGCAAGCCGATCCTGATGGCTTGCTGCTCCTGCGCGCCCGCTGACGCTGCAACGAATACGAATAAAAAGAACCAGGCGGTTCTAAAGAACATGTTCGAACCCGCGCAACAAAAGCTCGAGTTAACGGCCAAGCTCGATTTTTGTTCCGGCTGCCTTGCCCCTTGCTCCACCCAGACATGGGAAGCAAGACCGGGCCGCGATCTTCATCGCGGCCCGCAGAAGCCCCATACTCAGGCAATCACGTGAAGCCAGCCATGGGCGTCCGCCTGCGAGCCTTTTTGTATTCCGACCAGCGTCTCGCGAAGCTTGCGAGTCACGGGGCCGACCTCCCCGCCTGCGATAGAGAATTCTCCATGGGCATGGCGGACGTTGCCGATGGGCGCAACGACGGCGGCTGTCCCGCACGCGAAGGCCTCCCTCAGGCGACCGCGAGCGGCGTCATCCTGCCACTGGTCGAAGGAATAGGCCTTCTCCTCGACCCTCATGCCGGCATCCCGCGCGAGGATCATCAGGGAGGCGCGGGTGATGCCCGGCAGGATCGTTCCGAGCGGGGGTGTCACGATCGTTCCGTCTTCCATCACGAAGAAGATGTTCATCCCTCCCAGCTCCTCCACCCAGCGGTGCTCGGCGGCGTCCAGGAACACGACTTGGTCGCACCCCTTCTCGGCGGCCTGCGCCTGCGCGATGAGGCTGGCTGCATAGTTTCCGCCGCATTTCGCCGCTCCCGTGCCGCCAGGGGCCGCCCGGCTATAGGCGTCAGAAACCCAAACCGAGATCGGCTTCGCGCCGCCTTTGAAATACGCCCCGACCGGACTGGCAATGACGCAGAACGTGTACCGCGTGGCAGGACGCACCCCGAGAAAGGCTTCGTCCGCGAACATGAAGGGCCGCAGGTACAGGCTGCCCTCCCCGGAAGGTATCCAGTCGCGGTCGATGCGAACCAGCTCCTCGATCGCTGTGAGGAACATCTCCTCCGGCATGACCGGCATCGCCATCCGCTCGGCCGAGCTTCGGAACCGTCGGGCATTCTCCTCGGGCCTGAACAGGACAATGCCCCCCTTCTCCGTCCGGTAGGCCTTCATCCCTTCAAAAATTTCCTGAGCATAATGCAGGACGGCGCTCGCAGGATCGAGTTGAAACGGCGTCCGCTCGCGCACGGACGCATCATGCCAGCTCTTCCCGGCCTCCCATGACACAGTGACCATATGGTCCGTAAAGATCCGGCCAAATCCTGGATTTTCCAGGCGCTGCATCCGTTCAGCCTCCAGCAGCGCATTTGGGCTGCGGACGACCCGAAACTCCGGTTTATGATCCAAAACTCTCTCCTCCCAAATCACCGTCCGTAGCGTGAGGTCGAACACCATCACGGCGGCGAGAATCTGAAGCCTGGCCCTTGAAGGAATATGAAGAATTCACTTCGGGCAAGACCTCAAGGCGGATCGTGACGGTCACCAGCAGGTCAGGCGGCATCCGGTCTGCCGTGATATATCGTGCTGGCCGAGGACCAGAGCGCCACCTCAGGGCCAGTCCACCGTGCCAGTTTGGCAGGAACCCAAAGCTGTGCTTAAGCGTTGTTTGTCGATTCTTTTCAATACGGATCGACGATATATGCCTTTAGTCCGGCTTGAGGCCTCGCCTCCGCGCCCAACTGGCATAGGTGCAAGGCTGTACTAAAGGCTGAACGATGAAAACTCCTGACTTTGCGGAAGCTTCGCGAATTCCTACAGGGATCGAAGGGCTTGACGATATCCTTGGGGGCGGCGTCACCGCCAATCGCCTCTATCTTGTCGAAGGCACCCCCGGCACCGGCAAAACCACCTTCTCGCTCCAGTTCCTCCTCGAAGGCGCCCGACGGGGTGAGCCTGGGCTCTATGTCACCCTGTCCGAGACGGAAGGCGAGTTGCGGGCCGTCGCGCGAGCCCATGGCTGGGAACTCGACGGGCTGGAGCTGTTCGAACTCGTGCCTGAGGCCGGCCTCGATCCAGAACTGGAGCAAACGCTTCTACATCCGTCGGAGGTGGAGCTCGGCGAAACCGTCCGCGGCGTCATGGAGCGGGTCGAAGCGCTCAAGCCCAAGCGCGTCGTGCTCGACAGCCTGTCCGAGCTGCGGCTGCTCGCGCAGAACCCCTTGCGCTACCGGCGGCAAATCCTTGCGCTGAAGCACTTCTTCTCGAGCCGCGACTGCACGGTGCTGGTATTGGACGACCGTACCGGCGAGCCTGGGGACCTCCAGCTGCACAGCATTGCCCATGGTGTCATCTCCCTCGATCAGACCCCTACGGGGTTCGGAGCCGAGCGCCGCCGCCTCCGCGTCATCAAAATGCGGGGGATCAAGTACAGCGGCGGCTACCACGACATGGCTATCGTGACAGGCGGCGTCTGCATCTATCCCCGCCTGATAGCGGCAGACCATCCCGGTACAGTGACGAGTCGTATGCTTGGGACCGGCGTCGACGGCTTGGACGCCCTGCTTGGGGGCGGGCTCGTTCCCGGTACGACAACCCTTTTGAGCGGGCCTGCGGGCGTAGGGAAGACGACAGCCGCCGTGCGCTGCATGGTGTCCGCTCTCGAACAAGGCGAGAGAGCCGCCTTTTTTCTCTTCGACGAACGGCTGCCGACCCTGATGCTTCGGTCCGAAGCTCTTGGCATGGACCTGCAATCCTATATCGATTCCGGACACCTCAACATTCGCCAGATAGATCCGGCTGAACTCTCTCCCGGCGAGTTCGCGATCGCCGTTCGCGACGCTGTGGAAAGAGACGGCGCAAAAGTTGTCGTGGTCGACAGCCTGAATGCCTATCTGCAAGCAATGCCCGAAGACCGGCATCTCACCCTGCAGATGCACGAGCTCCTGTCCTATCTTGGCCAGCAGGGGGTTTTCACTCTTATGATCCTGGGACAACATGGCTTGGTTGGCGACATACGCTCGGACGTCGATCTGAGCTATCTTGCCGACACCGTCCTGCTCCTCCGTTTCTTCGAGGCCAAGGGCGAGGTGCGCAAGGCAATCTCGGTGGTAAAGACCCGCACCACCGATCATGAGCGCACCATCCGCGAGTTCCGGGTCGATGCCAACGGCCTGAGCATCGGGGCTCCGTTGCGGGACTTCCAGGGCATCCTGACCGGAGCCCCCACCTATAGCGGCGGCTCCGCCCCGCTTATGCAGTCAGAAGCCGCCGCCCACGCCCTTGGCGAAGGCAGCGATGGCATCGGCAATGGATAAGACCGTTCTCATCCTGACACCCCACGGCCGGGACGCGGCGGTTGCCGCTGATCTGCTGAATCGTCATGGCATTCCGGCGCTTATCTGCGAGCATCTGAATGCCCTTTCCAGCGCCGTAGAACAGGGCGCGGGCGCCGCGCTGGTTGCAGAGGAGGCCCTTGCCAGCGCGGATCTCGACCTTCTCGCGGCGCGGCTGGAGCAGCAACCACCCTGGTCCGATTTCCCGTTCGTCGTCCTGGCCAACGGCCACAAGGGCGTCCGCTCCACACGGGCCTTCGAAACCCTCGACCGCCTGCGGAACGTGGTGCTGCTGGAGCGCCCCCTACATGCCGAGAGCATGGTCCGGGCGGTGCGGTCCGCCCTGAATGCACGCCGCCGCCAATACGAAGCCCGTGATGTTCTCGCCCGGTCCCGCGAGGAACTCGAGCGCCTTGTTCTCGAACGCACCCGCGAGCGTGAGGAAGCGCTGGCCCAGCTTCACGAGGCCCAGAAGCTGGAAACCATTGGGCAGCTGACCGGCGGTGTCGCCCACGACTTCAACAACCTGCTCACCCCGGTGATGGGCAACCTCGATTTGCTGCGCCGACGCATAGCGGCTGACGATGCGCGATCGCAGCGGCTGGTCGAAAACGCCCTGCAGGCAACCAGCCGGGCCGCTACCCTGGTGCAGCGCCTGCTGGCCTTCGCCCGTCGTCAGGATCTTCAGCCGAAAGCCGTGGATGTATCGGGACTTCTCGCCGGCATCGAGGATCTCGTGACCCGTTCCATCGGGCCAACCATCGCGGTCAGCCTGAAGTCACCGCAAAGCCTGCCGGCGGCTCGGGTGGATCCAAGTCAGCTGGAACTCGCCGTGCTGAACCTCGCCATCAATGCGCGGGACGCCATGCCGGGGGGAGGTCGGTTGACCATAGAGATCAGACAGGAATCGATCCGGTCCAAGCCCCGGGACGCTTTGAAAGTAGGCGAATACGTCTGCATATCCGTCGTCGATACGGGCGTGGGGATGGATGCCGCTACCTTGAAGCGCGCCATCGAGCCGTTCTTCTCCACCAAGGGCGTGGGCAAAGGCACCGGCCTTGGCCTATCGATGGTGCACGGGCTTGCGGCGCAGTCAGGCGGAGCGCTCCTGCTGTCGAGCAAACCAGGGGTCGGAACCCGGGCCGAGCTTTGGCTTCCTGTGGCCGACGAGAAGGCGGCGGCAAGCGAGCAAACGCAGATCGAGGCCATTCCGGCAGCGCGGCCGTCGACCGTACTGCTCGTCGATGACGAGGAGCTGGTGCGGATCGGCACCGCCGAAATGCTGATGGATCTCGGTTACTCCGTGGTCCAGGCCAGTTCCGGCGCGGAGGCGCTCGGCCTCCTGCGCCGGGGCGAGATCGAAGTCGATCTTCTCGTAAGCGATTACCTGATGCCCGGAATGGGCGGAGCCGATATGGTGCGGGAGGCGCGCAAGCTCCGTCCGGCCCTCCCGGCCCTTCTCATCACCGGCTACACCAATCTGGTCCAAGGGCCCGGGGCCGAGTTGCCGCGGCTGGCCAAGCCGTTTCGGCAGGCAGAGCTGGCGTCCCGCATCGCTGAACTTCTCGAAGCCGCGCAATCACGCGACAACGTCGTGCACCTGCCCGAAGCGGGACGCCCTCATCAGAGCTCCGTCGAATAAACGGGCAAAAGTCGACGCGATGCTTCACGCCGCATCCAGCACCATATAGTGCGCTACCGTCGGATTCAGATTCTGCCCGTTGATCGGCAGGATGTCTTGAGGGCAGGCCGACATGGCGACCACGCAATCCATGACCGCCCGCAACACCACATAGTCCCCCGGCTTCGAAGCCGGGACGCCCCATTCCGTAGCGCCGTCCGGATGAACCGGAATATTCATCCATAGATTGAGCGGGCTCGGGCATTCAGGGGGCGTCAGGCCTAGGCGCGCCATACCGGCGAAAAGGTTGTCCGTGCAGTTGTCGTGGTAATGGGTGCATCCAAGCAACCCGTAACGGTAGTTGTCGCAGGCGGCCATAAGGGTGTCGTGCACGCCCGGAGACGTGTCTTCCTCAAAGAGGAGGATAGGCCGGCGTCGATTGGTGACAAGCTTGTGTCCTGCGGTCGGCCTGATGGTGCCGATGGTGGGACGCAGATGCTCCATGGACATGAACTCACGCATGTCCTCCGCATTGAAGGCCCAAAAATCCACCACCTGCTTGGCCGTGCGTGTTGATGACCTTGATGGCTTGGCCGGCCTTGAGCCGCGCGGCGCGGCCGCTGCGCGCCGGAAGGGTTTCGAGATTCGTTTCGGTCATGCGTCAGCTCCTATGGTGAGGGGGAAGAGCCGCAGATGCGCGTCGGTAGGCATGCGGCCGTTGATCGGGGTTATGTCCTGAGGGCAGGCGGAGAACGCAACGATGCAATCACGCTGCGCGCGCAGCACCACGTGATCGCCAGGCTGCCCGAGCGGTGTTCCTTGCGTCAGGCTCATGTCCTGGCCGACCGGAATGTTCATGAAAAGATTCAGGGGCGCGGGGATCTCGGTGACTGCGACGCCGAGTTCAGCCATCGCCTCGACCAGATTGTCGGCGCAGTTCCGATGGTACTCCTGGCAGCCGAGGCGTTCGTAGCGCCACCGGTCGCATGCGGCCATGATGGTGTCGTGAATCCCCGGCGAGCGGTCCTCTTCAAGGACGAGGATCGGCTCGCGCTGGTTGGTGAAGAGCATGTGGCCTACCGCCGGCATCAGCCGCCCGTTCTCCACGCGGGTATGCTCCATGGACATATAATGGGCCGGATCCTCCACGCAGAACGCCCAGGTATCCACAACCTGAGTGCCGTGGGTATTGACCACGGCCACCGCCTCACCCTTCCGCAGTCTGATAGCCTTGCCGTGCCGGGCGGGAATGACCTCATCGCAATTAATCGTCATAGCGTTCTCACCTCGCCGCTACGCGACGGTTCTCGCGGCGTTCGATCCAGCGAGGTTGATTACAAATATGCCCCAGAAACTCGATCACGACGAGCGCTCCCAGATAGGCAGTGACGCCCGTCCCCACGTCGAGGGGCGGGTTTACCTCCACGAAGTCGAAGCCGATGATCTCATGCCGCTCCGCGATCGCCCGCAGGCTGTCCCGCAGCTCGGGATAGGACATGCCATCCGGCTCGGCGGAGACGCAGCCCGGCACGAGGGACATGTCGAGGGCATCGACGTCGATGCTCACATAAACTGGAGACCCGGGGGGAAGCAGCTCCGCGATCCCTGACGGACCGAGACTGCGGAACTGGCCCATCGGGATGACGCGATTGCCGTCCGCCCGAATCTCGTCGATCTGATCCTTGCTGTTGCGCAGGCTTCTGATGCCGACCTGCGTAAGGCTGAGGGCGGTTTCCATCGCGGCCACGTGCCGGAAGGCATGCCCATTGGTATAGCGCAGCCCGTGCTCGAATGAGCCATAGTCGCAATGGGCGTCGAACTGGATCACGTGGACCGGGCGGTCGAATGCTCGGAAGATCGGATAGGTGATCGAATGATCGCCTCCGAGAACCACGGGCATGGCTCCTCGCTCGAGAATGGCGCGCACGGAAGCTGTGATGTTCTCGAACGTCGCCTCGGTGTTGGTAGGGCGGATATCCACATCGCCCACATCGGCGATGAGACCGCCTGTCAGTTCTGCTGCCAAGTATTCGTTGCCGGTTTCGGGATCATAGACGCCCCTGGGGCTGAACCGGAGGGAATGCTCCCGCAGGGCCCGCGGCCCCATGCGGCTGCCCGGCAGGAACGGGGAGCCTTCGTCGAACGGCACGCCCAGAATGGCCACATCGGCATCGAGATCGGACAGATCGGCGCAGATCGGCGTGCGCAGGAAAGACGGAATACCGACATAGGGTCGGTCCACGCGGTCCATATTCTACTCCTTTGTGGATGATGATTGCGCGCCGGCGCCGGCGCGCCCCGGGGACATGACGAGATCGAAGAACGCCCTCGCGCGCAGGCTGGAAGCCTGGTTCAGCACCTGCTGGGCCGGGCCGTCCTCGACGATGCGGCCGCCATCCATGAACGCGATGCGGTCCGCCACTTTGGCCGCGAAGCCGATTTCGTGGGTGACGACCAGCATGGTCATGCCGCCCCGGGCGAGATCCCTCAGGAGTTCGAGCACCTCGCCGACCAATTCGGGATCGAGAGCCGATGTCGGCTCGTCGAACAGCATCAGGGCCGGGTCCATGGCAAGCGCCCTGGCGATGGCGACTCGCTGGCGTTGACCGCCGGACAACTCATGAGGGAAGGACGAGGCCTTGTCGGCAAGACCCAGCCGTTCCAGCAGAGCCCTGCCTCGACGGGCCGCTTCCTCGGGCGCCCGACCAAGCACCACGACCTGCGGGCGCGCAATGTTGTCGAGGGCGCTGAGGTGTGGCCAGAGATGAAGTTGCTGGAACACCATGCCGATCCGCGGGCGCATGGTGTCGATCTGCCGGCCACTGTGGCGGCGGACAGCTCCGCCGGGGTTCACCTCGCGCCCGAATGGTTTCCCTTCGATAGCAATGAAGCCGTCGTCAGGCTGTTCGAGCCAGGTTAGGCAGCGCAGCAACGTGCTCTTCCCGCAGCCGCTCGGGCCGGTGAGTGCGACCACCTCGCCGCGATGGATGTCGAGATAAATCTGTTCCAGGGCCGACGTTCGGCCGAACCGCTTCACGAGGGCGGAGACCGACAGAACCGGTATGTCGCTCATGATGCGGGCCGTCGTTCGAGGGAAAGGAAGCTGTCCGCAAGGCTGTTGCGGGTGACAGCCTTGGACTGCGCTCCGCCGGCCTTGCGCTCAAGCAGAGTTGCGGCCCGCGCCACGGCGATGGAGATAATCCAGTATACGCCGGCCACCACGGCGAAGACCTCGAAGGGCGCGAAGGTGTTCCCCTGCACCACCAACCCCTGATAGGTCAGCTCCGCCACTGTGATGGAGCTCAGGACGGACGATTCCTTGATCATCGTGAGCGTCATGTTGGTGGAAGGCGGCACGAGAGGACGAAGGATCTGTGGAGCCACCACGTAGCGCATGGCCTGCCCGGGCGACATGCCGATCGCTCTCGCGGATTCGAACTGTCCCTTCGGCAGAGCGACGATGGCAGCTCTTACAATCTCGGCGAAATAGGCGCTGGCGAACAGGGAGAGAGCGATGGTGCCGGTGAAGACGGCCGGGAGGCGGACGCCTGCAAAAGGCAGGCCGTAATGCACCAGGAACAGGATGATGATGAACGGGATGCCCCGCAGCACTGCAAGATATACACCGATCAGGAACCGCAGCGGCCGTAGGGGCACAAGCGCAAGGAGCGCGAGCACAGTGCCGAGCGCGAAGCCAACCACGAAGGCCGCCAAGCAAACCCGGATCGTCAGGAGCGCGCCTTGAAGAAACAGGGGCCAATAGGTGGTGAAGACCGAGACGTCGAAACCCATAGGCTTACATCCGCCTTGCGGCGAGGCGTGCCTCGAGGGTCATGCCCACGAAGCTCACTGCCAGATTGATGACGAGGAAGACGATGGCCGCGCCTACGAGGGTCTCGAAGGGACGGAAGGTAGAGCTGGCGATCTGCTGGGCGGTGCGCAGGACATCCACCACCGTGATGACCGAGAGCAGCGCCGTGCCCTTCACGACGATGGTGGACTCGTTGATGAGGACCGGGAGGGTTCGACGAAAGAGCTGGGGCAGGATCACCCGCAGCCAGATCACGTGGCGACGCAATCCCAGCGCCGTGGCGGCCTCGATCTGTCCAGGATCGATCGTTGGAAGGCTGCCGCGCATGATCTCGCTGACGAAGACCGCGCTGTTGAACGAGATGGCCAGCACTCCGGCGACCTCGGCGCTCAAATCCAACCCGGCATTCGGCAAAGCGTAGTAGAAGATGAAGATCTGGACCAGCAGCGGCGTTCCGCGGATGAAGCTGATCAGCACGTCGATCACCGCATTCACGGGAGCGATCTTGAGTGACCGGAGGATCGTGAGCGCCGTGCCGAGGATCAGGGCGATCGCGATGATGATCAACGCGAGGCGGAGGTTGACGAGGGCGGCGGCCGACAGGTTCGGCATCACCGAAATGAGATGAGCAGTCTGGAAAACCATCGCCCTCGAGATCCTTCCAGTCCCAATTAGAACGAACCCGGGGGCAGGTAGCCGGTTTCCGGAATTTTCATCTGGAATCCGAACCACTTGTCTTGCAGCTTGCCCAGCCGGCCGTCGTCGCGCATGGTGCGGATCACGCCGGATACGAAGTCCCGCAGATCCAGATCGTTCGGACGCGTGACCCATGACAGGTAGGTGTAGTTCGCGCCTGCAGTCATCGGTGCGAGAAGCTCGAAGGTCTCCGGACGCTCCTTGACGAGCACCGCAAGACTCGGGAGGGACTGGATCACGGCGTCGACCTCCCCGTTCGCCAGTGCCACGTAACTCTCCGTGAAGGCCGTATAAAGCTTGAGGTCCGCAAACCCCTTCCCGCCATCCGCCTTGAGCTTGGCGTCGACGGCCTTGGCGACCGGTTCGGTCGAGGAGGCAAGTTGCGTGGCGACGACCTTGCCGTTGAGATCTGCCATGCTCTTCATCGCTTCGCCCTTGCGCTTTGCCGCATAGGGCACCCCATCGGCGATGGGCAGGGTGTACGCGTAGCGCTTTGCGCGCTCCTCGTTGATGCCGACGGTAGTTGCTACGAGATCGAACTTGCCCGCCAGGATGCCCGGCAGGATGCCTTGCCACGGCAGGTCGAGTTGTTCGAGCTTGACGCCGAGCGCGGCCACGACCTCATCGAGGATGTCCTTGCCGTAGCCGACGATCTTGCCATCCTTGACGAACTCAAAGGGCGGGAAGGCCGCCTCGGTGCCGACCCTGAGCACGCCCGTGCGCCTGATCTTTTCAAGGGTCGTTTCGGCAAAGGCGGGGCGCGGCGCGAATAGGCCCAGCGCTGCGCCTCCCGCCAGAAGGCCGAATTGCCTGCGATCGATATTAGACATTGCACAACCTCGTGGTTTCTGGAGCGAGACGGCGTTCAGTTGAAGAAGCGTCGAAATAGCCAGCTCGAACGGCTGATCCGATGAGATTCACCATAAGTCTCCCGGCTGTGATGCTGGTGATGTTGTTCACGTCGAACGACGGCGTGATCTCGACGATATCCATGCCGAGCACCCGCCCCTTACCGACCAGCCCGTGGATGAGACGGCGGACCTGATGGAACGTCAGACCTCCGGGAGCAGGCCCCTCCACGGCCGGCATGACGGATGGGTCCAGGCCGTCGGCGTCGATGGTGATGTAGTACTGCCCCCCATCGGGAATGCGAGCCAACACGGCGTCGATACCGCCATCGTGGACCTCGAAAGCCGGGATGATGTTTGCGCCGTAGGCAAGCGCAGCCTCCACCTCCTCGGGACGGGCGCTTCCCTGGGACCTGATGCCGATCTGGAAGATGTCGCCGATATGGTCCATCTCGGAGGCCCGGCGGATCGGACTTGAAAGGCCGTCATAGACGCCGTTCACGTGATCGCGCCAATCGATATGCGCATCCACTTGGATCAGCGTGATGGGTCCGCGGCCTTCGAAGGCGCGCAGGATAGGAATCGGGATGCCGTGGTCGCCGCCGATCGTGATTGGCATCGCGCCGGCGGCCAGGATCTTTCGGACCGCTTCCTCGGCCCGCCTGTAATGGCTGCTCCGGTCATGAATATCGAACGGGACGTTCCCGACATCGACGACCTTCAGGTCGCGGTCGCCATAGATCGTGCCGCCTACGTCGAAATCGTAGCGCTCAAGCCCCCGGCTGATCCGATCCGTTACAGCGCGGACAGCATCCGGAGCCTTGATCTGATCGTTCGCGATCGCATGCGGCTCGTAGGCGCTGCCATATGGAATGCCGAGGATTGCGACATCGGCCTCAAGCGCGTCGAGATCCGTGACGACTGGCGAGTAGAGGAAGCTCTGGTGACCGGCCCTCGGCGGGACCGTTAGCGGCAAGGACATCGATACCCCTTGAATAATCCTAGTGCACAATCATCGTGCAGGATGCCTAAACAGCGTATTCAATATGCACATCATTTAGACATATAAGAATTCTATGCAATTCATTGTCACTCACAAGTATGCCAGAGTACACGCATACTTGTAGAGCACGCAACATGATACGTTCTGAAGTTTCTGCAATCCCGTCATTTACGGAGGGTGATCTACGATTATTAGGTATTTTTAGAGCTGTAGCCGAAGCAGGCGGACTGACCGCTGCGGAAACAAAACTGCGGATGGAGCGCTCGACGATCAGTCGACATATCCAATCCCTTGAAGCGCGCTTGGGCGCGCGCTTGTGTCACCGGGGCCCCTCGGGCTTCGAGCTCACGGAATTCGGCCGCGTTGCATTGCGGGCGTCGATCGCTGCATGCGACACCTTGGAGGCAGTTCGCAACGAATTGAACTTCGCCAGGAACGTGATTGTCGGAGAAGTGCGCGTTGGCATTGCCGATAATTGCATCACCAATCCGCAGACCCGGCTTGTTCCAGCCATCAGGCAATTCAGATCTCTCGCGCCTGACGTCACGTTGGATGTTCGAGTCCGTCCGCCCCGCGAACTGCTCGATGACCTTCTGTCCCGCCATATCCACATCGGTATCACCGGCGCGCCCGTCGGCGACAGCCACTTCGAATACGAGGAATTGTTCATCGAGGAGTTCCGCCTATACGCAGGCCCTATGGAGGGCGAGGAGGAACTGGACCTCAAAGATGTCGCTGCCGGCAAGGCATCCTTGATCGTGCGCGAGCAGGATCGTCATAGCCTCGCGCTAGCGAAACGGCTTGGGGTCGAGCACACTGCTGTAGCATCCGGCCTCGAATCGGTTGCGACACTTCTCGCAAGTGGTGGCTATGCGGCCTTTCTCCCGACCCACTACGTGGCTGGACTTCCGCGGCTGAGCGCCTTCCGTGAGGTGAAGGGCGCTACGGAACTGATCTATCGTGCCCCGTTCTCTGTCGTGATCGAGCGAAGCCGCTCCCCCTCGCCTGCCGTCGCGCTGTTTCGCAAGCAACTGCTCAACTGCCACCAAGAAGCCTCTATTACACTTGCCTGCTCTGCCTGAGATCCTGAGCAGGAATGGAGCCTCTTATACTAGCTTGTTTCGCGTAAAGCCGAACAAGCAATAAGTCTTCAGACCGCAGATGCGTCCGCTGGCAGGTCCACCACCTGCTCGCTCTCAAGCACCTCAATATGGTTTAGATGATCATGCGCGCGGCGCGTTCCCGAGCGGCCAAGCGGCGATCCCCCGACGAGGTGCTTCTCGTACCCAGTCTCCACCCTGCAGCGACGGCGCCCGCCACGCAGCCGAGCGCAACCGCGGCCAGGATCCCGCGCGCAGCCGTTTCGGAAACTGCCATTACGCGCTTGCGGGAGCATGGGCCGAACCGGCCGCCGACTCCCGGATCGCCAGGAGGCGCATCGAACAGGTTACCCTCGCGAGGCCGCGCTGGCTTTCCGGTCATCTGCCCCTCCCAAGCCCGGCGCGCCATCATGCGGTCCAGGAGTCTCGGCGCAACCATTGTTCCGAGGATCGCCTGAATCGTGGGACTGCCGACCCACATCTCGCGGGGGGCGTTCCGGGCAGCCCGCACGATTGCCTCCGCCACAGCCTCGGGCTCGTGGATCGGAGGAACGGGCTGTAATTCCTTGGGCAGATGACTGCGCACCCAATCAAACTGAGGGGTGTCCACGGCAGGAAGCTGCACCATGGTAAGTCTGATCCGGCTGCCTTCGTGCTGTAATTCGCTGCGCAGCGAATCCGTGAACCCGCGCACGGCGAATTTCGCCGCGCAATAGGCCGACTGCAGCGGGATCGACCGATAGCTCAGCGCCGACCCGATTTGGACGATGGTTCCTTCGCCCGTCTTCTGCATATGACGCAGGGCCGCTAGTGTTCCGTGGACCTGCCCGAGATAGGTCACTTCGGTGACACGGCGGATTTCGTCAGAGTTCAACGCGCTGGCTGGGCCGAAGACCGACGCCATTGCGTTGTTGATCCAGACATCGATGCGTCCCCATACGCCGACCACTTGGTCGGCCGCAGCCTCCATGGCGTCGGCATCCGCTACATCAGCCGCGATGACCAGAGCTTTGCCGCCCGCTTTTTCGACCTCGCGAGCCGCGCTCGCAAGGCGCCCGCGCCCGCGGGCGATGAGGGCCACGTGCCAGCCATCCCGGCCGAACGCCACCGCTACGGCGCGCCCGACGCCCGCGGACGCCCCTGTGATGACGACCACAGGACTGGTCGCCCGGGATGCCGGCGGTGTCTGGTGCGCCATCGCGTCAGCCCGGTTTTCATCATGAAAATTGTCAATCACATCGGGCTCTTCGGTACGTTTGGAACGACAGTGCCTAGATATAAGAACGGCCCAGTTAGTGAGTTCCACCCCATGGGCCGCACGCTCGAGGCCAGCGAACCCTGGCGGGACGTCACTCCCTCGAAGGCACGATCGATCCGATAAGGCCACGGGCGGTATCGACGAGCACGTTGCGAGCCTCCGCGTCACCCTTGACGAGTGCGCCCATGAAGTGTCGCGCCTGCTTCAGCGTGATATGAGGTGGGATCGGGGACACATTGGGATCCGTCACCATATCGAGTACGAAAGGTCGGTCCGCCGCAAGGGCCTCGTCCCAGGCCCGACCGACCTGCTCCGGATCCTCAACCCGACGGCCCGCAAGACCGATGGATTTGGCAAACTCCGCATAGGGTACGTCAGGAAGCGTCTGCGAGGCCTCCCATTTCGGGTCGCCCGCCTGAACGCGCTCCTCCCAGGTGACATAGGCAAGGTCGCGGTTGTTCAGCGCCATCACGATCAGACGTGGATCCGCCCACCGTCGCCAGTATTTCGCAATCGTAATGAGTTCCGCCAAGCCGTTCATCTGCATGGCGCCGTCGCCGACGAGAGCAATCACCGGACGCTCGGGATAGGCGAACTTCGCCGCAATGGCATAAGGAACCGCGCATCCCATGGTGGCGAGAGTTCCCGAGACGGAGCCCATCATTCCCCGCCTGAAGCTGAGATTGCGCGCATACCAGACCGACGTAGTGCCGCTGTCGGCCGTGACGATGGATCGGTCCGGCAAACGCTGTGAGAGCTCCAATACGACCCGCTGTGGGTTGATCGGATCGGCCTCGGCCATCGCCATGCCGTGGATTTGCTCCCGCGAGGAAACAACGCTGGCCTCGATCGTTTCACGCCACGACCGATCCGGCTTTTCGTCGAGCAGCAGCAGAAGCGCTGCCAGCGTCGCGGCGGAATCGCCGACAAGGTTGACCTCCGTTGGGTAGCGCAGTCCCAACATGCCAGCGTCACGATCGATCTGCACACCTCGGGCTTGGCCTTCCTTCGGCAGGAATTCCGCATAGGGAAAGCCCGAACCAACCATAAGGAGCGTGTCGCAGTCTTGCATGAGGTCCCAGCTGGCCTTTGTACCCAGAAGGCCGATCGAACCCGTGCAGAACGATAGGTCGTCCGGGACGGCGGCTTTGCCTAGAAGCGCCTTGGCGACCCCAGCGCCAAGCCGTTCCGCCACGGCGATGACCTCATCCGTGGCCCTAAGCGCGCCAGCGCCCACCAGGAGAGCGACCCTCTCCCCCGCATTCAGCACCTCGGCAGCCCGGGCTAAGGCGCTCGGGTCGGGAACGACGGGCGACATTTCTATACCGGTCCCCGAATGGGTCATGGCATGCTCGTGCGTCGGCTGCTCCATCGGCGCAACCTGGAGATCGTTCGGCAGGATCACGCACGTGACGCGACGCTCCGCTTTCGCGATTCGGTAGGCCCGGTCGATCAGATGCCGGACCTGGGCCGGCGCGACAGCGGTCTCCACGTAAGCGCCGGCCACGTCCTTGAAGAGGGACTGGAGGTCGAGGTCCTGCTGGTAATGCGAGCCGATGGCCGTGCGCGCCTGCTGGCCGACGAGCGCCAGAACAGGCTGGTGGTCCAATTTCGCGTCGTAGAGGCCGTTCAAAAGGTGAATCGCGCCGGGCCCGGAGGTTGCGATGCAGATGCCCATGTCACCGGTGAACTTCGCGTCTGCGCAGGCCATCAAGCCCGCCATTTCCTCATGCCGCACCTGGACGAAGTCGACCGCGCCCTCGGTCCTCGCAAGTGCCGCGATCAAACCGCCGATCCCATCTCCCGGATAGCCGTAGACACGGCGTACGCCCCATTCCTGCAAACGCTGCCAGATGAAATCTGCGACGGTATCGGCCATGACCGGCTCCTGTCAGGGTTCTGCCCTTAAACCCAGGCCGCTCCTTTAAAGTTGCATGGAGGCCGCCACGGAACCGCAGCCTTGCGGTGGGGCTCGTTCTGACGGGCGCTGAACTCCGTCTCCCGCAGAGCGGTATCGCTTTGGCCATGTTTCGGGACTTCGGTCTTTGCCGACTGTCTCGTTAGATCGGGCGGACTGACCGAGTGAAACGAGCCTCACTTACGGCAAGCGAAAGGCGGGAAGGTGCTCGCTGTTCCGGCGTTCATCGCTGCAACCACCATGATGTTTGCGAGTTCGAGTTCCTCGGTAGAACGGGGGCAGACATCACCTTTCGTCGTGCAACCCGATGCCAGGAAGGCATCATGACGACTGAGAAATTCTGATCCTAGACCTCGCGTGCCCCGTCGTGCCAGAGCCTCGGTCCACGCCGCCTTATAGCGGGCGCACTTCACCTCAGGCCAGCTTTGCGGCTCCTTACCCTGCGCGAAAGCGGTCGAAGCTCCGTTCGCCAGGGAGGCCGCCAGAAAGGCCGCAAGAGCGGCAGTCAGTATCTTGTAAGGGCTCATCTTATCCTCGGGCCTGCAACGCGGGCGCGAAGGAACACGAGCGCCGGCCCAGGTCAAGCCGGCCTCCACATCTGCCGTCGGGCTCGCGCCCCCCTCCCCATATTCCGGATCTTTGGAGGCGGCCCGGCATTATTCGAATGGCGAAGCCTGATCGTTGACCCTGTTGGAGAGCCTGTGAGGTTCGTATGAAAACATCATATGTCTGGATTGCACTCGCGGCCGCTGCGTTCAGCACAGCGGCGACCGCGGCAGATTTAACCACCATGACCCGAAGCCGGGACACCGTAATCCGAGGCCAGCAGACCAGTCGACCGATCATCAGGCTGGCGGATCAGGAGCTTGGTTACTCGGTCCTGCATGACACAGGCCCCTCATCCCGTGGCTACCGGGTGCATGTGACATGCACTTTGGACGATAGTTTTATGCAAACGTATTGCCCGACAACGCAATACGTCGCCACCTGTCCAAGGGCCAAGATCGCGTGTGGCGGACCCTGAGGAAAGCCGGCGCGCTTTATCCAGTTGGACCAATGGATAAAGGCGGACCGATGGTCCGCCTCGTTCTTGATGTCTAGGCGTCCAGCTTAAAACCCGACCCCGATCGAGATGCCCCCGTAGGGCCGTCCGTATCCATAATAGGGATAATAGGGGCGGCCATAGCCTGCATAATACCGGACGGGCCGGTAGTACCCATAGGCCGGACCGTAATATCCGTACGGGACGACGCGAGCAGGCCGATAGACGGGGTACGGTCGGGCGTAGCGATACGGCCGGGCATACCTGTAAGGCCGGGCGTATCGGACCACGCGAACGGGACGCCGGTTGTTCCAATTCCGATAAACGACCCTACGGTAGCGTGGGCGTCGCTCGACAACGCGGTAGCGATACTGGGTATAAGCCGTCTCGACCCGGTCGAAATCAGGCACTACGGCCTTGGGCGACGCCTCGGCGGCACCGCCCCAGGCTATGGAAACCGCCATGGCGGCAAGAAGGTGGCGCAAACGCATCAAAACCTCCTAGAGCGTTTGTCTTGAAACGTATGGGCCGCCCGCCCCGTTCCAGAGAACTGTCCACAGGGCCAGCCATGGCGCTGCCAGTGCTTTACGCTCGCCTTCTCAACCAAGGCTGGAGAATTCTTCCTTCGTATCGACGTCTCGTAGAACCGCTTGCCTGCTCGTGGGCCACTCGACCACGTCGGACCGACCGCGAAGGACGAGACCTGCGCCGCTGTCTCCGGAAAGCTCATCGATCAGGCCGTGGAGCCTTCGTGAGATTATGACCGGGTTACCCCGTTGCCCGTTCAACGTCGGAACCAAAGCGGCTGGTTCACCCGCCTCCTCCCAGGCGACCACGAGCTCGTCGATAAGGGCAGCTGTCACCAGCGGCATATCTCCCAGAAGAATGATGGCGGCTTTTGCTTTCGGCGGGAGCGCAGCGAACCCGGCCTTAAGCGATGTCGAGAGGCCCTCTGCGAAAGAAGCGTTGTGGACAATCTGAATCGGAAGACCTTCCAGCACGACCTCAATCTCACCGCTGCGGTGCCCTGTTACGACGATAACGGGCTGCGCCGCGGACCCCATTGCCGCCTCGACTCCATAGAGGAGCAAGGGTTTGCCCTGCAACGTGGCGAGCAACTTAGGCTCCTGGCCAAAGCGGGTGCCACGCCCGGCAGCAAGAATAATGGCCGCCACACCACTCACGCTTCATCCTCGCTTTCACCGCCAGCGCGCGGTTGCGGCCGGGAAAAGATCTCCATGAGAAGCCCCCCTACTCCCATAGCGTTGATGTCGGCGCGGGTGACGGGGACTTTCGCCAGCATGCGTTGAAGGACCCAGTCAAATCCATTTTCCTTGGGAGACCTGGCGCAACCCGGCGCGCCAATGACCGGTTTGCCCGTTATGGTTCCGACAAGGAGCAGGTTTCCAGGATCAACGGGCATGCCGAGGCTTTCCACATGCCCACCAGCCTTGTCGATCGCGGCTGGAATCACATCCCGCCGGTCTGCAATGGCAGATGCCCCGAACACGATGATGATCTCGGTCTCATCAGCCGCCTGCCGCAGCAGTTCATCGGCAAGCACATAGGTATCGTGGGGAATGCGACGATCCGCCGTGACCGTCGCGCCGGCAGGCTCCAGCCGCGTCGACAGCACGGTGATCGTCTTATCGATGATCGTCTGCTTCATGCCTGGCAGGAAGGTAGAAATCACCCCGACCGTTCGGCAGGCATAGGGAGCGACATGCAAAGCTCCCCCACCGACGACAGCCAAACCGCGCTTGAGCACCAAATCGGGAACTGCATACGGGATGACCTTCACGGTTCCGATCATTTCCCCTTCGACCACGGGTTTGTAGGCAGGCAATGTTGCAGCGGTAATCGCCTCGTCGACAGCATTGAGACGGTCGATCGACAGCTTATCAACCATGAGAACGCCGGAAGCGCCGGCGTAAAGATTGGATCGGCCCGTAAAGGGCCGTTCTACAATGACACTCTCCCCCGCGAGTGTCTCGGCGATCCTTCGCGCAGCGTCATCCTCGCCGACATCGCCATGTTCCAGCTGGGCGGCGACGATCATGTCAACGCCTTCTCGCTTCAAACACAGGGCCAGCTCCGCCGTGATGGAGCTTCCTTTCCTGATGAACGTTTTGCCTGCGCGTACACTGTGAACGGCAATCGCCCCGATAGCATCCTCGATCGCGACAGGACCGAACTTCACGCTGATCCTCTCCGCTCATTCCGAAAGGCAGCGACGATTTCGGCTAGAATCGAGACGGCAATCTCCGCAGGCGACGTTGCGCCTATATCGAGACCGATAGGTGCACGAATACGGGACAGATCAGCCTCTATGAAGCCCGCGTTGGTCAGGCGTTCAATACGTCGTTCATGTGTTTTGCGCGATCCGAGAGCACCGATGTAGAAGCATTGTGAACGAAGAGCAGTTATGATCGCAGGGTCATCTATTTTCGGATCATGTGTCAGCGCGACTAGCGCTGTGTACCGATCGAAGCCAAGACTTGGTAGGACGGCGTCCGGCCACATTGTTAAGAGCGAAACATCTGGGAAGCGATCTGGCGTCGCAAAGGCCGTACGTGGGTCGACGACTGTGATGCTCAGGTCGAGTTGCTTCATCATAGGGATCAACGCCTGGCTGATATGCACAGCTCCTATAATAACGACCTTCAACGGTGGCTCTTGCACTGTCAGAAAGAACTGGCGCCCATCATGTTCTACAAGAGCGCTCTTGCCTCGCGTCAGATGCAGATCCAGCAGCGGGGCGAGCGGATCCTGTGCGATTGCGTCCTGACCTACGAGACGCTGCTCGCCGGATTGGATATCGGTGATGATAATAGCGGCACGGCGGGCGGCTCGCTCGCCGTTGAGCCGTGAGAGCATCTCCAGTTTCATAGACAGGCCCTTGCCGAAGCGCTGCCAGGACGCTGACCTAGAGGCAGTTCGGAGATGTTCTCAGGGAAAGCGAGATGCTTAGATGGCGACCCGTCCATTTCTGAAGCCATGTTATTCCACGCGCTCCACGTAAATCTTGATGCGCCCGCCACAGGAGAGCCCGACACGCCAAGCAGTTTCATCCGCGACCCCGAATTCGAGCACACGTGGCCTTCCGTCCGCGATGACATCAAGCGCTTCGGTGATGACAGAGCCCTCCACGCAGCCGCCGGAGACCGAGCCCAGAAAGTTCGCATCCTCATCGATGATCAGATGGCTGCCAATGGCCCGAGGGGCCGATCCCCAGGTTTCGATCACGGTCGCCAGCGCAACGCCTTTTCCGGCCCGCCTCCAGTCTTCCGCCGCTTTCAGCACATCAGTATCGGTAGAGAGCATTTCGGTTCATCATCATGAGGCCCAAACGACGCTAGCTTGGTGGTAAAACGGCTTACTCTTTACCATATCGGGACTGTGATTATCCAGAAGCCCCATGTGAGCGCTCCGCATCCTGAACAGAGCTTGTTCTATGGATGTTGCGCCGCATCCCCAGCGACATCAAGATGCACAGATCTAGCGAGATTGCGGAACGGAGCCTCCGGTCGCCGTACCACTTCCCTTCGTGAGGTCCTGATTGTCATCGAGACCAGCCTCTCGTGCGAGCGGTTCGAACCCCTTGGCATTTTTCAGTATGCTCAGATCCATCTTTACCAGGAGATGAACATCCCGACGGTTCACCGTCTTCTGTTCGATGGCGCCGACGGGAATGCCAACTCTCCTGCCGTTTGCTCCGGAAGCAGCGTCTAGGTCAGCAACCAGCGCCGTCATTTTATGATCACGACTGATAAGAATGTCCCGTACGGTTCCAACTCGCGTTCCAGCGGCGTCATGAAGAGGCCGGCCGATAAGGTCGCTGGAGAGCAATTCCCCCTCCATCTGCTCCGTGACGACACTTGAGGTGTTCGTACTTCCTGAATTGGTCTGGTTGGCATTCGGAATACCGCCGATAAGTGGCGCCTGAGTGGATGGAGTTTCGGACAACTGCGGCCGCGCGCCAGGTTGAGAGGTCGGCCCTTGCGCGAAGGCAACAGCACTGGCCGCCATCGCCAGAAACGTTATCCCAGTTGCGTACCTCATTCGTTATGCTCCTCAGCCTAGCTGTCTCTGAACAACGTGAATTGTTTCACTCGGATCCGGCCGAGCTCCAAAATGGATGCCGATACGGCACCTTCCGATAAAGCTCATAACAAGTACGAGCTTACGTAACTGTCTCGAATAAAACTTGTCGGAATTATTGCGCCAACTTACGATACTGCAATAGCTGGCAGTGAGATTCATTTGTTTCGCAGATAAGCTCTATTTTGCACTGCAGCGAATTTGCTGCACCAGCACAATACGAAACTGGGAGGATGGCACGTGGTTGACTTCAGTTTGAATGGTAAAGCTGTCAGCGTGGATGCGCCTGACGATACGTTCTTGCTCTATGTGCTTGTCAATGATCTCCGGATCAATGGGGCGAAATATGGCTGCGGCCGCGCGCAATGCGGAGCATGTACGGTGCTCATTGACGGCGAACCGGTCCGGTCATGCCTCACCGCAACCTCTGCCGCCGCTGGACGTTCGGTCACAACCCTGGAAGGCCTGCGTGACGGCGAGAAGCCCGGCAGACTTCAGCAGGCATTTATCGACGAGCAGGCTGCGCAATGTGGGTACTGCTCCTCCGGAATGATCCTCCAAGCGCAAGCCCTTCTCGATCGCAATCCCACTCCGAGCGACGGCGAGGTACGAGCGGCGCTGGACGCCAACCTGTGCAGGTGTGGCTCGCACAACCGTATCGTTCGGGCCGTGCTGCGTGCGGCAAGGGAGGTTTAAGCAATGAACAAGCCCTTCACTCTCGATCGCCGCCGCCTACTCCAAGGCTTGGGTTCCCTGACTCTATCCTTCGCGGTCCCCCTGGATCTTGCGGTTGCGCAAACTCCTCCAAAACTGCCCGGCGATCTCAAGACATCGCCGATGCTGAGCGCATGGCTTAAGATCAATGCTGACGGCACCGTCACTCTGATGATCGGAAAGGTTGAGCTTGGCCAAGGCATCCTGACAGCTGTCACACAGATCTGCGCCGACGAACTCGACGTGGACCTTGGGCGCGTCAAAATCATCTCCGGCGATACTGCTGTCGTGCCGGACGAAGGAACGACAGCAGGCTCCCAATCAATGCCGGGCTGTGCGCCGGCCGTTCAACAAGCCTCCGCCGAAGTCCGCCAGATCCTGCTCGGGCTGGCCGCCGCGAAACTTGGGCAGCCGGTAGAGTCTCTAAAAGTCAGTGATGGAACGATCACGGGCCAAGGAGGCTCGCAGGCTACCTATTGGGAACTCGTCACCGGCAAGGAGTTGGAGAGAGAAGCAACCGGAAAGACGCCTCTAAAGCCCGCATCGGAACACCGATATATCGGGAAGTCGGTTACGCGTGTCGATATCCCGGCAAAGATGACCGGCGAGGCCATCTTCCTTCAGGAATACCGACCGGAAGGTATGGTTCACGGACGCATCGTTCGTCCGCCGACTTATTCCGCTCGGTTAGCCGATGCGAAAACCGATCAAGTCGAGAGCATGCCTGGCGTCCTTAAAGTCGTTCGCAACGGCAGCTTCCTTGGGGTTATTGCGGAACGTGAGGACCAGGCGCTTGCCGCCGCCGCCGAACTGGAGAATGCGGCCAAGTGGGAGGTCGACAACCTCCTTCCAGGACATGAAGGCATCTACGACTGGCTACTCAAGGCTAAGTCTGAGGATAAGGAGATCCATAAGAAGGCCAGATCAGGAGGGGGCGAAACCGCCAAGGTCATCGAGGCAACCTATCAACGGCCATACCACATGCATGCCTCGATCGGGCCCTCGGCGGCGATTGCTACGATGGGCAATGATGGCACCTTGACGATCCAAACACATAGCCAGAGCGTCTTCGAGACCGCCCCGGCAATCGCCAAGATGCTCAGCATGGACCCTGCAAAGGTACGGTGCCAGCACATGCAGGGGTCCGGATGCTACGGACATAATATGGCTGACGATGCTGCGGCCGACGCAGCGCTTCTTGCCGTTGCCTTGCCGGGCCGGCCGGTTCGACTGCTCTATACGCGAGACCAAGAGCATAAATGGGAACCCTACGGTTCCGCCATGGTGATCAAAACCAAGGCAGCCGTCGACGACAAAGGAAACGTTCTCGATTGGGACCTCGAAGTTTGGTCCACGCCCCATGGAACCCGACCAGGCGGAGAACCGGGCAACCTGCTGTCTGCACGCTACCTGGAGAAGCCCTTCAAACAGCCGGTTCCGCGCAATGGCGGACCGCCAAACTACGCGGCCGACAGAAACGCCATTGCTCTCTATGACTTCCCTGGCCAACGGGTCCTTTTGCATTACATCACGGAGATGCCCCTTCGGGTTTCCTCCACCCGGGGCTTGGGGGCTTACGCGAATGTGTTCGCAATTGAGTCGTTCATCGACGAACTGGCTCGGTCCGCAGGCGCAGACCCGCTCGAGTATCGGCTGCGTTTCTTGAAGGACAAGCGAGCCCGCGATGTCCTGGTCAAAGCCGCCGAGACATTCGGCTGGGATAAGTTCGAGAAGAAGGAAAATCGCGGACGCGGCATCGCATTCGCTCAGTACAAAAACTATGCCGGGCTGTGCGCGGTCGCCATGGAGGTGGACGTCAATCGACGCAATGGCAGGGTTCGCGTGGTGCGGGTGGCAACGGCTGCCGATAGCGGCCATGTCGTCAGTCCGGACGGTATCTCCAACCAGATCGAGGGTGGCGTCATTCAGTCCCTGAGCTGGAGCCTCAAGGAGGAGGTCAAGTTCGACAACTCCAGGGTGCTCTCCGAAGATTGGGCGAGCTACCCAATCCTCACGTTCTCGGAAGTCCCGCCTGTCGAAGTCTCGATCATCGATCGACCAGGCGAACCATACCTCGGAACGGGCGAGGCCTCGCAAGGACCTACATCGGCAGCGCTCGCTAATGCGGTCTTCGACGCGACAGGAGTTCGTTTCCGGCGGCTTCCATTTACCCCCGAACGTGTCAAGGCGGGCCTCACCGTTTGAAGGAAGCGGGGAGCTTCGGCTCCCCACTTTTTCGATGAGTTCCTCGCTTGGCTTCGCACGCGAGTAAAATAAGGTTTGCTTCACGCTGGAAGCGCCGGAACATCCTCATTCCAAAATACCAGCCGGCCTCACCCAACCGGCGATTAGCCAATCGGAGTAATTTTATGGAAATGACCGAGAGCCGGGAAATCGGCGCCCCTCGTGCGGTTGTATGGGCTGGGCTGAATGACCCCGAGATCCTAAGACAATGCATTCCAGGCTGCGAAAGTCTCGAGAAGCTGTCCGATACGGAGATGCAGGCCAAGGTGACGCTCAAGATTGGCCCTGTGAAGGCCACGTTCAAAGGTGCGGTCACCCTCAAGGATCTGGATCCTCCCAACGCTTACACCATCAGCGGCGAAGGCACTGGCGGCGCAGCAGGTCATGCAAAGGGGTCGGCTTTCGTACAATTGGAAGAGAATGATGCCGGCACGACCCTGCGCTATGCGGTCAAGGTGCAGATCGGCGGCAAGCTGGCTCAACTTGGCGGCCGGCTGATAGACGCAACGGCCAAAAAGCTTGCTGGCGAATTCTTCACCAAGTTTAGTGAGCTTGTAGCTCCGGTCCGACAACCGGAGGCAGAAGAAGCCCCTGCGAGTCCGCAGAAACAGGGTTGGTTGGGAGGGGTATTCTCAAAGAAGGATCAGCCGGTTCCCTGAAGGCTCGAAGAAGACGTGCCTACAAGGCTCAGGGTGGAACCCATAACGAGTTCCACCCTGAGCTTTTCTTAGTGGCGCGTCGAACCTGTCAGACCGAGCAGTAACGCTCCTGAATCTCTGCGTCCGCCAGAAGTTCCGACGCCGAAGCATGATGCACGACAGTGCCTTGATCGACCACGTACGCCCGATCCGCAATGCTGAGGGCAAGCTCCACATTCTGCTCCACGAGCAGAATGGTCGTGCCTTGTGCCTTCATGTTGCGGAACAGCTCAAACATCTCGTCCACCAGCACCGGCATAATGCCTTCCGACGGCTCGTCGAGCATGATCAGCTTCGGGTCCGAGATCATGGCCCGCGCGATCGCCAACATTTGCTGCTCGCCTCCGGACATGGTGATGGCCACTTGATCGAGACGTTCCGCCAGACGAGGAAAGATCGTAGCGGTTCGGTCGATCAGTTCCGCCTCTTTCTTTTTGTTGGGCGATGCGACCAAGCCCAGCCTCAGGTTTTCGCGCACGGAGAGGCCAGGAACAATTCGGCGCTCCTCAGGCACATAGGCAAGGCCCGCTCCGAAGCGGGCATGCGCCGGCTTGCTCAAGACCTCCCGGCCTTCAAACTCGACCCGGCCGGCTGTCTTGTCGATCAGACCGATAATCGACTTGAGCGTGGTGGTCTTGCCTGCCCCGTTACGTCCGATGAGACAAACGATCTCGCCATTGTTGACGTCAAGGCTGATGTCCTGAAGAACGTGACTTGATCCGTACCAGGCATTGAGCTTTTCGACCCTCAGCATCGATTCAGTGCTCCCGCTGGCCGAGATAGACGCGCTTGACGGTTTCGTTCCGACGGATATCCGCAGGCGTTCCCTCTGCCAGGAGTTCGCCGTGGTGCAGAACGAGCAACCGGTCGCTGATCCCCATTACGAGTTTCATCTTGTGCTCCACGAGAATGACTGTCCGCTCCTGCGCAAGCTGTACGATCAGGTCCATCATCACGCGGGTTTCCTCAGGGCTCATTCCGGCAGTCGGCTCATCGAGCAATAAAAGCCGGGGGTGACTTGCAAGCGCCATGCCGATTTCAAGCGCACGCTGTTCGCCGTGGGCGAGTGTTCCCGCAAGACGGCCGCGCCGGCTCCAAAGCCCAACTCGATGAAGCAGTTCATCGGCTTGGACGACCAGATCCTTGTAGGAGGTCCGGGGCGTCCAGATGTTGTACCGGGAGGAAAGCGCCTGGAGGGCGACCCGGATGTTCTCGTGCGTGGACAGTTGCGGAAACACGTTCGTGATCTGGAAGGACTTGGCCACGCCCATGTGAGCGAATTTATGCTGCGGGAGCCCGGTCACGTCCCGCCCCTCGAACTCAACCTGACCGCTTGTGGGAGGAAAGGCCCCTGACAACAGGTTGAAATAGGTGCTCTTGCCGGCTCCATTCGGCCCAATGATGGACGTGATGGCACCACGACGAAACTCAGCCGTGATGTCTTTCAGCGCTGTAAACTTGCCGAACTGCTTGCTGACCCTTTCGGTACGCAGAATGACGTCTGAGGTTGCTGTCTGACCGATCACTTTTGAACCCTCTGCAGCAAGGTTCCCCAAATTCCCTTCGGGAAGAACAGGACGCACACCATGAAAACGGCTCCCACGAAGAGCTGCCAGTGCACGGTCCAGAGGGAGACGAGATTCTCGAGAAGCAGGAATACGGCAGCCCCAACGAAGGGGCCGAAGAAGGTTCCCATACCGCCGAGAAGCGACATCATGACCGCAAGGCCCGACGTCTCGTAATGCATGATCTCGATCGGTACGATCGAGAGATGCAATGCCTGAAGGGCTCCCGCCAGTCCGCAGAATGCGCCCGATAGAATGAACGCTATCAAACGAGTAGCCGTGACGTTGTAGCCAGAGGCACGGGCACGGGCTTCATTCTCGCGTACGGCTTCGATGACTGCGCCAAAAGGCGACGCAAGGATGCGCGACAGAAAGATCAGGGCGAGGATTACAAAAGCTGCAACCACATAGTAGCGCGTCAGCGGATCGATGAAGTCGAACTTCAGCCCGAAGATCGAGATTTCACGCACGTTGATGCCGCGCAGGCCGTTTTCGCCTCCTGTCCAGTCGATTGCCTGATAGAACAGGTAATAGACGCACTGCGACAGGGCCATGGTGACCATAGCGAAGTAAATGCCCCGGGTGCGGATCGCCAGCACGCCGATCGCAGCCGCCATGGCGACGCCACCCAAGACACCTACCACTATCGCAGCGTACCAGGGCATTCCGAAATGCACGATCGCGATGCCGCATAAATAAGCTCCTGTCCCGAAGAGCGCAGCGTGCCCAAAGGATAAAAGGCCCAGATATCCGAACAGCAGGTTGAAGCCGAGAGCGTATAGCCCGTAGATCAGGATGTTCACCGCCAAGGCGGTGAACGGCATCACCAGCGGAAAGGCCAGCAGGAAAGCCGATGACAGCAGAACCCGGTGCTGTCGGGCAAGTTCGAACCAGCTGGCGCGATGCCTGGGAGCAGCCGCCAATGGTTCGGAGATGTGGGAAGCTTCATGCATGATGATAATTCCGTCAGCTCATCAGACCGGCTCGGCCAAAGAAGCCCTGCGGGCGGATCAGCAGAACGATCGCCATGAGCGCGAAAATGGAAACCTTCGCCATTTCAGGCACGAAGAGCGACGACAAGCTCACCACCACTCCAACCAGAAGTCCGGCGAGGACGGCCCCGAGCAGGGACCCCATGCCGCCGACCACAGTGACGACGAACGCCTCGACGAGGATCGGCCCCCCCATTTCGGGGATGACGCCCTGGAGCGGCGCGGCAAGCAATCCGGCAAGGGCAGCAATCCCAGTTCCAATCCCAAAGACCACCAGCCATACCCGGGCCACATCGACCCCTAGGACCCGCACGATCTGTGGGTCTCGAGCCCCGGCCCGGATGATGAGGCCGAAGCTCGTCCGTTCCAGGAACAGCCAGAGGCCGAGAAGGACAACGCCCGCGGCTGCGATGACGAAAAGACGATAGAGCGGGAAGTAGCCGATGCCGATATCCACGGCGCCTTGCAGCAGTTCCGGCGTATCGAAGGGGTAGCCTGCCTTGCCGAACGCGATCCGGACGAGCTCGACGATCACGTAGCTTAGGCCGAAGGTGAGCAGGAGCGGATAATCGATTCCGCGTCCGTAGAGTGGTCGAATGAGAAACCGTTCAACCACCAGGCCGATCGTCCCGACAATGATCGGAACAGCCACAAGGCAAAGCCAGAAATTCCCGCCTAGAGCGAGGAGGTAGACCCCCACATAGGCGCCCAGCATATAGAAAGCGCCGTGAGCAAAGTTCACGACGGTCAACATGCCGAAAATGAGCGAAAGGCCGATTGCAAGAAGCACGTAGACCGCCCCGAGTGCGAGGCCAGTGAACAGTTGCAATCCTATCAAGTCCAGGGTCAGACCCGCCATTTATATCTCCAAAGCGCAAGCGGGCTCACTGGGGAGCCCGCCGCTGTCTGACTGGTTACGCCTTGTGGCCTAAAGATTCGCACGAACGAAGGTTCGCTTCGTTGGGCTGCTCCGTAGCAACGACGTCAAATACGTCCGCCTCGTTGCGCTGGTTCTGCGTCTTGGATTCGATGATGAACACCGACTGGACGGATTGGTGATCGCACTTCCGGAAGTATTGCGGTCCCTTGTAGTAGTCGTACTTCAAGGCTTCCATTGCGGCGATGACCATCTCGCTTTCCACGCTGCCGGCCTCTTTCGCGGCCATCAGGAGCGTCTTCACTCCGCCATATCCGAGCGCGCCGTAGTCCGACGGAACCTTCCCGTCATGCATCTTGCGGAAGCGATCGTTGAAGGCTTTGGCTGAAGCGAACTGGTCCTCGATACCCCAGTAGTACGATGTGCCGCCAATGACGCCATTAAATGCCTGGGCTCCTGCGGCCAAGCGACCGGTGTAGAGCAGGATGGGCGTGATGAGCTTGATATTCCTTTTGAGACCGAAGTCGGTCGCCTGCTTCAAAGCGATCTGCTGATCACGGCCAAAATTACAGATGCAGAGGATATCCGGCTTCAAGGCTTGGATGCGAGGGAGAAGAGTCGAAAAATCAGTCGCCCCGATCGGGTGGCGGATGTCCGCCAGCTCTTCGATGCCAACTGCCTTCCCCGCCTCCCGGAACCCCCGGACCATTTCATGACCATAAGCATAATCGGCGGTAAGAAATGCAACCTTCTTGCCGAATTTCGGGAACGCATAACGCCCGACGGCGCCCGCCGTCATATGCGGGTTAAGGGCCTCGTGGAACGTAAATTTGCTGAAGTCCGCAATCTCGTTGATGGCGTCCGATTGACTGATCGAATTGAATATGACCCCGCGCTCTTTGGTAACGTTGTTGACGGCAAGCTGTACGGCGGCGGAAAGGCTGCCGACGATGAAGTTGACCTTGTCCTTCTCGATCAGCTCGAGCGCACGGGTGGCGGCTTCGCCAGGATTGAGCTTGTCGTCGCGTACGAGCAACTCAGCTTTACGGCCGTTCAGACCACCGGCCTCGTTGAACTCCGCGATTGCGACCTCCGCCGCCCGCACTTGGTCTTGCGCTTCTGTCCCGTAGGGGCCGGTCAGGGGAACAGGAAAACCGATCTTGATCGTCTGCTCCTGAGCCCGAAGAATGTTGATCGAGAACGGAGATACGGCGAGCAATGCTCCCGCGCCCGCCGTGCCGAGAAGGCTACGGCGGCTAATGTCTGTCGGCTTCTTGCCGGAACTCGTCATGGTGTTTCCTCCTAAGGGATGTCGCTTTTTTGATTTTGGAAGGCGGCAAGCCGCCATCGGTCAGGCGATACTTTCAGAAGCGTTTAAGCTCCTTCAGGATAAGTTCAGGGGTCAGCGGAATTTCGGTGATGAGCACATCGAAGGGCGAGAGGGCGTCATTCACCGCATTGGCCACGGCAGCCGCCGCCCCGGCGGTGCCGGCTTCCCCTGCCCCTTTGGCGCCGAGTTCGGTTTCCAGAGTTGGCGAAACGACGTGACCTACCTCGATATCCGGCATCTCGGCCGCCATGGGCACAAGGTAGTCGGCCATGTTGCCATTCGTGAGCTGGCCGCTCTCATCATACCGGCAGTGCTCATAAAGCGCCGGCCCCAGACCCTGCACCACGCCGCCGCGGATCTGCTCGTCGACGAGCTGGGGATTGATGATCGTACCGCAATCCTCGACCACCCAGTGCTTGAGCAGGGTTACGAAGCCGGTCTCGATATCCACTTCAAGCCAACTGGCCTGAACGCCGTTGGTGAAGGCGAATGGGTATTGGCGCGGCACGAAGTGCCGGGTGGCCATCAGCTCGGCCTGGAACCCTGGCGGAAGCGTATCGGGACGGAAGTAAGTAATGCGTGCCATTTCATCGAGACCGATGCGTTGACGCGTCGTCCCCTTGTCCACTACGACGCCGTCCACAACGTCGAGGGTTGCGGGATCCGCCTGCAGGATGGTTGCCGCCGCAGCCAAGATATTGTTGCGCAGCGCCTTGCCCGCCTGCCACGCCGCCTCACCGCCAATGCCCGCTGCGCGCGACGCCCAGGTACCACCGCCATAAGGCGTGTTGTCCGTATCGCCGAGGATGACCCGAACCCGCTCCATCGGCACACCGATCGCCGTCGCGACAACCTGCGCCGTAATCGCTTCCGAGCCCTGTCCCTGCTCCGTGATGCTGGTTTGGCAGGTCACGGAGCCGGTTGCGTCGAGCCTTACCGTCACGCCATCCTGCGATGAAATCCTGGCGCCGCCGACACCATAGAAGGCAGCACTGGGGTTGGTCACCTCGATGAAGCTTGCTAGTCCGATTCCGCGATAAATTCCTCTCTGGCGCAACTCGGCCTGCTCCACCCGGAGGGCGTCATAATTCATCATCGCGAGGAGCTTGTTCAAAGCTGCGTGATGGGAGAGCGCTTCGAACTTGAGACCGGACGGCGATCCGCACGGATAGGCGTCGTCCTGAATGAGGTTGCGTCGCCGGATCTCAGCTGGATCCATTCCGATCGCGCGCGCCGCAAGATCGACCAGTCCCTCTGTGACGGAGCAGGCGATGGGGTGGCCGACGGCGCGGTATTGGCACGTCACGTTCTTGTTCTGGAAAACCACCCGCGCCCTGGCGCGATAGTTCTGTGCCGTATAGGGCCCGCCGACAAGGTTGACGACTTGGTTGGCCTCGATGGCGCTGGTGCGCGGATACATCGAGTAAGGGCCGATCCCGGTGAGATCATCGATCTCGAAAGCGGTGATGGTGCCGTCTTTCATGACGCCGATCTTGCCATAACAGCGATGGTCACGGGCATGGATGTCGGTTGCAAAGCTTTCGATGCGATCAGCCACGAACTTGACAGGACGGCGAAGGAGCTTCGAGAGCGCAGCAGTGGCCATCTCGTCTGCATAGACATGAACCTTGATCCCAAAGGATCCGCCGACGTCCTTACAGACCACTCGCACCTGAGCCTCCTCGAGGCTTAAATGCTTGGCAAAGATGTTCTGCATCATATGAGGAGCTTGGGTGCCCTGATAGACCGTGAGCCGCCCCTCCCCGGCGTTCCAGTCGGCGAGGACCGACCGCGATTCGAGGGTTACTCCCGTGTGACGGCCGAACACGAACTCCGCATCCACAACCGCGTCCGCTTCGGCGAAGGCCCTGTCCACTTCACCTGCATCGAGCTTCCGCTCAAAGGCGAGGTTATCGCCGAGGTCGGGATGAATGACCGGCGTCTCGGGATCAAGCGCCGTGCGCATGTCCGTAACCGGTTCAAGCTCTTCATAATCGACGATGACCTGTTCTGCGGCATCTTCTGCAATTGCCCGGCTTGTGGCGATCACTGCGGCCACAGCCTCACCTTGCCAACAGGCGCGGTCGACGGCGATGGGGTACTGAGGGGCAGATTTCAGGCCCTTGAGATGCGACAGAACCCCTACCCAGGGCGTGCAGACCTGAGCAAGTTCGGCGCCAGTTACAACCGCGATCACGCCAGGCATTGCCTTGGCATCCGTCGAGTCGATCCCCAGTATGCGCGCATGCGCATATGGGGACCGGACATAGACCACGTGCCCCATGCGAGGCAGCGTCATGTCGCTCACGTACTGTCCGCGTCCCTGCATGAGGCGCGTGAGGTTGGGGCGCGGAACCGCTCGACCGATATAGGAGTTCGGCCGGTCGAGGGCGGAGAGTCCCGAGGGAGTGTCGGCGCTGCCGCTCATGCATTGGCTCCATTGCGGGCGCGCACCGTGGCCTCGACCGCATCAACAATTGCGTGGTACCCGGTGCACCGGCAATAGTTTCCTGAAAGATGCTCTCGGATCGTCTCCCGGCTAGGGTTGCTCTGCTGGCGCAGCAGTTCCTGGACCGCGATCAGCATGCCGGGAGTGCAATAGCCGCACTGAAGAGCATTCCGATTGCGGAAGGCCTCCTGCAGATCGGCGATTTCGCCGCTGTCGGACAGCCCCTCGATCGTCTCGACGACGGCTCCGTCCGCTTGAACCGCAAGAACCAGACAGCCTCGCACGATGTCGCCGTCAAGGCGAACGGTACATGCTCCGCATACCCCGTGCTCGCATCCAAGATGGGTGCCGGTGAGACCAAGATGGTCGCGCAGAAAATCGGCGAGATGCGTGCGGGGAGAAACGTGAGCATTCACGTGCTCGTCGTTGACCATGAGGGTGATGGAGACGGGAGCAATCACTGCAATGCCTTCCTTTTCATTTCCTGGTCTTGCACGAGATCAGACATGCATCGTTCCAGCAGAACCTTCGCAAGATGAAGCCGCATTGCAGAGGAAGCCTGCTGGTCATCATGCGGCTCAAGATCCTCCGCAAGGGCGGACTGAGCGTCGGCTATGACCGCCGGGCCGATCGGTTGGCGGGCGACCTTGGCCGCCGCATGGGCGGCAAGCGTTGGTCTGCCGCCAATCGCAAAATAAGCAAGACGGAGGCTTTCGACCGTCCCATCTCGGACATTGGCCTGAGCAGCCAGCCCCGCAATGGCAAAGTCACCGTTGCGGCGCGAAAACTCGTGGAAGTAAAACCGGCTTCCAGCCGCAGTTACGGGGATTTCCAAACCGATAAGCAGCTCGTCCGGGGCCAATGCTGTCTCATAGATCCCGAGGAAGAACTCGGATGCCGCGACGCGCCTCTCACCGGAAGGACCGGAAATAACCATGACGGCATCGAGCGCCATCATACAGGCAGGCAACTCCGATGCGGGATCCGCATGGGCGAGGTTGCCTCCGATCGTGCCCCGATTGCGGATAGCCGGGTGGGCCACGTAGGTGATTGCCTCGGCCAGGAGAGGCACGTGCTCTGCGATCTCTTGCGAATTCAGGAGATCGACATGACGCGCGAGCGCGCCGATCCGGACCATCCCGTCGGCTACGGAAATGTAGCGCAACGTGCCGATGCGGCCGATGTCGATGAGGATTTCTGGAGCTAGCAGTCGAAGGTTGAGGGCCGGGACCAAGCTCTGGCCACCGGCAATAACCTTGGCTCCGTCCCCATGGAGAGCAAGCAGACTTGTCGCTTCCTCAACGGAAGACGGGCAGACATAATTGAAATCCGACGCCTTCATGGCCGGCTTCCTCATCCGCTGTAAGTTTGCGACAGTAAATAGGCCCGCCAAGAGGCGGTCAAGATTATTTATCGGTTGAAAATTATATATAAAGGTTCGGGTTGTGACAGGCTTCGTGCAGTACCGTTCTGAGGCGTTGAAATGGTGCAGCGCACCATTACTCTTCGACCGACGCTACGGCATCTTAGCTTGATACCTTGAGAACGAACAGGACCGTGCTCGCAAACATTTCCCCATAAGCTAGGCGGCCAGAAAACCGTTGCTTATGCAACAATCCACTTGATAAAGTCACTACGAATGCGGCTGATGCGAGCAGTCACCTAACCCTACAAGGACGGTATCTCCAACTCATTCCCTACGACTGTTGAAGCGCATGAAAGCCTCCTTGCATTTCAGGCACCCCATCATGACGAATAACGTACGTCCTCTTTGAGGTGGAGACGATCACACATGGGCCTCGCCCTTCCCCGTTCGACCCCGCTCTCCCGCCATGAGAAAACATCGACGGGAGCAATTTACCTTACGGAGAACCATGATGGCTGAGAAAGCCTTCGCGTCGACCGCAGACACGACGGACAAGATGGTCTCGTTCACGGAAGTCGGTCCGGGGCTTTATGCCTATACGGCTCAAGGCGACCCGAATTCCGGCATCATCGTAGGCGACGACGGCTGCATGGTGATTGACGCCCAGGCGACTCCCGCCATGGCCGAGGACGTGATCTCGCGCGTGCGCACTGTCACCGACAAGCCGATCAAGTACGTCGTCCTCTCCCACTATCATGCTGTGCGGGTGCTTGGCGCCTCGGCCTATGAGGCTCAGGGCATCATCGCGTCGAACGCGACCTACGACCTGATCGTCGAACGGGGCGAACAGGACAAAGCCTCAGAAATCGGCCGTTTCCCACGCCTTTTCCGTGGCGAAAACAGCATCCCGGAAGGGCTAACCTGGCCGACGATCACCTTCGAGAACAGCATGTCGGTTTTTCTCGGCAAGCGCGAGGTGAAGCTCTTTCATTTAGGCGCGGGCCATACCGCAGGCGACATCGTCGCTTGGGTGCCGGACGCGCAGGTGATGTTTTCCGGCGACCTCGTAGAGTATCACTCTGCCTGTTATTGCGGCGATGCCCACTTGCGCGAATGGCCTGAAACACTGGAGGAAATCCGGGCTTTCAGGCCCAAAGCCCTTGTGCCCGGCCGCGGTGATGCGCTCAAGGGCGAGCAGATGGTGCGCGAAGCCATTGCCATGACACGGGATTTCGTCACCAGCCTATACGGAGCCGCGGAACTATCGGTCGCTCGTGGCCGCAACCTGAAGCAGACGTTCGCGGCCGCTCGAGACGTCATGGACCCGAAATTCGGCAGTTTCGCCATCTACGAACATTGTCTCCCATTCAACGTTTCCCGGGCATTTGACGAGGCCTCCGGGATCGATCATCCCGTGATATGGACCGCTGAGCGGGACCGGGAGCTTTGGGCGGCTCTGCAGGGGTAGGTCTTTGGGGCAAGGTCGAGAAACGGACGCGCCATGAACACCCGCAAAGCTCTCTACCAGTTCGGCTATCGCCGCAGCCCGGATCAGGACCGCCCCACTCCAGCTCACCATCCTGTGGTCGTGGTCGGCGCGGGGCCTGTTGGACTTTGCACGGCCATCGACCTTGTCCAGCGCGGTGTGCCGGTCATCCTACTTGACGATGCGGATCGGATCGGGGAAGGCTCGCGCGGCATCTGCTATGCCAAGAGAACGCTCGAAATCCTCGACCGGCTCGGCGTGGCCCAGACCTGCCTTTCCAAGGGCGTGACCTGGAAGGTCGGCAAGGTGTTCCAGCGTGAGGAGCTGCTCTACGCGTTCGATCTTTTGCCCGAGGATGGGCACAAGATGCCGGCCTTCATCAATCTTCAGCAATACTACCTCGAGCACGCGCTCGTGGAGCGCGCCGCGCAGTTGCCGGATCTCGATATCCGCTGGCGCAACAAGGCGACCGGTCTAAAGCCACGCAATGACGGCGCGAGGCTCACGGTCGAGACACCTGAAGGCTCCTATGATCTGGACGCCGATTGGGTGGTGGCTGCCGATGGGGCGCGCTCAGCCTTGCGCAGCATGCTCGGTCTCAGCTTCACAGGCGAGGTTTTCGAGGACCGGTTTCTCATCGCCGATGTGAAAATGCGGGGCGATTTTCCAACGGAGCGGTGGTTCTGGTTCGATCCACCCTTCCATGATGGCCGCTCGGCCCTCCTCCACAAGCAGCCGGACGACGTCTGGCGCATCGATCTCCAGCTTGGTCCTGATGCGGACGCAAAAGCCGAACAGGCCCCGGAGCGGGTCCTGCCGCGTCTCAGACAGATGCTCGGGCACGACAACTTTGCCCTCGAATGGGTGTCAGTCTACACCTTCCAGTGCCGTCGCCTCGAGCGCTTCGTGCACGGGCGCGTGGTATTCGTGGGGGATGCTGCCCACCAGGTTTCGCCGTTCGGTGCACGCGGCGCGAATTCCGGCATCCAAGATGCGGAGAATCTAGCCTGGAAGCTCGCCCTCGTTGTAAACGATGCAGCGCCCGAACGTTTGATGGAGACCTATGAGTTTGAGCGCTCCGCCGCGACGGATGAGAATATCGGCCACTCGACCCGCTCGACCGACTTCATCGCCCCACGCTCCGCTCAGGAGCTACGCTTTCGCGATGCCGCGCTTGCTCTTGCCCGCCATGCACCCTTTGCGAAGCGCATGGTGAACTCAGGCAGGCTCTCGACGCCCTCCACCTACGAGACCTCTCTCTCGACGCCCGATCGTGACGCCTGGGCTGGATCCGCTCGCCTTGGAGCGCCCCTCCCCGATGCACCCATGCGCGACCGCGAGGGGCGGCCCATCTGGCTGCTTGAAGCACTGGGTGGCCAGGAAACCATCCTTTACGTCTCGAACGGCGATCCCCCACCGTGCAGTTGCCGCATTCTCACGATCGGCCACGACCTGATCGACGAGAACGGGTTTTTCGAACAACGGTTCGATGCATCTCCCGGCAGCGCCTACCTGGTTCGTCCCGACCAGCATCTGGCGGCCCGCTGGCGACATCCGGACTCCTCGATGATCGAACGTGCCACCCGCCGTTTGCGTGGTTTTGACGGAGGAGCCGCATGACTTTTCTTGTCGCCGACAACCGCTTCTCAGACCCGGACCGCGCCTATCGGGCCCTCATAGAAGCGCATCGTGGTCTATCGGATGAGGCGAGCGCGGCGCTCAACAGCCGCCTTGTGCTGATCCTGGCCAACCACATCGGCGATCAGGCTGTTCTTCAGGACGCTCTTGCCCTCGCGAAGAAAAGCATGGTGCAGCCGGAAAGTGCTTCGAGTTGATCCCCTGCTTCAGCGCAAGACCATAGTGGTCCCTTACTCGATACCGAGGTATGCGGCCTTGACCTGGGGATCGGCCAAGAGCGCCGAACCTGCGCCAGTGTAAGCGACCTTTCCGGTTTCGAGTACATAGCCACGATCCGCGATCGCCAAGGCGGCGCTTGCGTTCTGCTCGACAAGAAGCACCGTAATGCCGTCTTTCCTGAGCGACACGATGGCGTCCAGGATCTGATCGACCAGGAGCGGCGACAGTCCCAGCGACGGTTCGTCGAGAAGCAAGAGTTTGGGTCGTCCCATCAACGCCCGGCCGATAGCCAGCATCTGCTGCTGCCCTCCCGACAATCCGCCGGCCAGAAGATGTCTCTTCTCGGCTAGGATCGGAAACATCGTGAAAACACGGTCGCGATCCGAACCGATGTCCTTATCGCTTCGCCGATAAGCGCCAAGCCGCAGGTTGTCCTCTACGGTCAAGGGGCCGAATACCTGGCGTCCCTCCGGCGATTGCGTAATCCCGCGATCGACCCGCCGATGGGGCGGCAGGCGATGAATCGGCTCACCGTTGAACAGGATTTCGCCGCCGGTGATCGGCTGGACTCCGGACAGCGCACGAAGGAGTGTCGTCTTACCAGCGCCATTGGACCCAACGAGAGCAACCACTTCGCCTGTCTCGACGTGAAGCGTAACGCCCTTGAGCACCTCAATCCGGCCGTAGGCGCTGCGAAGACCTTTGATCTCAAGCACGGGCTGCCTCCTGGGCCCCATGACGCCCGAGATAAGCCTCTAGAACCTTGGGGTTGTCACGAACCTCGCGCGGCGATCCTTCGGCAAGCGGCCTGCCCCGCTCAAGAACCAGGATCCGGTCGGAGATCTTCATCACGAGCTTCATGTCGTGCTCGACGAGCACAACCGCGACTCCCCGGTCCGCGACCTGTCGGATGAGGTGGTCAATTTCCTCCGTCTCGACCGCATTGCAGCCGGCGGCCGGTTCGTCGAGGAGAAGCACGCGCGGCTCAGCCGCGAGCGCGCGCGCGATCTCGAGACGCTTGCACGCGCCGTAGGGAAGCGAACCCGCCAGGACATCAGCCGAGTCCTTCAGCCCCACATAGCTCAGGAGTTCGAGAGCCGCCGCCCTCGTCTCCCGGTTCTGGCGCGTGACCGCGGGCATTCTGAACAGGGCAGGCAGAAGGCTGCACTTCTCCCGCAGGTGGCGTCCAACCATTACGTTCTCGCAGGCCGTCATGCGCTGAAAGATCTGGAGATTCTGGAAGGTCCGTGAAAGACCTCGGGTCGCTAGGTTGTGTGGCGCCAGCCCGGTCACGTTTTCGCCGGAGAGGTGGATGGTGCCGCGACTGGCGGTATAGACACCCGAGATCACGTTGAAGAGCGTTGTCTTTCCTGCGCCGTTGGGACCGATGATCGAAAGAATCTGGCCGGGACTGACCGAGAAGCTCACCCCATCGACCGCCTTCACGCCGCCGAAGGAAATGCCGATATCCATTGCCTGTAGGATTGTCATGACCGTGTCCTCTGGAAGAACAGGGACGACAAAGTCGGTACGATGCCGCTGCGCATAAAGATCATCGACACGATGATGATGAGCCCGAGCAGGAGGTGCTCGTACTCATGAAAAACAGTCAGCACTTGGGGAAGCGTCACGAGCAAGGCCGCGCCAACGATGCTTCCGACCACTGATCCGAGCCCCCCTAGCACCACCATGGTGACGAGTTCCACGGAGTGTAGGAAGCCAGCCTGATCCGGGTTGATGAAGCCGTTCATCATCGCGAGCGCGGAGCCGGCCAAAGACGCGTAGACCGCTGCGATCACGAAGGCCTGCAGTTTGAAACGAGCGACGTCGACTCCGACGACCTGCGCCGCCACCTCACTGTCGTGAAGCGCCCGAAATGCTCTGCCGGTGGGAGTTTCATCGAGGTTGAGTGCAATCCAAGCGCCAATGAGCAGGAGGCCCCCCGTCACCCAATACCATGTATCCGATCCGGTCACCCGCCATCCGAACAAGGTCAGCCGAGCTACTGGCATGCCGTCCGGCCCGCCAGTCCATCGACTTTCGGTCGAGATGACGAGCGCGACGAGGACGCCAAGGCCTAGTGTGGCAATCGCGAGATAGTGTCCTTTCAGCCGCAGGATGGGACGCCCCACCAGAAAAGCGAGCGCAGCTGAAAGAAGAGCCCCAATGAGAAGCGCAGCCCAGGTGGGTAGACCGAGATGGGCTGGGCCGATGGCGACCGCATAGGCGCCAATGCCGAAGAACGCCGCATGACCGAGGCTGACCTGCCCTGCCTGGCCCATGAGAATGTTAAGGCCGATGGCAGCGAGCGCCGACACCCAGACGAGGGATGCAACGCGGAAATAGTAGCTGGAAGGGAAAATGAGGGGCAGAACGGCAATCACGACTGCCAGAATGGCGAGCGTCGTAAAGCGTTGATTGACAAGAGCACGCATGCTCATACCCTCTCGACGGCTCGCCGGCCGAACAGTCCTTGAGGCGCAGCAAACAACACGACAAGAATGACAAGGAACGCAAAGGCGTCCTTATAGGTCGAGCTGAGGTAGCCCGCGCCGAATGCCTCGAGAAGCCCGATCAGGAGCCCGCCGACGACGGCGCCCAGCGGATTACCCATGCCTCCCAGCATCGCGGCGGCAAACCCTTTCAGCGCAAGAAGCGTGCCGACATCGTAGCTTGTGAGAGTGATCGGCGTCACGAGAATGCCAGCGATCGCGCCGATCGCCGCGGACCCTCCGAAGGCAAGCGCCATGATCGTGGTCGTGTTGATGCCGACTAGGCGAGCGGCTAGGCGGTTTGCGGCGGTTGCCAGCACAGCCTTGCCGAGCACCGTGCGTTCCAGGAAGGCGTATAACCCCAAAACCACGACCGCGGCTCCGCCGAGGACCCAGAAGCTCTGCGGCTGAACCGCTGCTCCAAAGATGTCGACTGGCGTATCTCCGGAGAACGAGGGCAGCTTGTGAAATTGCTTGTCGAAGACGATCTGCGCAATGCCACGGAGCAGGATCGATGCGCCAATCGTTATGATGATGAGTGTTACAGCCGATGCGCCGCGCGCGGGCTCGATGGCGAAACGGTGCAGCAGAAGCCCAATGACGACGGCAACGCATACTGCAATCAACGCAGCCAGCGGCAACGGCACCCCTGCGGCCGAAACAAACACCGTGACCATCCCGCCAAGCATGACGAACTCGCCCTGGGCGAAGTTCACCACGCCCGACGCATTATAGATCAGGGTAAAACCCAGTGCGACCAGGGCGTAGACCGCTCCGACCGTCAATCCGGAGATAAGAAACTGGAGAAACTCGGCCATTATGCGGTCCCGCAGCCTCTGGTTACTGGACCGGCGGCAAACGAGCAGCCGTCAGTCCTGAGGAATAGGAAGCGACGCCTCCGGGCTTCCATGTGTGTATGGCCCGGAGGCGTTGTGAGCAGGATCAGCTTCCCGATTCAGCCAGATTCCAGTCGCCGCCCTTGATCTCGAGCATGCGGAACGCGGAGAGGTCGAGCCCGAGGTGGTCTGTCGCCGACATGGTGACGATGCCGCCCGTGCCGACAAACCCCTTGGTTTTTTCGATCTCATCGCGGATTTTCTTGGGATCCGTGGAGTTCGCGCGCTTCATCGCTTCGACCAGAATGAACAATCCATCATAGGCATGGCCGCCAAAGGTCGAGACAGGCTGCTTCGTGGCGCTCTCGTAGGTCTTCTTGTACTCGGTCACGACCTTCTTCTGCGGATCGCTCTCAGGGAGCTTGTCCCCCACGAGAAGCGCTGCGGCCGGGAGCCGGACACCTTCTGCGGCTGCGCCTGCCAGATCAATGAAGCTCTTCGACGCTACGCCGTGGCTCTGGTAGAACGGCGTTCCGGTCATGCCGAGCTGCGCATAGTTGCGGGTCACGATCGCCGGCCCCTGGCCGAAACCTGGATTAACGACAGCCTGCAGGCCGGCCGTGTTCTTGATCTTGGTAAGCTGGGCCGTCATATCGCTGTCGCGAGGACCATAAGTCTCATCGATAACGATCTGCATTCCGTAGTTGGGTGCAACCTTGACGCACTGCGCCCGCATGGAAGCGCCGAACCCGTCCGTGCCCGAAATCATCCCGATCTTCGTGAGGTTGCGTTTCTTCAGATCCTCAAAAATTTTCTCGCACGCCATTTTGTCCGTGTGGGGCGTCTTGAACACGAACTTGCGCACGGGATCGACCACCTCGATCGCGCCTGCCAGTGAGATGAACGGAACCTGCGCGTCCTCGAACACAGGGACCATCGCCATGGTGGAACCTGTCGAGGTTCCTCCCACCATGGCGATAACCTCATCGTCCTCGATAAGGCGGGTCGCAAAGGTCCGGGCCTTGTTGGCGTCACCCCCGTCATCGTAGATCACGAGCTCGATCTTCTTGCCGGCAACACCGCCTGCGGCGTTAATCTGGTCGACATAAATCCGGAGCGTCTTGTCCTCGGGTTCACCCAGAAAGGAGGACGGGCCAGTGACAGACAGGACCGAGCCAATCTTGACGGTGTCCTGAGCGAGCGCGCCATTGGAAAAGCCTAAGCTGATCGCACTGGCGGCGAGCATGTACTTGAGCGTCGAGGGTGATTTCATCTGTTTCCTCCTGGATGAATTGCCGAATGTTCTTGTTCTTATTGTACGTGCTGCGCGACGGGTGAGGCCACCAAAGGCCTGCATGCCGTTGCAATGTGAAAGCGGTCGGCTACGAAGGCCGCGCCGGTAAAGCAGGCTGCTTCGGTCAGATTCGTCCCTGTCGCGTGATAGTCGCTGAAACGGGCGGACTGATTGACGAACACCCCTCCTTTGAGATCGACCGAAAGCGCAACGCCAGCGGATGCAAAAGCCTCGGACGCCTTGTCGATCAGCGGTTCGTTGGCGGCTTTAGCGGTTTCGCCGTAGATCTTGCCGCTTGGGATTTCCGGATAGGCGCTCCAATAACCACGCGACCGCACCGCTTGAAGGGGTTGATTGAGTGTATCTCGATGGTTGTCGAAAAATCCCATCCCGTCCTCCTGAACGCCGGCCATACGCTCATTGACGCTATCCATAGCATCAATATAATTGACCGGACGGTTGGTCAATAGTAAAACAAGTCGAAGCAACTGTCTGCGATCCACCGGAATCCGGGAGGGCCACGTTGGAGAATGACTTCATCCTCATGGACAGGCGAGAGGGGTATCGCGTCATCACTCTCAATCGCCCTGACCGTCTCAACTCCTTCAACGAGGCGATGCATGCGGCTTTGATGACAGCTCTTCTCGATGCGGAAGCTGACAAGGACTGCCGAACGCTCATTCTCACCGGTGCCGGACGCGGGTTCTGCGCTGGCCAGGATCTGTCGGATCGGGTCTTCAGCCCAGGCGAGGTTCCAGATCTCTCTTCCACCCTTGAACGGCTTTACAATCCGCTCGTGCGCAAGCTTCGGGACCTACGGATGCCTGTGCTCTGTGCGGTCAACGGCGTTGCGGCCGGTGCCGGCGCAAACATCGCGTTCGCGTGCGACATCGTTCTGGCGGCGCGGTCCGCCAAGTTCATCCAGGCATTCGCAAAGCTTGGTCTCGTCCCTGACTCAGGCGGAACCTGGTTTCTGCCGCGGCTCGTCGGTCCTGCGCGGGCGCGGGCTCTCGCCCTCCTGGCCGAGCCGGTTCCTGCCGAACAGGCCGAAACCTGGGGCATGATCTGGAAGGCTGTTGATGATGCAGTGCTCATGGAGGAAGCGCATCGTCTTGCCGTTCATTTCTCGTCCCAGCCCACCGTCGGGCTCGGCCTGATCAAGCAGGCCCTAGATGCATCCGAAACGAACGATCTCGACCAGCAGCTCGATCTGGAGCGGGATTTTCAAGGGCAAGCGGGCCGCACGCCAGACTACATGGAAGGCGTCACGGCTTTCTTCGAAAAGCGGCGTCCTAAATTTACCGGGAGGACCTGATGGACGCACAGCCGACCGCTTCCGGGAACGACGCGCAGGAAGTTGCGCGAGCTTGCGCCGAGGCCATGTGGGCAGAGGATCAGGCGAGCCAGGGGCTCGGGATGCTCGTCGAGCGGGTCTCGCCCGGCGAGGCCGTCATCTCGATGAAGATCCGAGCCGACATGACAAATGGACACGGCATTTGCCACGGCGGGTTCATCTTTACCTTGGCGGACTCGGCTTTCGCTTTTGCCTGCAACACATACAACCAGCGCACGGTCGCCCAGCAATGCGCGGTAACGTTCCTGCAACCCGGCCGTCGCGGAGACACGCTCACGGCCCATGCTGTGGAACGCACCCGGACGGGCCGCTCCGGTATCTACGACGTAACAGTTCGGAACAGCCGGGACGAAGTCGTCGCAGAGTTTCGCGGGCATTCGAGAACCATCGCCGGCATGCTTCTCTCGCCGGGTACTAAATAAATCTACTAAAAAACTGCGTATGGGAGGTTACTTTGTTTCAGATTCCGCTCCGCAAGCTTTCCGAACTCAAGCCGCAACCGACAGATCTCGACCGGTTCGAACTGGCATCGAAGGATGAGCTTGCTGCCTGGCAGCGTGACCGACTGGCCTGGTCCTTGCGGCACGCTTACGAGAACGTGCCGCACTACAAGGCCAAGTTCGACGCGGCCGGTGTTCACCCGGACGATTTCAAGGAACTGAGCGATCTCGCAAAGTTCCCGTTCACCACCAAGCACGACCTGCGCGACAATTATCCCTTCGGCATGTTCGCCGTGCCTCAGAGCCAGGTTGCCCGCGTCCACGGCTCGTCCGGAACCACCGGCAAGCCTACGGTCGTCGGCTATACCAAGCACGATATCGACACATGGGCGGACGTTGTGGCCCGCTCGATCCGGGCAAGCGGCGGGCGGCCGGGCATGAAGGTGCACGTGGCTTACGGCTACGGCCTCTTCACGGGAGGCTTGGGCGCACATTATGGAGCCGAGAGGCTCGGCTGCATGGTGATCCCCATGTCCGGCGGCATGACCGAGCGGCAGGTGCAGCTCATCCACGATTTCGAGCCTGACGTGATCATGGTCACACCCTCCTACATGCTGGCGATTCTGGACCAATTCCGGAAGCAAGGGCTCGACCCGCGCAAGTCCTCGCTCAAGATCGGCATCTTCGGCGCCGAACCCTGGACGAACGCCATGCGGGCGGAAATCGAGGAGGCGTTCGATATTCACGCGGTGGACATCTATGGCCTATCGGAGGTCATGGGTCCGGGTGTCGCCTGCGAATGCATCGAGAGCAAGGACGGCCTGCACATCTGGGAGGATCATTTCTACCCCGAGGTGATCGACCCTGTTACCGGCGAAGTGCTGCCGGACGGCGAGGAAGGGGAACTGGTTTTCACGTCCCTCACCAAGGAGGCGATGCCCATCATCCGATATCGCACCCGCGACCTGACGCGGCTCATGCCCGGGACCTCCCGGGCGATGCGCCGCATGGAGAAGGTCACGGGCCGCACGGACGATATGATGATCATCCGCGGGGTCAACGTCTTCCCCAGCCAGATCGAGGAAAAGCTCCTGACCATCCCGGCTCTTTCAGGCCATTATCAGATCATTCTGACCCGTGAGGGGCGCATGGACCAGATGGAGATCCGCACAGAGATCCGCGCCGAAGCTGATTATCACGAAACCCGGAAAGCCGCTGCCGACCGGCTGAGCCAGGCGATAAAGGATACCATTGGGATCACTGCGCAGGTAAACGTCCTGGATCCCGAGGGAATCGAGCGCTCGCTAGGCAAGGCGAGACGCGTCATAGACCGCAGACCGAAAGAATAGAAGTGTCAAATGGCCCGCACCCGCGCCAACGATTATGATGAGAAGCGTCGGGCGATTTTGAATCGCTCGGCCGAGCTTTTTGCAGCGCATGGCTATGATCGCGCGTCAATGAGCAAGATCGCAGAGGCATGCGGCGTCTCGAAGGCCAACCTCTATCATTACTATAAGGACAAGGAAGAACTGCTCTTCGACGTCATTCGCTTTCACCTCGAGGAATTGCTTGAGGTGGTCGAAGCCGCCGATCGCCCGGAACTTTCGCCCGAACCGCGCTTAAAGGAACTGATTGCCGCCCTGTTAGAGGCTTATCGGGATGCCGATGCCCAGCACAATGTGCAGATCAACGGCCTCCGTCTTCTCCCGGCCGAGCGCCAGATCGAGCTCAAGGCGATGGAACGCGATCTGGTTCGCCTTTTCTCCGGCGCGGTGGCGGGCGTAGCGCCCCAGTTGGAAAGGACAAAGCTCCTGAAGCCGGTGACCATGTCGCTTTTCGGCATGATCAACTGGCATTACCTCTGGTTCAAAAGCACTGGAGAAGTCTCCCGCGCCGACTACGCGGAGCTTGTCGCGCAGCTGATCATCGATGGAACTCGAAATCTCCAAGCACAGCAATTCGGGGCAGCACGCCATGCCAAGGCAGCCGAGTAGCCTGTGATCAGATCAGGCAAGTGCCTTCTGCCGGGACGCTGGATCGAGACCGCCTTCCGGGGCACTTAGTCCAAGCTCGTCCAGAACCGGATGAACCAGGCTCTGCCAGCTCGATAGGAGCTCCTCCCTGCTCTTCTGACGCAACCCATATTTGCGGTGCTGATCGAAGTGATCCGAGGTGCTGCGGCCGAACGTGTCAGTAACCCGCGGATACCAATAGTTCACAGATGCCTGAGCGTCGGTCTTGTCGTGCCCCTTGTCCAAGGCCACACGCAGTCCCTGTTCCCCAAGCTCCGCATGACGCCGTTCGACGGGGACAATCTCGGACAACAGATCCGCCAACGGCTGATAGGAACCGCGGGTCAACTCGTCGAGCTGCACCACGGTCGCCTGCCCCATAAGAAAGTTCATCACCACCGCATCGACCCAGCCGTTGATCGGGTAATGAAACACATTGAGGCGCATGTCCCCCTCGGTGCGGCGTGTGCCGAGGTTCATGCTCCGGTCGAGGCGTGATGACCAGGGATGCGCTCCAACGTATTGACCAGTATTGGCCCCGAACTGCTCCATCAGCTCCAGGACCCGCCGCGCATGGGTGAACTTGTCGACGACCATGCGAGTGGCTGTGATCCGCTCTTTCAGCCCAGGCGCGAGGTTGATGCAATCGGCAAAGCCCGACGCTCCCGCCATTTCCGAGTCGACGAAAATCGCCATCAGGCGCATGAGCTCGCCGCGGTAGCGGGGGGTCACGTTGTCCGGCGCGCTCAGCCTGCCGCCACCGGCCACGAAGCTGACGAGGCTCTCTTCATCAACCATGGGGTGTCCCTTATCACTTATCGAAATCGACCACGATCCTGTCGGTGACCGGATAGCTCTGACAAGTCAGGATGTAGCCCCTCGCGATCTCATAATCCTCAAGGGCAAAGTTCGCATCCATGTCGACCTCGCCTTCGACCAGCATCGCCCGGCATGTGGAGCAGACTCCGCCCTTGCACGCATAGGGAAGCTCCAATCCCTCGGCAGTTCCCGCGTCCAGAACGGATGCGGCTCCCTTCTCGAAGGAGAAGGTTCGGGCTCGCCCGTCAATCACGACCGTCGCCTCGCAGAGATTCTCGCGGTCCTCCGCCCTCGCCTCGTCGGGCCGGCGCTGACGGCGGCCAGGGGTCGAGGTTGCGAAAAGCTCGAACTTGATTTGGCGTTTGTCGAGGCCATGCTCCTCGAGACTCTGGGCGACACCGAGCATCATGTCCTGCGGCCCGCAGATGAAGGCAGTGTCGATGGACGCCACATCAATCCAGTGATCGAGGAGCTGGTCGCATTTTTCCTTGTTCAGGCGACCATTGAACAAATCGATGTCCTGCTGCTCGCGGCTGAGAATATGAATAAGGCTGAATCGGTCGAGATGCTCGTTCTTGAGATCCTCAAGTTCCTCGCGGAACATGATCGAGCTTGAGGCGCGGTTTCCGTAAAACAAGGTGAAGGATGACCGTGGCTCCGCCACGAGGGTCGTCTTGACGATGCTGAGAAGGGGCGTGATCCCGCTGCCGGCCGAGAACCCCACAAAATGCCTCTTTCGGCTTTCGTCCAGCGGCACAAAAAAGTTGCCCATGGGAGGCATGGCCTCGATGACCTGTCCGGGGGCGAGCTGGCTGCTCGCCCAATTGGAAAACAGGCCATCGGCGATCTTCTTGATGCCGACCCGCAACTGGGCGTCCGTCGCTGCAGCACAGATCGAGTACGACCGGCGGACCTCATCGCCGTCGATATTCGTTCGCAGCGTCAGGTACTGGCCCTGCGAAAACCGGAATGCGTCCTTGTGCTCCTCTGGCACATCGAGCGTGAGGATGATGGCATCGCGGGTCTCGCGCCTGATATCGGAGACGGTGACCGGGTAGAACTTCGTCATGGAGCATCCGCTCGGTTCAAATGCACTTGAAATAGTCGAAGGGCTCAAGGCAATCGTGACACTGATACTGCGCCTTGCACGGTGTAGATCCGAACTCGCTGATGCGGCGGGTATTTTCAGACTTGCAGCGTGGGCACGCGATCACCAACGGCTTGCGCAGTAAGCGCTCGAACGGCGAAGGGCCGCCCGCCTCTTCCGCCGGGGGAGCAATGCCATAAGCCTCAAGCCGCCGCTTGCCTTCTTCGGTGACCCAGTCCGTGGTCCAGGGAGGCGAGAGGCGGCGCTCGATCCGGAGATTTTCGATGCCTCTCTGGCGCAATGCGGTTTCGATGTCGAAGGCGATGACGCTTGTTGCCGGGCAACCGGAATAGGTGGGCGTAATCGCAACGACGAGTTCGTCGCCGGACCATTGCACATCTCGCACGATGCCAAGGTCCATGACCGAGACCGCCGGCACCTCCGGATCAGGGACGTCTCCCAGCCAGCCGCGGATCTCATCGAGACTGGGCCGTGTCGTGACAGTCGTCATCGGCACCTTGCCTCCTCACCACGTAGCGTTGGGATAGGCGCGCTGCAGGAATTGGAGATCGGCGAGAATGTAACCGAGATGTTCCGAATGCATTCCGCGTTTCCCGCCCCGTTGCGCCCACCCGGGCTGCGGCAGCGTCAGCGTCGCCTCTTCGGCGGTCGCATGCATGAGCCCGAGCCACGGCTCATGAAGCGTCGACAGATCAGGGCCCATGCCGCTGCGGATCATGGCTTGGTCGACCTCGTCAGTCTCAAACAGTTCGCCCGTATACATCCAGAGATCGTCGAGCGCCGTCTGCATGCGCTCATGGCTCTCTTCCGTACCGTCGCCGAGGCGCAGGACCCACTCGCGGCTCCGCTCGAGATGATACGTGACCTCCTTGAGGCCCTTCGCGGCAATCTCAGCGATGCGGCTGTCCTTGGAGCCCGTCAGCTCCCGCAACAGCAGATAATGCCAGGCATCGAAGTAGAACTGCCGCGCCATGGTGGCGGCGAAGTCCCCGTTGGGCTGCTCGACCAGCAGCACGTTGCGAAAGTCCCGGGCGTCGCGGAGATAGGCCAGTTTGTCGGCGTCTCGCCCCCTGCCCTCGACGTCGCCGGCGAGGTTGAGCCAGAGCTGCGTTTGCCCGATCAGATCAAGAGCCACGTTTGACAGGGCCAAATCTTCCTCGAGGGCAGGCGAATGTCCGCACCACTCGGAGAGGCGGTGCCCCAGGATCAGAGCATTATCGCCGAGGCGCAGCAGATACTCGAACAGGGCGGCCTGATCGCTCATCACATATGCCCCAGCTCTTCTGGAATTTCGTAGAAGGTGGGGTGTCGGTAGACCTTGCTGTTAGCGGGATCGAACATGGGACCCTTCTCACTCGGAGAACTGGCCGAAATATCGGAGGCCCGCACGACCCAGATGCTCACGCCTTCGTTGCGGCGGGTATAGACGTCGCGGGCATTCAGGATCGCCATTTCGGCATCAGGCGCGTGCAGACTGCCCACGTGCCGGTGCGCCAACCCATGCTGGCTGCGGATGAAAACCTCCCAGAGGGGCCATTCTTTCTTGTCGGCCATCATCGTACTCCCGCTCACGCCGCCTGCGCCTTGGCCCGGGCGCCCTTCTTGGCCGCATAGGCATCGGCGGCATCGCGCACCCAGCGTCCCTCCTCGTAGGCCTTGACCCGTGTGCGCAGCCGCTGGCGGTTGCAGGGACCGTTGCCGCTGATCACCTGGTAAAACTCTTCCCAATTGACCTCGCCGAAATCGTACTGGCCGCGACCGGCATTCCATTTGAGGTCCGGATCGGGAACCGTGAGACCGAGATATTCCGCCTGCGGCACCGTCTGATCGACGAATTTCTGGCGCAACTCGTCGTTGGTGTTGATCTTGATCTTCCACCGCATGGATTGGGCGCTGTGAACCGACTCCGCATCGGACGGTCCAAACATCATGAGCGACGGCCACCACCAGCGGTTCAGCGCATCCTGCGCCATCTGCTTCTGCTCAGGCGTCCCGCGCGCGAGCTTGGTCATCGCGTCGTAACCCTGCCGCTGATGGAAGCTCTCCTCCTTGCAGATCCGAACCATGGCGCGGGAGTAGGGTCCGTAGGAGCACCTTTGCAGCGGCACCTGGTTCATGATCGCAGCACCGTCCACCAGCCATCCGATGGCGGCGATATCGGCCCAAGTCAGGGTGGGATAATTGAAGATGCTCGAATATTTCGCCTTGCCGCTGTTGAGTTGCTCCATGAGCTCGTCGCGAGTCACGCCGAGGGTCTCTGCGGCGCAGTAGAGATAGAGGCCGTGGCCTGCCTCGTCCTGCACCTTGGCGAGCAGAATGGCCTTCCGCTCTAGGGTCGGTGCGCGGGTGATCCAGTTCCCCTCCGGTTGCATGCCGATGATTTCGGAATGGGCGTGTTGGGAAATCTGCCGGATTAGGGTCTTGCGGTAGGCCTCGGGCATCCATTCCTTCGGCTCGATCTTGATATCTTGATCGACGCGGTCCTGGAAGGCGCGCTCCTCCGGAGACATCTCCTCCTTGGATTGGATGTGATCGACGCCCGTCTTCACCATCTGTGCGTACATGGCGTTTCTCCCTGCCTTCGTTGCCTCGTCTTCGCTTCGCCTTTGGTCCCGCGCCCTGGAAGAGGCAGCTGAGCCGCTCTCTCAGATCGGTGCGTCCGCCCATGGGACTGCAGCAAGTCAACGCTGTTGCGACCATCGGCGTTCGGATGCCAGGCAGCATGCCTCGATGCGTTTCACGAGCTTGATTAATATGTCACAAAAATTGTGCATAGCAAGATATTTCTGTAACAAATCGGCTAAGTTGCACTCACCTCGGCAACTGGCTCGATTGCGGCAAAGCGCTCCCTGAAACTTCGGTCTGCCTTCGGCAACGGGCCCCTATCGTTCTGGGCGTGGGTGTCGATCCACCGCTCGGCGGCGGGGAACAGCGTCTTGTAGATCGTTCCACACAGGGCGCGGGCGGCGGTTCCGGCCCAAGGCTTGGGAAGCAGTTGTGGCGGCAGCAGGGGATCCTTCAGGACAGCCCGCCGATAATCGTGGATCAGGAGGATACGGATCAGAAGCGCATCGAGATCAGCAAACCTGGTTCCTTGTTCGAGGGCACCGAGCGTTCCCGAATAGGTGCTCGTGAAGCGCTTATAGCGGTCCTCAATCTCCTCAAGCGGCCAGGCACGCTCCACGAGCCGCCTTGAGGTCTGAAGATCCGCTGGGGTCCCTGATAGGCGCAGGAAGGGCCCTCCTTCCGTGGAGGATACCGCGGCGGCGATGAAGAGATCCGCTCCAAGAACTCCATATCCAGCCTCCGACAACTGAGCCCGGAGTGCACTCCGATCCTGGGCGTTCTCCAAGAGCAGGAGGTCAAACGCGCCTGCCCATTCCTGCGGCGGGTCCGCATAAATTCGCTGCGTGGCCTGCGCGAAGGCTTCCCGCCCCCGACCGGTCAGTTGATAGTAGCTGTTGCGGCCAACCTTCCATCGCTCGAACCAGCCATCAGTCACAAGACGGGACATGGCAGTCCTCACGAGGGTGTCGCTGATGCGAAAAGCCCTCATGATCTCGTGAAGCGACGCTAAGGACAGGGCACCGCCCCGGGGAGCGACCGCGTCCCCGAAAACCGTCACGATCAGTGAACCTGCACGGATCGGCGTCCGCTCGTGAAACTTATCCAGCAGGGCCTCAACAAACGCGGCCATTCAACCCACTCCGGTTCCTCACGAGACTACAGGCACCCATAAGGCTTATCGCGCAGCTAACCTATTCACGTTCCCTCTGCGTCTGTCGAGCCAGGAACCAACAGCACGGCACCCGTCAATATTCCTTGACTAACCGGTCGGTCGGTTAATAATGCGGGGTAAGGCCAAGCCCCTTGATGGGGCAGGCTCATCAATGCATTCCAGGGTGTCCAGATGAGACTTGAGAGCTTCGTTCGCGGCAGTTGGATGTCACCCGGCCAGGAGCTGGCGGAGGTTCGCAGCGCCGTCACCAGCGATGTGGTCGCGCAGGTCGCCAATGGCGGTCTCGATATGGGAGAGGTGCTGGCCTATGCCCGGAAGGTAGGGGGCCCCAACCTTCGGCGGCTGACGTTCCATCAGCGTGCCGAACTCCTGAAGCGCCTTGCGCTTTATTTGTCGGAGCGCAAGGAGCAGCTCTACAAGATTTCCTACCAGACCGGCACCACGCGATCCGACAACTTCATTGATGTGGATGGGGGAATCGGCACTCTCTTTGTGTACGCCTCCAAGGGCCGCCGTGAACTGCCGAACTCGACCTTCCTGCTGGATGGAGCGGTCGAACCTCTCTCCAAGGGAGGGAGCTTCGTTGGACAGCACGTCGTGACTTCGATGCATGGCGTCGCGGTTCACATCAATGCCTTCAATTTCCCGTGCTGGGGACTTCTTGAAAAGCTCGCCCCCGCCCTCCTGGCCGGCATGCCCATCGTCACGAAGCCGGCGACCATCACCTCCTACGTGGCCCATGCTCTCGTGCGGATGATTGCAGAATCCGGCATCCTTCCCGAGGGCGCGCTCCAGTGCATTGTCGGGTCCACCGGGGATCTCTTCGACCATCTCACCTGCCAGGACGTCGTCTCCTTCACCGGCTCGGCAGACACGGCCCAGAAGCTGCAGCGCCATCCAGTCATCGCACGCGAGTCAGTCCGCTTCATCGCGGAGCGAGATTCCCTTAATGCCGCGATCCTTGCACCCGACGCTGGGCCGGGAACGCCGGAATTCGACCTTTTCGTTAAGGAGGTCGCAAAGGAGATGACTGTTAAGGCCGGACAGAAATGCACCGCCATCCGGCGCGCCATTGCGCCGAATGCGCATGTGCCGGCCGTCATCGAAGCGCTGCGTGAGCGTCTTGGAAAGGTCCGGATCGGAAACCCCGAGCTTGAAAGCGTCCGCATGGGACCGGTGGTCGGCCTTGGACAGCGCCGCGACGTGCTCGCCCAGGTGGCCAAACTGCGCAGCGAGGCCGACATCGTCGTCGGCGACCCGGACAATTTCTCGGTCGAGGGCGCGGATCGCGAGCGCGGAGCCTTTATCCCCCCGCTCCTCCTCCATTGCCCGGATCCGATCCGCGCCGTCAACGTGCACAGCGTCGAGGCCTTTGGTCCGGTCTGCACGGTGATGGGCTATGACGGACTTGATGAAGCTGTCGCGCTGGCGAACCGGGGCGACGGCAGCCTCGTCGCCTCTCTCTACACCTACGACCCCTCCACCGCCGCCGATCTCACCTTCGGCGTCGGCGCCTTCCATGGACGTCTCGTGCTGATCGACCGGGACTGCGCCAAGGAGCAGACCGGTCACGGCTCACCGATGCCTCATATGGTCCATGGCGGACCGGGGCGGGCCGGCGGCGGCGAGGAGCTCGGCGGCATGCGGGGCGTGCACCACTACATGCAGCGCACCGCCCTGCAGGGCTCCCCCGGCATGCTCTCCCGCGTGACGAAAAGCTGGATCAAGGGGGCGCCGGTCATCGAGAAGGACCGGCATCCGTTCCGTTACCACTTCGACGATCTGGAGATCGGGCAGACCTTCGTCTCCAAGGAGCGCACGATCAGCCTCGAAGATATTGAGCATTTCGCCGAATTCACGGGCGACGCCTTCTATGCTCATACGAACGAGGAGGCCACCAAGGACCATCCGTTCTTCCCGGGTCGTGTTGCCCATGGCTATCTGCTTCTGTCCTTCGCGGCCGGCCTCTTCGTCGATCCCGATCCGGGCCCCGTACTCGCCAACTATGGCCTAGACAATCTGCGCTTCCTCAAGCCGGTTCAGCCAAGCGAAGCCGTGAAAGTCCGGCTAACGACGAAAGCCAAGTCGCCGCGCAACGAGCAATATGGCGAGGTGCGATGGGATGTTGAGATCATGACCGACACAGGGGAAACGGTCGCCACTTACGATCTTCTGACGATGAACGCAGTGGGCTCATGACTTCGTCACAGACACCAACCCGATCCGGGGAGAGCAGTGAGCCGGTCCGGATCCTGGCCACATCCCCCGTGGCTCTGATCGAGATCGACAACCCGCCGGTCAACGCGACGTCGCAGGCGGTCAGGGCCGGCCTGCTCTCCGCAATCCAGGAGATCGACCGGAACCCACAAACCGAGGCCGTCGTAATCGCATGCGCAGGCCGTACCTTCGTGGCCGGCGCGGATATCCGCGAGTTCGGGCAGCCTCCGCGCGAGCCGCATTTGCCCGATGTGATCAATGCGATCGAAGCCTGCTTAAAGCCGGTCGTCGCAGCGGTTCACGGATCAGCCCTTGGCGGCGGCTGCGAAATCGCCCTCGCCTGCCACGCTCGCGTGGCCGAACCCGGCGCCACGTTCGGCCTGCCGGAGGTAAGGCTTGGGCTGGTTCCGGGAGCGGGCGGCACGCAAAGGCTGCCCCGACTCGTCGGGATGGAGGCCGCCATTGACTTGGTATCGACCGGCCGAACGGTGAAAGCGGCGGAAGCCCTGCGCCTTGGTCTGGTCGACCGACTTTCCTCCGGCGACCTCCGGGCAGAGGCGATGGATCTCGCACAGGAGATGATCGGCGTGCAACCGGCACGGACGGGGGAGCGGCCCGTAGCGGCCATGGATGCCCATGCTGCATCGGCCAAAGTCGCAGAGGTCCGCAAAAAGGCCAGAGGCGCGGAAGCACCGTGCAAGGCGGCTGAACTGGTTCTTCTCGCGGCAGACCTTCCCCTGCTGGAAGGCATGGCGCGCGAGCGCGAAACTTTCCTGGAGCTTCGCTCGTCGGAGCAATCGGCGGCCCTGCGGCACGCCTTCTTCGCCGAGCGGGAGGTGACCCGTGTCCCAGGATTGGAGAAGGTCGAGCCACGCTCGATTCAGAAGGTCGGAGTCGTCGGAGCCGGAACGATGGGCTCGGGGATTGCGGTCGCGTTCGCGGACGCGGGGTTCGACGTCAAAGTCGTTGAAACCAGCGAGAGCGCCTTTGCCGCAGGACAGGCGAGAATCACGGATATTTACGACAAGCAGGTTTCCAGCGGCCGGCTCACGTCTGCGGTCCGGGACGAGCGCCTGAGCTCGCTCAGCTACGAGGTGGGAACGCCATCCCTGGCGGATCGCGATCTGGTCGTCGAGGCCGTGTTCGAGGATATGGAGGTGAAGCGCTCCCTCTTTCGCGACCTCGATGGAGTCCTCGCGCCCGGGGCGGTGCTGGCGACGAATACGAGCTACCTGGATATCGGCCTCATTGCCGATGCTACGGCGCGGCCCGCCGATGTGCTCGGGCTTCACTTCTTCAGTCCAGCGAATGTAATGAAGCTTGTCGAGATCGTGAAAACCGATGCGACGGCGCCCGAGGTCATTGCGACGGGACTGGCGGTCGCGAAGCGCTTGCGCAAGGTTCCGGTGGTTTGCCGCGTTTGCGACGGGTTCGTGGGCAACCGCATCCTGGCCCGTTATCGCCAGCAGGCCGAATACCTACTGGAGGAAGGCGCTCTGCCGCAGGAGGTCGATGCCGCCATGGAAGCGTTCGGGTTCCCCATGGGGCCTTTTGCGGTGTCGGACCTCGCCGGGCTCGACATCGCCTGGGCCCGGCGCAAGCGTCTCGCCCCGACGCGCGATCCGCACGAGCGCTACGTGGATGTTGCTGATCGTCTCTGCGAGGCGGGCCGCTTCGGTCGCAAGACGGGAGCAGGCTGGTATCGCTATACAGCGGGAAAGCGGGAGCCCGACCCGTTCGTCACGGGGTTGGTCGAGGAGGCCTCGCAACGTCGTAAGGTTCTTCGTCGGACGATCTCCGTCGACGAGATCCAGGCGCGGATCCGCGCTGCCATCGTCAACGAGGCGTGCAAGATTCTGGACGAGCGCATCGTCGAGCGGCCCCTCGACGTGGACGTGGTGATGATGCATGGCTATGGCTATCCAGCCTGGCGCGGAGGGCCCCTATTCGAGGCCGACCGCATAGGCCTGAAGGTTATCCTCGACCAGGTGAACGAGCGGGCACCCCAGGATGGGCCGGGTTGGGAGCCTGCGGCCGGCCTGGTGAGGCGCGCCGCATCCGGCGCCCGCTTCTATCCCTGACGTCGAGTGAAGGCCCACGGGAGCCACGATCAGGCCGTCGGCCTCGGTCGCACCATTCATAGAGAGAATAATGACCCAGTTCGACAAGGCGGTCGCCGAACACATGCTGACCGGCGTATTCGCGCCGTGGGTGCAGGAGCTCGACCTCTCGGTTGAGAGTCTCGAAGCCAACGGGGTGATCCTTCGCATGAAGTTCTCGGAAAAATTATGCCGCGATAATGGTGTCGTGTGCGGGCAAGCTCTGATGAGCCTTGCGGACACGGCCATGGTCTTTGCGGTGTCGTCCGCCTCAGGAGCGTACCGGCCGATGACCACCGTCGACCAGACCATGCATTTCCTCCAGCCGGTCGCGAATGCGGATGTGCTCGCGGCGGCGGAAGTCGTCCGCCTCGGGCGCACCATGGCCTTTGGCAGTGTGACGCTCACGGCTGAAGGCGATGAACGCCCGGCCGCCATGGCGCAACTCGCCTATGCGCTGCTTTCCGAAAGCAAGTAGCCGGTTGGGCCCGATTTAGAACGGGAGCGCCACGCTCGTCTTGATTTCTTTCAGGATTACGTTGGTGCGAACGTAGCGGATGCCGGGAAGGCGAAACATGAAGTCGTCGAGAAACTGGTTGTAGGCCTTCATGTCACGCACGACCACGTGAAGGTGATAGTCGGCATCCCCTGTTGTCGCGAAGCACTCCAGAACTTCCGCACGGGCCGTCACCCGCGAGACGAACTCGTCCACGAACTTGGCATCGTGCCGTTCCAGCGAAACATGGAGGATCGCCGAGGTGGCAAACCCCGCCTTCTCCCTGTCCACGAGGGCCGAATAACCGACAATCACGCCGGATTGCTCCAAGACCCTCACCCGGCGCCAGCAGGCCGATGTGGACATGCCGACATCCTCCGCCAATTGCTGGTTTGTCGCGCGCCCATCCCTCTGCAGCTGCGCCAGGATATGCTCGTCCTGCTTCTCGATCATTGCTCCCTCGCGGATAATTTCTGCCATCAGAGAACGCATTCTGCAAGAACCATCCATTTTCCCACCCATTCGAGGAATAAATAGGAAACACCTACCAGCAGTTTAGGGTTATTCTTATACCGTCAAAGATGGTGCCAGTCGGGGATCAGGCCTATGGATCATGGTACTTTGCTGGACTCCTATCAGCTGGCTGACCGCTATGCCCGCGAGGGGGGCCGCGTTTTTCTGACGGGGACGCAGGCCATCGTCCGCATCGTTCTGGATCAGGCCCGGCGCGACCGGGCGGCGGGTCTCGACACAGCCGGATTTGTGTCCGGTTATCGCGGCTCCCCGCTGGGTGGGGTCGATCTCGAACTCTGGCGCGTCAAGGAGCAGTTGAAGGCGCACAAGATTGAGTTTTTGCCAGCCGTCAATGAGGATCTGGCCGCGACAGCCGTCCTGGGCTCTCAGCAGGTGGAGACCAACCCTGATCGGCAGGTTCAGGGCGTCTTCGGCCTCTGGTACGGAAAAGGGCCCGGCGTCGACCGCTCCGGCGATGCCTTGAAGCACGGCAATGCCTATGGGTCGTCTCCCCATGGGGGCGTGCTTGTGATTGCGGGCGACGACCACGGCTGCGTCTCCTCATCCATGCCGCATCAATCCGATGTGGCATTCATGAGTTGGTTCATGCCGACGCTCCACCCGGCGAGCGTCAGCGAGTATCTCGAGTTCGGCGAGTACGGGTACGCGCTCAGCCGTTTCTCGGGCATGTGGGTCGGGTTCAAGGCCGTGTCGGAAATCGTGGAATCCGGCGTCTCGTTCGATCTGCATCCCGCGCGACGGTTCCTCGAGCCTGAGTTCACGCCGCCACCCGGAGGCCTTCATTATCGCTGGCCCGATCTGCCTGGACCTCAGATCGAGGAACGGATGGAGGCCAAGAAGCACGCGGTCTACGCCTTCGCGAAAGCCAACCCGATCGACCGGCGCATCTACGACATCCCCGGAGCAACCTACGGCATCGTCACCGCCGGCAAGGCTCACCTGGACCTGATGGAGGCCCTGCGCCTGATCGGCCTCGATGAGGCAGCCTGCCGTTCGCACGGCATTGATATCTACAAAGTCGGCATGGTTTGGCCCCTTGCGCTCCACGATGCTTTGGAATTCGTGAAGGGCAAGCGCGAAATCCTCGTCGTCGAGGAAAAGCGCGGCATCATCGAGAGCCAGTTCAAGGAATATTTCTACGACTATCCGGGCTCCAAGCCACAGCGGATGGTCGGCAAGCACGACGAGACCGGCACGCGGCTCATTCCCTGGACGGGAGAACTGTCACCACGGTTTCTCGCCGGGGTCCTGGCGAAACGTCTTGGGCCTATCTTCCCCGATCTCAATCTCACCGACCGGGCCGCTGCGCTGACCCCTGATGCGGAACGGGTCATCGCTGTCGCGGGCGCAACGCGAACGCCTTACTTCTGCTCTGGCTGCCCGCATAACACATCCACGAAGGTGCCTGAGGGTTCGAAGGCGCTAGCCGGCATCGGCTGCCATTTCATGGCAAGCTGGATGGATCGGGAAACCTCATCACTGATCCAGATGGGCGGCGAAGGCGTCAACTGGGCCGCCTCATCGATGTTTACCGGCAAGGGCCATATTTTTCAGAACCTTGGCGAAGGCACATATTACCACTCCGGCTCCATGGCGATCCGGCAGGCCATCGCGGCGGGCGCTAACATCACTTACAAGATCCTCTTCAACGACGCGGTCGCGATGACTGGCGGCCAACCGGTCGACGGCCCGGTCAGCGTCCATGCCATCGCGCACAGCGTTCGCGCCGAGGGTGTGAACCGCATCGCGTTGGTATCCGACGATCCGTCCAAGTTCGAGTCCAAGGACCTCCCCAAGGGCGTGATCATCCATCCGCGCGAGGATCTGGATGCCGTACAGAAGGAGCTGCGGCAAGTTCCCGGCGTCACGGTGCTGATCTACGAGCAGACCTGCGCGACCGAAAAGCGCCGACGCCGCAAACGCGGCCAGATGAAGGACCCGGCCCGCTTTGCCTATATCAACGATCTCGTGTGCGAAGGCTGCGGGGATTGCTCCATCGCCTCCAACTGCCTCAGCGTGGAACCGAAGGAAACCCCGTTCGGCCGCAAACGCAAGATCAACCTGTCCACTTGCAACAAGGACTTCTCCTGCCTGGGTGGCTTCTGCCCGAGCTTCGTGACGGTCGAGGGCGCCAAGCGCCGAACCAAGGAGTCCAAAGGAACCGTCGCTAGCGCACGGGCTCAAGGCCTTGCAGCGCCAACAGTCCCGCGCCTGGACAAGCCCTTCGATCTGCTGGTGACGGGCGTCGGCGGCACAGGCGTCGTGACGATCGGCGCACTCATCAGTATGGCGGCTCATCTGGAAGGGCGCGGCGTCTCGGTGCTCGACTTTACGGGGTTTGCCCAGAAATTCGGTCCCGTTCTGAGTTTCGTCCGTCTCGCCGCAAGTCCGGAGCAGCTCAATCAGGTTCGCATCGATCAGGGAGCCGCAGATGCTCTCATCGGCTGCGATCTGGTGGTCAGCTCCTCGCCCAAGGCATCCGGAACCTATCGAAAAGGCACTCGTGCTGTCATCAACCTGGCCGAGATGCCGACTGGCGACGTGGTCCGGTTCCGCGACGCCGATCTTGCCGGCAAAATGCGCCTGAAGTCTATCGCGCGGGTGCTGGGGGAAGATCACCTTTCGGCGGTCAACGCCAACGCCTTGGCTGAGAGCCTTCTCGGCGACACCGTGTATGCCAACGTGATGATGCTCGGATTTGCGTGGCAACAGGGTCTCGTTCCGGTCTCGCTCGCAGCGCTCATGCGCGCTATCGAACTCAACGGGGTCACGATCGAGAAGAACAAGGAGGCTTTCGCCTGGGGCCGATTGCTGAGTGCGGACCCGGACTTCGTGCAGCAGACGACCGGGCACAAGCCCGACGAACCGGAAACCCTCGATCAGGTGATCGTACGGCGGGCAGCCTTCCTGACCTCCTACCAGAATGCTGCTTACGCCGCCCGCTACGAGGCGACGGTTGCGCGGGTCCGCAAGGCGGAATCCGCTCTCGGATCCGAGACCCTGACCGACGCGGTCGCACGTTCTCTCTTCAAGCTCATGGCCTACAAGGATGAGTACGAGGTGGCGCGCCTTCACATGGAAACCGGCTTTCTCGTTGAGTTGCAGCGCGAGTTCGAAGGCGACTTCACGGTGAAGTACCACTTGGCGCCACCACTCCTGCCGGCAAAGAACGATGCCCGGGGCCGCCCCCTCAAGCGCGCCTTCGGGCCGTGGATCCAAGCACCCATGAAGGTTCTGGCTCGCCTAAAGGTTCTGCGCGGCACGCCCTTCAACATTTTCGGCTACACGGCGGAGAGGCGTACGGAGCGGGCGTTGATCGGCTGGTACGAGGAGCAGATCGACAGGATCATCCGCCAGCTCGACAGAGAGCATTTCAGTGATCTCGTGGCGATTGCCAAGGCTCCGATGGACATCCGAGGCTACGGCCCGGTCAAGGAGGCTGCGATCCATAAGGTGCATTCGGAAGTCGGTACTCTATTAGCGCGGCTGAGCGCAGAGCCTCGCGCGGAAGCCGCCCGCGAACGGGAGCAGCTTCGGGCGTGAGCGCCTATCCGCGACTGACCTGTTAGAATACAGGAACGAATAGTGTTCCGGTGACTGTGCGTTGATTCAACGAGCGGGTTTATCCTGCCTAGGCACGATAACCCTGCGAGCCTCGCACCCGAGGCTCAGTCCGCTCATTTCGGGCTTTCTTTTGCCGCTGTTTCCTATCGCCCTGATCGCGCCCGCGCTTCTCGTCGCTCTTTCTGCGGCGGGAAACCGAAGTCGCAACCAGCTTTTCCTCGATCCTGGCATTCAGATTCGCGCGCTGATCCACGACGGCCTCCACATCCTCGAAAACGTCAGGATAGCGCTGCGCGAGCCAGAGCCAACTCGTGGCGATCTTCACGCGGGCTTCGAGCTTCACCAGATCGGCATGGGCGCCGAAGTTCGGAGGGGCCACCCAGCCAGCGCTCGCATGCTGCCGCGCCCAGTCGAGAAGAAGTTCCACGGCGAGCCGCTCCCGTCCATCGACAGGCGCCATTGAATATGACAGCCGGTCGAGAATGGGCAGATCGACCGTATCGAGAAGACGGGCAAGCTCGATCGTCTCCTCGATATCCGCCATCTGGAGATCCGGGTGGCCCGCCACCAGGGTGTCGTTCAAATGCTGCAGCACTTGACCGAGTCGGTTGGACCGGAGAACCTCGCTGGCGGACAGGACGGTTTCCTGGTTGGGCCTGACATAGGCCTTGCCCGTCAACTTCGTTCCCTCTCCCGTCAAGGCTTTTGAAACCACGGTCGCGATGCTTCCGTAAGCCCCAGCGTCAGGAAGCGCGGTCACGAGTCCTTCGTCGTGGTGTCCGAAGCGCCCTGCCCGGCCGGCGATCTGCTTGATCTCCATGGCCGAGAGCTGCCGCTGTTGAACGCCATCGAACTTCGAAAGGGTCGAGAAGACCACTCTTCGAAGGGGACCGATGTTCAGGCCCATCCCAATCGCATCGGTTGCGACGAGAATTTCCGCCTCGCCATCACGGAAACGGGCGGCCTCTGCCCTGCGAACCTCGGGTCCTAGAGCGCCGTAGACCGTTGCAACCGTGCGTCCGGCCTGCACGAGCCGCGTCCGCAGATCGTGAACATTCGCCCGAGAAAACGCGATGACGGCGTCCCCTTTGGATAGCCTCCTAAGGTCGACTGGCGCATCCTCGACCCTTAGCCGGCCCTTGCGCTTGAGGATCTTGACCTCCAGCGGTTCCCCGGTCATCGCCAGCAGATGCTCGACGAGCGGGATCGCCTCCGGTGCGCCAGTCAGGACGACCAGGCGCGCGGGCGCTCCGACGAGAGCCTGGGTCCAGGCCCAGCCACGGTTGGGATCTCCCAGCATCTGGACCTCGTCGATAACGCAGACATCCACCACGTGGCGCAGATCCAAGGTTTCGATGGTGCGCGCGATGTGGGTCGTTCCCTCCGGCAGAATGCGCTCCTCACCGGTCACCATGCCGGCCGCGAGGCCGTCCTCGCTCATCCGCTCGTAATGCTCGAGCGCCAGAAGCCGCAAAGGCGAGAGAATTTCAGCGGTCTCCGCCTCACCCGCCAGGCGGAGCGCTTCGTGGGTCTTGCCCGAATTGGTCGGGCCGGCAAGGAAAACGAACTTGCGTTCAAGGGAACGGGCGATCGGAAAGATTGTCGCGTATCGTTCGTAGCCGGAGGCCTCGCGAATCTGAACTTCGCGCAAATGACGGAGCCGCCTCGCCGCCGACCGGGATCGAAAATTGTCGAGCTTCTGATGAAGCTTACGTCCGGCTCCCTCCGGGCCCTGCTTGTCAGAAACCGAAATGCGGTCGAGCTTGCCAAGGGAGGACCTGATTCCGTCAAGGATTGCCTGGCGCTCGGCCTCGTCCTCATGGGCTGCCAGGTATGTGCCCAGCTCGTCTCGCCAAGCGGCCACCTCTCGTTCGCATGCGTCGAATGTAGCGTCCCTCAGCTCGACCAGCCTTGCCTGAAGCGCTTCGGCCGCGTTGGCGGTCTCCGCCCGGTCGATGCGTCCAGGCGATAGAACGGCCGCCGCGACTTCCAGGGGTTCGGCGAAGGTGAACTCGACCACGATCTCCGCGGGCGCGTCTTCGGGCAAAATCGAGATCGGCCAGCTGAAGGCCGCGCGGTAGCCTACGAACTCCCTGTCGGGTTTGGATTGGGAGTGGTGCCGCCCGCCACCGGACTGGGCTCGATCACCTAGCTTGCGGACGTCTTCGACGATGTAGATGCCGGTGTTCTTCCGAACAGGCGCTAGTATGCTCTGTCTGCGCCGATGAGCGACATCGTCCAGCGGCTTGACGGAAGCACTTTCAAACCCACTGCCCCGTCTGGCCTGTACCGGCTCCTGCGCGGCATGATCCCGACGCCCCTCGCCCTCCTCCTTCACCCGCCAGGAGGGCACCTCCGCCGCGAGGGCGGCGATGGTCTCAGGGTCGAACATGCGGGTCTCTACGATGCGCCCTCCCTTACGGAAGGTTTTCCGCTCCGAGACGGGGATCAATCCGGCGGCGATCCAGCGCTCGCACTCAGCCATGCTGGCAAGGAGGATCCCCGGCAGATGGTTGACGGCGACTTGGTCTCTCGGCTTCTTAGACATTAACAAATCCGGTTATTGGCAGGGTCCTTGAACCCAGGCACTGTTGTTGATCGCGCCCGAATTAGCAGAACGCGCCACTCACGAACATTTACAGCCCTTCACGAACGTCGATGTTTAATGCACTGGCTCGGTCATCGTTCGTCCACCATCAAAGGCTTGGCTAGCAGGCGGACAGGAACAGAGGATCCCGAAGCGACGGGCCCTATCCAGATCTCATTCAAGGAATGAACAAAGTTTCGACCGATATATAGGCAGGCGGCACCTCCATTCCTATATATCCATGTATAGACGCCATTCCGATCTCGAAGGTGGCGCTTGGGAGTGTGCCGAGGGATTTTTGCCCGCTCGCCGCTTTATAGACTGACGGCAGGAACGGGCCGATCATTGTCCTTGCAATCGCGGGCGAATCGATTATATCCGCACTCCCCGGCGCATATCCCATCAAAGGATGAGCACCGTCTCTCGGACCGAATGACCATTACAACCTAGGCAGCTCTGCTTGGGTCGGCGGTCCCGTCCGTAGGGTCTGAAGGCAGCATTGCCCTTCTGACCATAGCCATGAGCGTTACCTGTTATGTTTTTACGGGTTTTACGAGCTCCTCTGGCGAGATTTCGGCAGGATGGCTGAAGGGTTTGGTCCCTTTGGCGCGGTGGGCGTGGACGCGCAGGCGTGTCCGGCGCGCGCTGTTGCTTTGCCTGTTCTTGGATGATGCTGCGTCTGTTCTTGAAGAGCGCGACGCGATACTGTCGAAGAGACGGCAAATTCTTTCAAACGGGTGTTGACATCCGAATGGGGTTTGGCTAAATAAGCTTCATCAACGGCGCGGCTCCGAGGAGCCGGCGGCCGGAAAGCCCCACGATCCGGGCCGCCTTAAGGGCGGCGGGTTTTGGGGAGTGTCCCTGTCTTTGGACGGGGCGTGCTTTTTGACAAGTGAAGATGAGAGAGAGAAGCGTGGACGGCGGTGTCCTTGCGGACGGCCCCTTGGGGCTGTCGA
>NZ_QOIO01000028.1 GCF_003332305.1 Microvirga aerophila | reverse complement strand
CCGCATCGATGATCTGCTGCCGTGGGCCTACGCCACCGCGCCAGACCTCAAGGCCGTGGCCTGAGAACACCGCTAACCTTTGATGAGAAGATTGTGTCGATGTACGCCCGCGGCATGAGCGTGCGCGAGATCCAGGGGCACCTGCGGGATCTCTATGGGATCGAGGTCTCGCCGGACTTGGTCAGCGCCGTCACCGATGCGGTCCTGGAGGAGATCGCGGAGTGGCAGAACCGGCTCCTGGAGGCGCTCTACGCGCTGGTGTTCTTTGACGCCATCCGGGTCAAGGTGCGCGATGAAGGCACGGTGCGCAACAAAGCCGTTTATCTCGCTCTGGGGGTCCGTCCGGACGGCACCAAGGAGATCCTCAGCTTATGGATCGAGCAGAGCGAGGGAGCCAAATTCTGGCTGCGGGTGATGAACGAGCTCAGGACCCGTGGCGTCGAGGACGTGCTGATTGCCATCGTGGATGGCCTAAAGGGCTTTCCCGACGCGATCACGGCGGTGTTCCCCGAGGCCCAGGTTCAGACCTGCCTTATGCACCTGATCCGCTCGTCGCTCGCCTTCGTGTCCTACAAGGACCGCAGAGCGGTGGCGGGAGCCCTGAAGCAGATCTACCGGGCTAAGGATGCCGAGGCCGGCCAGGCGGCCCTGGAGGCGTTCGCAGCATCAAGCTGGGGCCGCAAGTATGAGGCGATCGCGGCCGCCTGGCGACGCAATTGGACGGCGGTGATCCCGTTCTTCGCCTTTCCGGACGAGGTGCGCCGGATCGTCTACACCACCAATGCCGTCGAGGCGCTGAATGCCAAGCTGCGCCGGGCGGTGCGGGCCCGCGGCCACTTTCCCACGGACGAGAGTGCGTTCAAGCTGTTGTTCCTGGTCTTGAGACAGACGCAGAAAGAGTGGAAGATGCCGCCACGCGAATGGGGCATGGCGAAAGCGCAGTTCGCCATTCTCTTCGAAGGCCGCTTCAGGCTGGGATGATGAACCCGGCCCGTACACGGAAATTCCGACAGTCCCCGGCGTTCGCGTCCCCGGTCATGAAATCCTTAGGCTACAACAAGTAAAAAGCCTGATAAGGTTCAGCTTGAGTGTTTCGGCTGCCTTGCATCCATCGATCACTTCGGGTTATTCGTCCCTCAGCGCCATGACCATTGATAAAGAGTACCTTTGGGGGCAGAATATTGCGAAATCTTCGACTTGACAGCCTAAGAGGGATCGCTGCGCTTTGCGTTCTGATCCATCATGCTCTTCACATCAGCAATTCAGGCCTCGTGGATCGCGTTCTGAGCCCACCGCTCTCGACACTCAAAAGTGGAGAATTGTGGGAAAGGCTGGTCCTGTCCATCGTGAATGGTGGCATGGCCGTCTATATCTTCTTCATCCTAAGCGGTGCCGTCCTCATGGCATCCCTGACCAGGGAAGAACAAATTGGCCCTGCCGCAATGGCCAGGTTTACGATCAGACGAGTGCTGCGGATCTACCCTGCAATGATCGTTGCAGTGGTTGTCTTCGGCGCAGCTAGCCACATGAGCCTTCGCGATATTGCAGAGAACAGCCTGCTGCTATCCCATAAGGTGAACGGCGGAACTTGGACGCTCCAGACGGAGATGCTCATGATCCCCTTCATCTTGCTTGTCGCGTGGTTTTGGAGCCTCGTGGGGACGCTGGCGTTGGTCGCCTTCCTGTTCTGGGCCGAAACCAACCTCTGGACCGGGGCTCCTTTTGCCGCGGATCTGCTCAACGTCGCACTCCCCGCGTTCGCTCTTGGAATGCTGATCCCGTCCCAAATCACCAAAGACGCCTTTAACAAGCTGCCGGCTCAGAGTTATGCCGTGTTTCTGGCCGGGATGGTCTTGGCTCGGTTCTATTACCCGATCGGGAGCACACCGGGGGTTATCGTTATCCTTGGGCTGGCGTTTGGTGCCGTGGCTTCTCTCTATCATTGCCGAGAGCAGAAGCACCCGTTCGATCACGCCGCTCTGACCTTTTTAGGTCGGATCAGCTACAGCCTTTACCTGTGGCACGTCATGGTCATCTGGTGGCCGTTCTGGCTCTATGCCTTTGCATTCGGGCGCGAAAACGTCTCGGAGCACTACCTTTTCTTCGGCTTGGCCTATGCAGCGCTTGCGACGGCGATCACCGTTCCGATAGCAGCACTTTCCGAGAAATACATTGAGCGGCCGTTTATCCGCATGGGTAGCAACCTTTTTACAGGCAGCCGCGCCGCCACCAGAGCCCGGCAGGAGGCCACGGGCTGAGACCGAGACGCGCCCGCCGGAGAGCGACGCCTGCACAGCCGCGAAAATGCAGCTCGGTTAATGGTCATGGTGTCGGAGCTCCCGACCGAGGTGAGGCACTGGAGCCTTGGCCCGGGCAAAGCGCCGGCGAGATTATCGAGCTACTATAGAGCACCCTCTAAACCACCCTGAGTGTTTAGAGCTACAGGATTTCTAAACGCCTCATTGCCAAGCTCGAATCAGTAAAAAAGTTACCATTTAAGTATCATATACTAATTCGTAACTACGAAATATTTGCTTTATTATTTTGATGTGAGCGCATTTGGTATAAGGTCTGATCATGCAGTGTTGGCGTGGCGCTCTGTTATCTGGGAGTTTAGCCCTATAGCCGCACGAATACTTATGAGCTAGCAGAGTTGCGCAGTCATTCCAGTGTACGGACGACGCGTGGCATCCGTCTTTCCTTTGAATTGAGGAGTGTACGATGGCTATCCAACCTTATTCGGACACGGCGAACATTCAACCATGGGCTAACATTTGGGTTAACATCGACGCCAATGGCAATGATGATTGGTGGCAAGTGGAATGGGATAATGGATGGAATTCTGTCACCGACTTAGATCAGTACAACGAGCAAAACTGGTATCTGTCAACGTACAACAACAATCCATATACCGGCGTTGCCTATTGGGAAGTGGTATACGATAACGGGGCTACCTACTATTATACGGGGTGATTATCGCCAGCCCCGTTCCGGAGCGACCGGAGTTAGCCGTCAAGTGAGTGTCGTTCTGTCATGAAAAGCCCCAGAGAGCCTTCGGGGCTTTCCAGCGACTAGCAGAACTCTGCCAAATTCCCATCAATCTGTTAGCCGGAGATCCACTTTCCTCGCGCGGAATTACAACCCTGGCTTCCGGGCAAGAGATCCGCGTAATTCGCAAAACGCGCAGTCTGGAACTGGCTACTATGGTCCGGCTGTTTGGATCCCATCAGGAAGATCAATTACATAAAGCCATGTGCCATCGGGCCGACGGCACATCACGTCCGTCGCCAATCCGGTTTCCACGAAGGCCTCGCCATCGGAACCGGCCCCCTCTAGGCGCCACTCGGAGATCAAGTGCGCAAGGTTGTCCGCAATGACCATGTGCCGGATCGTTCCGGTCAGCGTGGGCCTTGTTCTCAGGAACGCGATAAAGCCTGCCGGATGGTGAGGTGACTGATGCAGCACTATGATTACGCTCGGATCACCCGATCGCAGCCTACTCCTCTTCACGCCTTAACCAATCCGCCGTGCTGGGGATCCGACATATGTCCCGGGTTCGTGGATACTACGCGTAACGACCGTGCCTGCTCCGATGATGCAATTCGCTGAGATAGTAACATCAGGACAAACGCTTGCGCCTGTACCAATGAACGTGTGATCACCGATTCCAACACGGCCCGCAACTGTTGCGCTTGGTCCGACATGTACGCCATGGCCGAGAATGCACTCGTGATCGATTGAAGCCCTCGTGTTTAGGATAACTGCATCACCTAAGCGTGCTCTAGTTCCCACGAAGGCAAAGGCTAGAATCTGACAGGCCTCTCCGATTTGCGCACCTTTACTGATCCAGGCTGTCCGGTGCACAAGAGTTGCAGGCTGCAAGCCAGACCTACGTAGCAATCTGTGGCGTTCGGAACGCGCTTCTCCATGATGTGCGCCAATGGAAATTGCGTAGTGCAACCCGACCGACGCGTTCTTTAACCATTCATCGATTGCCGCGCGTCCTTCAATGACCTTGACTCCAAGCGCGAAGCCAGCGGGTACTTCGGTATCGTTCAAAATGGCCTCGACTTGGAAGCCAGAGGAGGTAACTATCTCGTCTAATACGTAGGCTTGACTCCCCGCGCCGTACAGGACCAGTGGCGTTCCAGACATGCATCGACCTTTGAAGACAACAAAGTGCTCCCTTAGTGCAGCACTTAATGGGAGACAAGTTATAGACTAAGGCTTGTGGGGATTCATCGTGAATTGATGACGGCGGCTGCGAGATAGATCATTGCGGAGAAGCTTTGGTCGGTTTTGTCAGCTCTCATGGCAATGCGCTTGAACTCCTTGAGCCGACAGAAGAAGTTTTCGATAGTCTGAATGCAAATGACAAAAGCGAGTGGCTTCGCCATTTGGGCTGGTTGGAATGGCATAGCGGATCTCGACATCGCCATCCGTGACGACTACCCGCACCACCAGCCACTCGATGAGCTGCCGTTTCTGCTCCCATGTCGCCTGCTCAAGCCCTTCCTGCACCCGGCGGCAGAACTCGTCGATGCTCAGGCTCACGCGTGCGATTTCGCCCTGACGGTCGACCTGCGCCTCCAACTGCTGCCGCTGGGCCCCAAGGCTGTGCGCCGTCTGCTCCAAGTCGTGACGGCGACGGCGATATTCCTCCAGGCCCACAACCTCACTCAAGTAGGCCTCGGTCAGTCGCTCGATTTGCTGCTCCACGCGGACTTGCCCACGCTTCAAGGCATCGCGCCGGGCTTGCAGATCCTGAGGCAGCCAATGCCCGCCATGCGCCCGCTCCAGGGCATCGCCGATGGCCTCAGGATGGGTTAGCAAACGGCATAGATCCTCCCAGACCAAGCTCTCAATCGGCTCGGCCGGAATAAAGCGCGAGCGGCACTTTGTCTCCCGGTTGGAGTGGAGGTCCGACAGCTTGCCGCGACAGCAATAATAACGATACTGCGATTGCAAGCAGCGGCCGAAGCACGCCAACCCGCACACGCCGCAGCTGACCAAGCCTCGCAACAGATAACTCTGAGCCGTGTTGTTGCGGCGCGCGAACTGGCGGTTCTGGGCGAGTTTGGCCTGCACGCGATCGAACTGCTCCTGGGTGACAATGGCCGGGATTGACGCTACGGCCATCCAGTCCTCCCGCGGTCGGATACGTCGGGGCGTTGCCGTGCTCCCGGTCCGGCAGGCCTCCTGAATCCGCCCAGCATATACCTCGCCCGTGTAAACGGGATTGGTCAGGATCACCCGCAAGCCAGACGCACTCCAGCGTGTCCGGCTGCGCGGTGGCCTCACGGCGTCCTGATGCAGCTTCTTGGCCAAGCCATACAAGCTGCGGCCCTCGTCAGCATACCAGGCGAACATCTCGGCCACCACAGCGGCCTCAGCTTCGTCCTGACGCACGCCGGCTGGGTCGCGGGGGCGATCCGGATCGACGCGATAGCCGTACGGCACCCGAACCCATGGCAACAGAACGCCGGCCTGCAGCTTGCGCAGCCGGCCGCGCCGCATCCGCTCGGCAATCAGGCTGCGCTCGTATTCGGCCACGGCCCCACGGATTTGCAGCAGAAGCTGGTCGTGGGGATCCTGGCTCATCGGCCGGTCGAGGAAGCGGACCTGGCATCCAGTGGCCGTGATCTCCTCCAGCAGCAGCAGCACCTGATGCACATAGTTGCGGGCGAGCCGGTCGGGAGCGGTGATCAGGATACCATCCAGGTCCCGCAGGGCCACGCGATCGCGCAGCCGCTCCAGTCCTGGTCGCTTGAGCGTGGCACCGCTGTAGCCGTCATCGCGGAAGACGTTCTCGGGCGCGACGGTCCATCCTTGCTGATGCGCATGCGCCTGCAGGCGCTCCAATTGCTGGGCGAGGCCGTCCGCCTGGGCTTGGCGCTGAGTGGACACCCGTGCATAGATCCCGATCCTCATCGTTCCCCTCCTGTGCGGGAGGCGCGGGGTCGGCCGGGAGCGCGGCGCATCTTGGTCCGATGTGGGTCCAGGCCATCAGCTGCTGATAAGTCCGGTCCCAGTGCCGCTGCCCATCCGGGTGAGGCTGCAACACTCGACGCACCCGCCAGTCCCGCATCGTTGCCTCCTGCTGCAGATATGCTCTGCGGCACAGGGCAACTCCCTGGCTCCTGCCGGCGCAAGCGTAACGGCAGTCGCCACCAGTTCAGCTTAAGCTGTCCGAAGCGGCTCAGGCAGAATTTGTCATTTGTGATCAGACCATCTCGATGAGATGCCGCCATTTGTAGAGTTCGCGATCGAGTGGCAGTGGTCTTGCGCGTCTTGGGTGCTGAGAGATGACGATCTTGGCACCGCGCGCGTTGAGATCAGCCATGATGGTATCGCTGTCGAAGGCCTTGTCGGCGATCAGACCACCGAAATCGATACCGTCGATCAGCGGCTCGACGCCGACCGTGTCGAAGCGATGGCCCGGCAGGAGTTCGAAGCCCATGTCGGGTTCGTCCGAGCAGGCTTGGAAGAGCTTCACGAAGACATCCGCCTTGCGCCAGTCGCTGAAGCGGCGAAACGCCGTGCTCCCGTTCCCGAAATGCGCGGGCAGATCGCGCCATGGTGAGCCGGTTCGCACGATCCACAGCACGGCCTCGATGAAGCGGCGATTGTCGCTGCCGCTGCGTCCGGGGTCGGTTGGCTTACCCAGACAATGCGGCTCCATCTTCGCCCACTGGGATCCGTCAATACATAGCGATCCATCAAGAGCTTGAAGCATAATCCCAAGCTCATGTGAATCCCCACAGACCTTAGTTCAGGAATGTCGGAACACCGGAATAAGACCGAGATCAGGCAGGATTCGAGATTCAGGACTAATGTCATTGCGGCTAAGGGTGGCCCGGCCATGCTGTAGGAGAGGTCGGGCTGGAAACCGAACGGTAGTGCGCCCGCGCGGCGTCGCTGGAGCCAAGCCGGAGTCGGCGCATCCCGGAGTAGCTTCCACGACGCAGAAGGGCAAGGTCCTTGCAAAATCATGCTACTTGAGGCCGTATTGCTTATCACCGACGCGGACATGCTCCCCGTTTAGCCGACCGATGTTGGAAAGGGGGCGGGACCGTCCGGCTGCTCGTCGGCACGTAAGGTACTCTACTGAAAGATAAGATATATCCAACTGCCATTCACGATCCCTCGCGCCGAACTCTTGCTCGCTAGCCTGCGGCATCAGTTTTCCGCCGCTGAGCTGATGTGGGCCGACACTGCCTATCCCTATTTGAAGGATTGACTTCAGAAAGCTTTGGGCCGGAGATCATCGACCACTCGGCACTGATGGACTGGATACGCAGTGTGGATGCGAGTTGGATCGGAACCGCTGACCCAACCGGGCGGTATTCAAGTTCTCGCCTGCAGATGGGTGATCAAGCGGACAGTCACCTAGCTCATCACGAAACGGCGGCCTGCCGAGGACCATAAGCGCATGGTTGAGGCCCTCGAAATGCTGCTCTGTCTCGCCACAGGCTGTATCCTGCTGCGCCGTCTTACCCGAAGAGGAAAAGATAATTGCTCCCTAGCCTCTTCGATCCCACTGGAACCGTGAGATCCGGAATGGGAGGTCGGTCCTGTCGGATAGAGGGTGTCTGTCAGGGCCCAGAGAGACCGCAATCTCGCCAACTGTGCACAGGTCTTGTTACTGCCAGACTCTAACTTAAGCGCTATGCCTGGCACCCTTTGACCTTCGGTCGCATATCAGCGGGTGAGCCGGATCGGCACCGCATAGCCGCTTGAAGCGAGGCGTTTCCGTCCCAATGTGCCCTCATGATGTAGGATAGAAAAAGGCGGGCCGTGCTGGTATTCCCAGAAGCGTACCCAGGAGACTATGATGATGGATGACCTTGCCTCCCGCGTAGAGCGGATAGAGAAGCAACTTCTGCTCGCCGAGACCTATTCGGTTAAAGCCTTCTGGCAGGCCCTTGATCGCGCTTACCATACAAACCTCCAGACGCGAGATCTGCGATGCATCATCTGCGAGTACACGGACAAGCGCAGCGGCTTCCAGGTTCTGACAGATCAGTGCGAGTTCGGCGGGGGAGAGTTGGAGCGGTACCAGTGCCCTCGGTGCGACTGCGTTTTCGGAGCCCAGAAGTACCTTGACCTCGATGAGAGCTTTGTCGATCTCGATTACCGGCTCCTCTACTCTCGATACTCCGAAAGCGACTCAAGCATTAATGAGATCAGAACATTTCATTCTCTTCGCCCACAGCGGCAAGGTGTTTACCTGGATTGGGGCTGTGGCGGCGCGTGGAGCCCAACCATCTCCAAACTCAGGGAGGGAGGTTGGGATGTGTGGGGCTATGAGCCTAGTGCTGATGTGGCCAGCGCTTTCGTAGTTAATCAAAGGAATGCAGTATCGGCTCGGTTTGACGGGATCTTCTCGAACAACGTCATTGAGCATTTCCGCGACCCGATTGCACAATTCAAAGATTTCCACTCATTGCTCAAGGATGGAGGAGGTATGGCTCACTCGTCACCATGTTACGAGTATCGTTACTCATTCACACGGTTTCACACTCTATTTCTTCTAGGGAAGTCACCTGACGTTCTCGCAGAACGAACCGGTTTCAGAGTCATAGATCGCGTTCAAGAAGGTGAGTACATAAACGTCGTATTTGCTCGTACTTAATCTGGCCGGAAGCCCGACTTTGGATTAGATTCGTATCGTTGTTTAAGGCGTGACGGTAAGAACTTCGTCCACCGTCCTACGCGTAAAGAAAAGATTAGCACCGTCTAGACTGCTGATTTGTTCCTCTAAGGCAGGCAGTAGGACGCCTATCGGCCAATCCTTGATAACGAAAGCGTTGAACCCCGCAGCACGAATGTCATCCATAAAGTCCGACGCCTTCTCCCTCGACCTACTGAAGTGCGACGATGACCACTCCATAACAATCTCAAGGTTGGGACTATCGTTTACAATTCGCCGCATCCCCCGCCATGCCAGGGGTTCAGCTCCCTCAATATCGAGCTTGATCAAATCAATGCGCTCACCTACAGGAATGAATTCGTCGAGAGTAGTAATCGATACCGGTCGAGCTTCCGCCGCGACACCTGCGGCAAGGTCAAACAGCGAACTCAGAGGACTATGAGCTGCAGCATTAATTGTGGCGGAACCCACTGTATCCGAGATGGCCGCCTCTTCGACATGAACGAAGCTAGAAAAGCCATTGATCAATAGACTCTGTCTGATGGCTTTCGCGAGATGCGGAAGCGGTTCGAAACAAATAACCCTTCCACCCGATCCTACAGCAGTGGCCATATTGATCGTGTGAATGCCAATGTTGCCACCACAGTCGATCGCGATCCCACCCGGCTGGAGACGCGACGATATCAATCGGCTAACTCCCGGTTCAATCGCATCCACGCCGTGTGCAGCGACGTACGAGAGCAGACCAGTTTCTTCAGTTGGAATAGTTAGGAACGCACCACTTGAGAGGCGGATCAATGCATCCAAGCCTTTGCCAACGTACAATGGTGTTTTCGAAGTGAGTTCCTGTTGCACCATCGCAGTGAGTTCCTGTTGCACCATCGCACGGTGATAGGAAATATAGCTATCCAACCGATTGATTTCTTGAGTGACGATCCTTTCAATACTCGCTGCTACCGCAGTTTCCTGAGCCGCAATTAAGGAGTGAATTCGCTCCTCCTGAGACTGCAATTCTTCGCCTAGGTGCGTAAATTCCTCGCTCAGACGCGCAATACACAATTCGGTGCGCTCGCTTTGATCCATCAGCAAAGCTCTTAGGTGCCAGAAGCCCGTTAAAGGGAGCGTAGCACGCCGCAATTGGCTGCCTAGTTTCCTGACTATTTTCTTGAGCAACGCACACCCCCTTGGGCATATATGTAGCAATATAGTCTTAACGAGTGAGTATAGACAGCCACTGCTTCTTTGCACGATCGATCGAAAACCGATCAATCACTCTGCTTTGGTTTGATCGGATACGTTCAGCTAAAAGCTTATCGCCTCTAACGAGACGCATTGCCTTTTCTTGCATTTCCTCCACCCCATCACACCGTCCTGGAACGTCGGCATTTCCACTGAGTCGATCGATAAGTGCGTCCTTTAAGTATAAAACTGGCGTTCCGACAACCATTGCCTCTAAAGGAGAATAGTGAACGTGCCTCGGTTCAGTGTGAGGATAGACAAAAACAGGCGCGTTTTCGTAGAGTTCAACAAGCTCACTGTCGCTCAAGTAAGGCAATACGCAAGGATCATTGACGTTGCCCGACTGCTTGCCAAAAATAATATGCGGCAAATAAGAAAAACTCTCTTTTATGCCCTTGTAGATCTCTTGATAAAAAGCAGAAGTAGTGATTGAAGGACATAGGAAAATCGCATTTTCCCCTCCTCCCTTCCAGATGCCTTCGTAGTGGAAGATTTGTTTCGGGAGAGGGATCCCTACCGTCTGAGCATGCCTCTGCAGTGCCTCAGGCTCGATTTCAGCTAAGTTTTCATAGCCCTGCGCAAAAACAAATCTGCTTCCCAATCGGTCGAGCTCAGCTAGAACCCCTGGCATCATCCCATACTGATCAAAATCGGCATACGTCCTCGGATACTCTCGACCGAACGCCCTGGCACATATCAAGCCGTTAAATTTTTTGGCTGCTTCTGATAATACCAATGTGTAGTATGAAAAACCCGCTATTAGGACATCGAAGTTCTTATTTAGGATTTCCGTCACCGTGGCAGACCAAGCCTGATGATAAAAATCATGCTGGTTGAGGATTGCGAGGGCTGCTGGATGAAGTTGCAGTGCCGCGTCGTACTCATATGTTACGCCGCCGCTTCTGTACTCGGGGTTGTTGTGGGGGATGATCTTAGGTACGTAGACCTCCCAACCGAGGGATCGCAAAATTGGGACCTCTGCCGCCATCAGCGTCTGATGATTCACAACCCAAAGGGCGCGCCTGTTGCTCATTTCTAAACCGCTTTGCCTTGTGCAACCCTAGTGGCGCATTCTGAACAGCGATGCAAGCTTTGCGGCCTGCCGAGGGGGCGTGTATCACGGATGGACGAAAGAGGTCCGTCCGACCAACGCCGCCATGTCGCGTCGTTTGAGATTCTGTAAGAGTCGATGATTGGCTTGTAGGAAACCATCTCTGCAATTGGTGCCGACATCAGGCGGTTCTAAAACTGACAAGAGTATCGCTGTGACGTTCGGGACGACGATCTGCTACGTGATCGCATCGCCCGGATGTAGGCCGTTCGGGATCGCCGCCAGATCTGGAGAGCCCCACAATGATTTGTTGTCGATGAAGCGGACTGCTAAAGTGCGACGAGCGCACGGCGACGTTCAACGGTCATGTACACCCGTGCTGTGGCAAAGAAAAAGCCGCCCTGCAAGAGGCGTCTGAGGGTAGCTCAACGGCGGCTCTGATCACGGGCGCGGTTCGCTCCGTTTCCATTCGACCGCCAATCCATTGAAGGCTGCTCAATCCGCGCCCGACACCCGCTCCATGCGCTTGCCGTCCCAGGCCAGTACCCCAACTCGGGAATAAGGCGCAAACCCTTGCCGACCGGCTTCCGGGTTCTTGACCCCATCCGGCAGGAAAACCGGTGGGTAGACTGTTGGGCCCGGCGTAAGATAGCGGAATGTCGTTTCGCCGTAGCTCCCGATCTGAGTTCTGGTATAGGCGCGGTTCACAAATTCGGACGGCAGCCAAAGGCGCGATGAGGACTTGATTAGATAGTGGCGCGGGAACTCGGCCTGGGCCGTCCGGTCCTCAATCACAATCCGCCGCAACTCGGCCATGAAGGCCTGCTCGTCCCGCGCAATGTCCGTCTGGATTTGGTTGAAAGCGAGGGTCAGCAGGATAGCCCCGGTTGCGAGGCTAGCGCTAGCTAGCCACCAAGTCCAATGCTTTAGCCCGCGCGACAGCGGAAGAGAAAGGACAGCCAGAGCCACGAGCGACAAGGCGAGCAGCGGCGCCCAGAACTGAATCACCATTATCCAACGCGACCCGGGCGGATGCATCGGCGATGTCGATTCGAGCGCTACGGTCGGCACGACTAAGCAAACTCCGACTAACAATACTTTGGTTAGGTCAAGGAGTCCGATCGGCGCGTCATCGTGCTCAGACACCCCGCCAACCCATCCCTGGGTGATGAGGAGGAGCGGAACCACGAACATCAGAACGAGCAGAGCAAGCTCTGGCCTAAGTTGACGCGCCCATGCCAAGTAAACGGAATAGTCGCTGTGCCAGAGGCCCTGTTTCAGCGACTGAACGATCCGACTAGGATCGGAAAGGCTTATCGTTTCAGTGACGCCAGTGGTGGATGTCGTCCTCCACACGAGAACAAACAGCAGGAGCGTCACCACGTACGGCAGAACGTCTACACCTGCGCCCGACACCCGCCTGACCACATTCCGCACACTGTACGGTTGGCCTTCCTGCAAGAACGACAGGACGCCGACAGCCAGCACGGCTCCCGATTGGATGGTGTAGGTCTGAAACGCCACCGTCCACAGAATGAGCGACCAAGCGAGCCACATCGGGCGCCGGCCGGAATTAAGGAACTGAGCAAAGCAGGCCACACTCAGAAGTGAGCACGCCAGCGCCCCAAGGAGGAGCCAGTGGACGTTATCGGTCCTGGTACTGCATAGGAACACCGCCGTGAGGATGCCGAGCGATATCCCGAACAGCCGGCCCCGCCCTCTTGTCACGGAGATAACAGTGAGATAGCAGGCCAACCCCAGGAGCAACGACGCGGCTAGGTGAAGAACGAGGAACGCGGCCGGATAGCTCAGGATTAAAGACCGGACCGAAATGTACCACCAAGGTGAAAGTGGATTCCGGCCGTCGATCTGCCAGAAGATCCGGGCCGCCAAGCTTCCGGGTCCTTCCTGCAGCCACACCATCCAGGTACGGGCCTCTCCGCTCCACCAGACATTAAAGCCGAAATTTTGCCCCGACTCCTGCAACCCCAGGAGGAGCACAACGAGAAGAAGCCACGCTACCCCGACAACAATAAGGCCCCGCCCCATGTACAGAAGGCCCCGCCACATGCGCAGATCATTCATCCGGTTCATAAGCACACCTTTTTGGGGTGTATAGTCGAGCGAATCTGTCTTGGAAACATAGGCCATAGAGGAAGCGTCGTAGGAGAGAGGGATGTCGCATCAGGTCTCGCGCTCTAGTAGGTAGGTGTAGCGGCGCTGGTTACGATGCTTTATTACGGTCAATTCGGGAAGTTGCTGGACTTAACACCAGAAGCGGCGTTGGTCTCGATGCCGATGTTGGCTGCCATGTGATTCATCTGGGAAGTCATGCCGCCCTCAGAAGCACGGTAATGCCGTGTGAGCGGTGTGCCCGGCGGCGCTTGCCCCCAAGCGAAGGGATAGCGATATGCATTCCAGTTGATTGTGGAGCGGCGGACTGCATCGGTCATCTCGTCCCAACTCCCGAACTGCCCACCGACAAGAGCAAGTACGCGCGGAATTTTCCACCATGGCTCGAACAGGTTCAAGTAAGCCACACGTTTGGGCTGGAACACCATCTCCCAGTGCGGATGTTCCAGCAGCAACAGCAGTACGTCCGTGCTCCGACGGAAGTTGAGATTATCCAGAATGGCATAAACCAGCCCGGCTGTGGGTATCTATCATGTCTTCCTCTAGCAATCGCCTGGTGGCGCTCAGGCCCGGCGGGATGATCAAGGGCGGTTCATCCTCAGCAAGTGCCGAGTGAAGGGGGCGTGGCCTGTGTCTCGTGGCCACACCGGACAATATTCCATCTACGGTCGTAGCGTCTGCCTTGACCTGCTGATGTCCAGAAGGTACCCGCTTTTCGTAATCTCCGTCGCCGCGACACAGGACATACATTCAACATGCTCCGGAAGAGCCGCCGCATTTTATGGCTTCTCAACCATAAGACCTTGATGCCCTACGAAGTGCCGTTGATCAGGGATCTCGGCTTTGAGGTTTACGTTCCAAAAATCATTCCGAATAAAAATTTCCGGAGCGCGGCGGTCACCTTCGACTACGACCAGTGCCTCAGCATACCGAAGAAGGTGCTGGATCGCCTTAACAGTTTCGATTTCTATTTGACCGACTGGCCGCCGGATATCATCAGGCTGCTCAACAGATACTTCGGAACAATTTTTATCATCCCGTATGGCAGGCAGGTCATTGAAGCGGTCACGCATTTCGATGGGGAAATCGTCTTTCGCGCTTTCGGCCTCGACAACAGGCACAGTTATAACAAAGTCCTTGAGGACATGTACGGCCGCGGGTTCCGCCACAGGCTCGAGAGCGTCAAGGAGCGGTTCTGGTTCGGCGAGGGGTACGATCACCTGCACGAGGTTGAATCAACACTTTTCAAGGACAAATCGCTATTCTTGCCCATCGGCATCCCCAGCTCGTTCTTCAGGAACGAGGGCAAGTGGCGAGGAACGCGCAAGGAGATTCTGTTCGTCGCGCCCAACGTGGTGACCGATTCCTACTATGCTAAGATTTACAAGGACTTCAAGCGGGACTTCGGCGATCTGCCGCATGTGATTGTTGGTCATCAGGATGCGCCGATCGATGATCCGCACGTGGCAGGCTTTGTGACTGATGAAGAACTGCAAAGCCTCTATTTGGATTGCGCCGCCCTCTACTACCATTCGAGGGAGGCACGGCACGTGCATTATTCGCCCGTGGAAGCCGCTATTAGCGGAATGCCTATCGTCTATTTCCAGGATTCGTTATTGGGCCGCATGTGCCCCGGTTCGGTGAAAGGCTGCGTCACATCAGTCGGTCAGGCGCGGGAGGTTCTCCAGAAGATCCTGTCGGGCGACGAGGTGTTCATCGCGGACATCCGGGAGGATCAGAGGGACGTCGCGTACCATTTTTCAGACGCCTACTGCAGGCCGGTCTGGAAAGAAAACCTCGAGAAATCGGGCATTCTCGAAAATCTCGCCAAGCAGAGCCTAGTCAAGACCACCGGCCGTGAGTTACATCGGTCGGCGGCTAGGATCGTCGGGCGCACCCTCGACAACTCCGAGTCCTATCGTCCGCTCCCGAGCGCCGACATAGCCAAGGAAGTGACCGGGTCGTCTCTGGCCGACGGCATCTTCTTCAATCATGCGGAGCTCCCGGCCTGCGTGACGGACATCCAGGGCCTTTCCGGGGCAGAGACTTGGGGCCGCTGGAGCGACGCCGAGCGGGTGGTGATCTCGCTCAATCACATGCTGGACAAAGAGTTCATCCTTGACGTTGCGGCCGTGGGGTACGATCGCAATGCCGGTGCCGACATCAAGGTCAAGATCGGCAACTCGTCCAACCTCGCCCGGTTTGGCGCCGACATGAACAATGCCCAGACCGTTTCCCTGCCGTTCAGGCTGAAGAAGCCCACGAACGTCATCGAATTGACAGTGCCGTACCCGACCAAGCCCGTGAAGGATAGTCGCTCGATTGGCCTTGGACTGGTTAGCCTGAACGTGCGTCCACTCGCAGGCGTCCCCGAAGCGTCGCAGGAGGCGCGTCCTCTTGCGGCCGATGCAGCCAAGATGCAGGAGTGCAGGACCTTCATCGAGGCTGGCATCGTTGCCGCGGCCGTTCCAGAGGTTGTGCCGGCCATGCAGCCCGACACCGGGGCGGCGGCTGCAGGTGTCGGTTCCGACCGGCGTCCGGCTTGGCGGCGCGCCGCCCGGGTGCTTGTTCGACGTGCCCGTCCCGTGCTCCTCCCATTCTCCCACCGGTTCAGAGGTCATGTGCGAACGGCGATCGAGGAGACGGAGGTTCTGCCGCAACTGTCTCAGGTGATGTCAGAGCTCACGTCTTTGCGCCATGAGATCGTCAGCTTGCGGGGGGCTCTCGACAGCCATGTCCGGCAGTTCCAGATCGACGCGAAGGCCGACCGAGCCACGCTGAGCGACATGGCGGCTGTCCTGTCCGATGTGCTGAACCGACCGGACGGGATCGAAGCCGCCCCTGCTCGCTCGGCGAGGACGTTCGAGGTGGCGGCCAAAGGGGCCGACAAGGGGACGGATCGGCTGCCCGTTGAGGGCCCGTAAGTGTCGCACGATATCCGTGGGAGCGTTCCTCAGCGAGTCAGGAGCGGGTTCGCTGTCACAGAATGCGGATCGGGGAGAGGCTAGACCCGAATTCCACGCGCAGACGGCTCAGAGGCTTCGTTCGAGGTGCTTTTCCGCTTGCTTTCGCAACCCTGTGTCGTTTAGACGCTATGCGGCCGGAACGGCATGGGCGCTGTGGCGCTCCAGCCGCTTCAGGGCCGGCCAGATGGGCTGCCGCGCGAGAATGCCACTGGGTGGCATAGCCGCTTGCGAAATCGGCCATGTAGGATGCCATTGGAGAGATGCTCTGAATGTCCAGGGAGTTCGACCTTCACATCGTCGGGGCAGGGGGGCATGCCAAAGTGATCATCGAGCTGGCCCGTGCGGCCGGCTGGACACCGGTCGGGCTGCTTGATCCCGCGCCGGTTGGCAGCACCGTTCTAGGCGTCCCCGTCGTGGGGGATGACAGTCTTGCGCCTCAGCTCTTTGCAGATGGCCATGCCGCGGCATTCGTGGCTTTGGGTCGCAACGAACTTCGCCGACGCATTGGATTGCGCCTTCGCGCGATTGGGTTTCGGCTGCCTACGCTCGTTCATCCGAGCGCTGTCGTGTCCGCGAGCGCCGTCTTAGGGGAGGGGGTCGCCGTTCTGCCCCAAGCCGTAGTCCATGCTTGCGCGCAGGTCGGCGACTTTGCCATCGTCAATACCGCCGCAGTGGTGGAGCATGATTGCCTTGTCGGCGCGGGCGCGCATGTGGCGCCGCGGTCCGTGCTCGGTGGCAACGTGACCATCGGGGAAGAAGTCTTCTTTGGCATTGGGGCGGTGGCTAGGCCACTGAGCAAGATCGGCCCTAGAACCACCATCGGCGCCGGCGGCGTCGTCGTTGGCGAGATAGCTGCCGATGTAACGGCCGTCGGCGTCCCCGCCCATCCGATGGTTGGCAAGTAGCTCTAGTGCCGGAGGTCGAGGCAGCGTGAAGATTGGGTTGGTTTCATCAGCAATACCCCTAGTCCAGGGCGGCGGGCGCTTTATCGTAGATTGGCTTGCTCCCAAGCTTGTAGAGGCCGGGCACGAGGTCGAGACGGTATGGATTCCGCAGGTGGACGATCCGGCCACGCTTTTCCAGCAGATGCTGGCCTTCCGTCTCATGGACTTGAACGACAGCTTCGACCGCGTCATCACGTTTCGGCCGCCAGCGCACGTCGTCCGGCATCATACAAAGATCGTGTGGTTCATCCATCACATCCGTCAGTTCTATGACTTATGGGAAACCGACTACAACCCGTTGCCGCGCACGGCGTACTGGGAAGCGTACCGAGCCAATCTCAAGACGGCGGATACGAAAGCCCTCGACGAGGCGCACAAGATTTTCACAAATTCAGCGATCGTCCAGAAGCGGTTGAAGACTTTCAACGGCGTCGATGCGGAGGTGCTCTATCCGCCGGTCCTTGCTCCGGAGCGTTTCTTTGCGGAGGCATGGGGTGGCGAGATCGCCTTCATTTGCCGGGTCGAGCACCACAAGCGCCAGCATCTGGCCATCGAAGCAATGAAGCTGACGAGGACCCCCGTGCGGCTACGCATTGCCGGACGCAGCGCCTCTGCTGAATATGCTGACTATCTTCGCAAGCTCATTGCCCTGCGTGAGCTAGAGGATCGCGTGACGCTTGATCTGCGCTGGATTAGCGAGGGAGAAAAGACGTCGTTGCTTTCGACGGCGCTGGCGGCGATCTATGTCCCACTCGATGAAGACAGCTACGGATATCCCACCATCGAGGCGGCGCTTGCTCGCAAGACCACCGTCACCGTTTCGGATTCCGGTGGAGTGCCCGAGTTCATCATCGACGGCGTGTCCGGCATCGTTGCGGATCCAGATCCGGCGGCCCTTGCGGATGCATTCGACCGGGTGTGGACCGATCGGAAACTGGCGCGGGATCTCGGCCAAAATGCCTACCAGCGTCTGGCCGAATTAAGGATTCATTGGGAGCATGTCATCGAGAGGCTCACATCGTGAATGTCCTAGTCCTCACGACCATGATCCCTTTCCTACATGGGCGAGCGGAAGAACTAACCAATCATCTCATTCGGCACATGAAGCTGCAAGGCGTGAACGCGGAGGCGATGCGGCTGCCGTTCAAGGGTTGTCCCGCAGAACGGCTGCTCGACGAGATGTTCATCTTCAAGTCACTCAAGCTTTTCAATGTCGACCGTGTGATCTCTCTTGGCTTTCCTGCTTATCTTGTGCCGTTTCACACCAGAGTCTGTTGGATCATGGCTTCGCATCCACAGTCGTACGATTATGTCGAGGAACTCGACATGCTTGGGAAACGTGAACCTCGGGCCCGGTCCATCAAGGACGCCGTGATCAGGAACGATATCCGCTCGTTTCGGTCCTCGAAGAGGTTGTTCGCCAGCTCGAAAGCCGTCCAGTCCCGGATGCGGCGCCATTATGATGTCGCGCCAGACATTCTCGTGCCGCCGCTATGCGACCCAGAGCGCTTCACTTCGTTGGGCGACGACGGCTATATCCTGGCGGCCGGTCGTGTCGACGGAAAGCGGCGTCATTCGCTCCTCATCGACGCAATGAGACTGCTTCCCCCCAGTGCCAAGCTCATCATTGCCGGTAGGCCCGACAGCCCGGCAGAAGCGAGAAGGCTGCAGGAGCAGGTGCGCGCAGCGGGTTTGGAGGGGCGCGTGACGCTGGACCTGCGCGCCTTGCCGCGGGCCGAACTTGCCGGTCTGGTCGGCCGTGCCCGGGCGGTCGTCTGTGCAACGGCCGACGGCGACCTTGCGGACGGGGACGAACTCGTCATGGAAGCCCTCGAAGCGTCCAAACCGCTGATCACGACAGCGGATGCAGGGGATCTATGTAATGTTGTACTCAATGATAGAACAGGTATTCTGAGCGAGTCGACTGCCGAGGGGCTTGCCGAGAGTATGGCGAAGCTGCTGGGATCATCCAGTGAAGCTGCAGAAATGGGTGCTGCGGGGCATGAGATGTGGTGTTCCCTCAAAATCGACTGGTCGACGACCATCGAACGCCTCCTGACGTGAGGCAGCCATGAGGATCGGCTGGGCCAGCCCCTTCCATGAACGTTCAGCGATCTCGCGCTACAGTCTCAGGGTTTGCGAGGAGCTGAGGCGCCGGGGGGTCACAGTTGAAGTGCTCCGCACTGAGGCGGGACCTACGGAAAAGCTCCCAGCCCTTGACGTTGCGCTCGCGGTCTATCCACCCAGCGATTTCGCCGCGGACTTCCTTGCGTCCCACTTTGATCTGTGCGTCGTCAATGTGGCTGACGACGCGACGGATCAGCGACGCGCTATCGAAATTGTCCGAAGGTTTCAATCTGTTACTATATTTCATAACGTGGGGGGTGAGGGCCATGGTTCAAAAGCCGTCGCCCCGGGCAACCCGGCAGTCGATACAGACAGAATCGGACGGGCTTCCCTTCAAATATCCCTTTCGACCGGCGCCGTCGTGCACGACCATCGGGACCTTTATGCCGTCCGCCGTATGTGCGCGGGACCCGTTGCAGCGATCCCCTTCGAGTTTGAGAAGGTCCAGGCTGATCCGCCGGCCGGCTCAGAGCGCTCCGGGCTGGATGCCGCGGCGATGGCCCAGCCCACTAGGGAGGGCTGCGTCGAGAAGTATGTTGACGCCCTTCTCGAAGTGCTAGATGAAGCGCTGCGCCGTGCCCCCCTCAGGAATGCGGGGTGGACAATAGGCGCTACAGTAGCTGAAATGGGTTTGGCTTGGGATGATCCTCTTTCATCTCGCCTGGGGGATGAGATGTTTGCACTCTTTGAGGGAAACCGGAGGGGCTGAGAAGTGACAAAAACAGATAAACTGACTGCACCGCTTTCCGTTCTTCCCGTTTATCAGCCTGATCTGTCGGGGAACGAAAAGAAATACGTCAACGAGTGCTTGGAAACATCCTGGATCTCTTCGCTCGGAGGATTCATCGACCGTTTCGAAAGGGCTTTCGAGCGGGAAACCGGCGCCAAGCATGCTCATTCAGTCTCGAACGGGACCGTTGCTCTGCACCTTGCCTACCACTGCCTGGACATCGGTCCCGGCGACGAGGTGATTGTTCCGACCTTCACCTATATCTCGTCAGTGAACACCATCGCCCAGACAGGCGCTACCCCGATTTTCGTCGAATGCCGTTCCGACGACTGGCTAATTGATGTTGAGGACGTGGCCCGCAAGATCACCCCGCGTACGAAGGCAATCGTTCCGGTTCACCTGTACGGCGCAGTCTGCGACATGGATGCGCTCATGGCGCTCGCGCACGAGCGCAACCTAAAGGTTGTAGAGGACTGCGCTGAGGCGCTGGGCTCCACCCTTAACGGGCAGCACGTCGGGACCTTCGGGGATATCGGCACGTTCAGCTTCTTCGGGAACAAGACCGTGACCACCGGCGAAGGCGGGATGGTCACGGCTCATGACCCTGCCTTGGCCGCTCGGCTGAAGATCGTCAAGGGGCAGGGCCAGTCGCCGACGCGGCGCTACTGGCACATCGAGCTTGGATATAACTACCGGATGACCAACATCTGCGCCGCCATCGGGCTGGCCCAGATCGAGCGGCTCGATGCCATTCTGGCTCGCAAGCGAGCGATCGGCGCGTTGTATCGCGAGCTGACGGCCGACATGTCACTGGAATTTCAGACGCTCAGGCCTGGCGTGACGAGTTCCGACTGGTTGGTCAGCCTCCTGCTCCCGCACGGCGTCGACCGGGATGCCGTCATGGCTCGGATGTCAAGCGCCGGAGTCGAGACGCGGCCAGTCTTCTTTTGCGCGCATCAGATGCCGATGTACGCGAAAAATGAGCATTTCCCCGTTTCGGAGGATATCGCAGCGCGAGGCATCAGCCTTCCCAGCTATCCTGGCCTGAGCGATAGCGACGTTGCCCGGGTCGTCGATGAGCTTCGCAGCGCAATCGCTGGGCAGTAGGTCACGTCGTCGTTTTGCATCACGTCCTGACAGGGGACGGATGATGTCGGGACCGAACGCTGACGGCAAGGGGTGCCAAAGGCTACAGAAGCAATTCTGTAGCCTTTGTATCCGTCGCCTGATCCCATAGGATCGCGCTCGCGCAGCGTTCGGGATCAGGTAACACCGTATTGTGAAGCAGGCTGGAAGTCCCGGTGGCCGCCGGGGGCTTTGAGCCAACCTTGAAGCCGGCCGGGCAGATGCGCGGTCATTGCGACCTTGAAGCAGTGAGCTACCGTTATTGGCCTGCGGGGAGACTACCGAGATATGGACACGATTGAAAACGCGATGTCTGTTCCCATCGACATGCAACCGACGCTGTCCTCCGGCGGCCCGGCGCGACGGGCTTGGCTCGACCTCCTGCAGGGCATTCGGAGCTGGCGCGTTTGGTGGCTCCTTGGAATTGGCGATATCAGACAACGCTACCGCCGCTCCCGCATCGGGCAGTTCTGGATCACGTTGAGCATCGCGATCTTCGTTGTCGCCATCGGTGTCGTTTACTCCACGCTCTTCAAGCAGCCGATCAAGGATTATCTTCCGTATCTTGCAACGACCTATGTCGTGTGGGTCTTGATCGCCGGCATCGTGAATGACAGCACTAGCGCTTTCACCCAGGCTGAGGGGTTCCTGCGTCAGCAGGCGTTGCCAAAAACGACATTCATCTTGCGGGTCCTGGTCAGGAACGGGGTCTCATTCGCTCATAACCTCGTAGTCCTTCCGTTCATTTTCCTAGTATTCGGGGTCGCTCCCTCTTGGACGTGGTTTGCTGCCCTATTCGGTCTCGTGCTTATTGCCGTTGCCGGGTTTCTGGGAGGTCTCGTCTGTGCAATCCTTAGCACCCGCTTCCGCGACCTGCCGCAGATCATCCAGAATTTTACTCAGGTCGCCTTCTTCGTGTCGCCCGTCACTTGGCAGGTGGAACTGCTCGACGAGCCTATGCGCTACTGGGTCAACCTAAACCCGTTTGCCGCCTTTCTTCGCGTCGTCTCTGAACCATTGCTCGGTCGGTTGCCTGATTTTACCACCTATGCCTCTGCAATCTTGACAATTATAATCCTTTGCGCAGTCGCATTGCCGCTTTTCGTGCGCTTCAGGCAGCGTATCGTTTATTGGCTCTAGGATCGTCCTTATGGCCTCCATATCATTACGTAACGTCACGGTCGATTTTCCGATTTACAATTCCCGTGGCCGGTCGCTGAGGGCCAACGTCTTGCACCGAGTGGGCGGGCGCATTGGTGGTCAAGACGGTGAGATTGTGACCGTTGAAGCATTGCGCGGGATCAACCTTGAACTCAGACCAGGCGATCGGTTGGCACTCGTCGGCCATAATGGCGCCGGGAAATCGACTCTTCTGAGAGTTCTGGCCGGCGCTTACGAGCCGAGCCGTGGCGTGGCTGAGATCCACGGCAAGGTCTCATCCCTGTTGGATATGACCATGGGGATGGATCCGGAACTCACAGGACGTGAGAACATCGTGTTGCGAGGCGTTTTTCTTGGCATGACATTCCGCGAGATCAGTGACCTCACGCCATCGATCGAGGAATTTTCGGAGCTTGGCGGATTTGTGGATCTGCCCATGCGCACCTATTCCAGCGGGATGGCACTCCGTCTCGCCTTTGCCGTTTCAACCGCAGTTCAACCAGATATTCTGCTTCTAGACGAGATGATCAGTGTCGGAGATGCGGACTTTGCTAACAAGGCAAGGCTGAGGATCGAGCAGGTCATGGAGAATTCTCGAATCTTCGTCCTAGCCTCCCATGACCCAAAGATGCTCCAGCGTTACTGCAACAAGGGCATCCTCTTGCGCGAAGGCCAGATTGTTGCCGCCGGCAGTCTGGACGAGATCCTCATGGAACAGGCCTGACCAGTTATTAGGCCAGTTGTGAACGCCATCAATGCGCGAGAATCTGCCGTCCGGAGAGGAACTCATCGCCCGGCCAGTGCCCGGAGAAGCTGCTTAGTTCCGATTCTACAATATGTCTTGCAGCGACGCGATGCAGCTGCGCTTAAGCGGAGCTCTCGCCATATGAGGTGTGGCAAGGCTCTATGAGCTCAGTCCAAGCCCGACTTGCCTGACGCTCGGCGAGCCATTCGGCCGTCGTTCGGGAAAGCTCGGTGAGAGACTCCGGTCGCTCGAGCACGGATTGCAGGCAGCGGCGGAAGCCGTCGGCATCCTTCGTCAGAGCGACCAAGCCGGCTCGTCCGAACCCAATCTGCTCCGGGAGCGACCCAGCCGGCATGACGAGGCTCGGCATGGCCCAGGACATCGCTTGCGCGACGACGCCTGATTGGCTGGCTTCAACATAGGGGCAAAGCAGCAGGTGGTGACTTGAAAGGAGTTCCTTCTCGCGCCGATCCGAGATCCAGCCAAGTTCCAGGTCGACCTGCTCCCATGCCGCAAAGGAGCGCCTAATCGCAACCTCGAGTGGCCCCGAGCCCGCGATAGTAAGACGCCATCCTGGCCGAGCTCGCAGTCCCTCCAAGGCTCTCGCGAGCAGATCCAAGCCCTTGTACGGAAGCAGGCGTCCGTAGAAGAGAAGCCGAACGGGGCCGGCTTCGTATGGAAGCTGAAGCCGCTTGGTCGGATAGGCTGTCTCGAGCGGAATCACCGATAACTTGCGGCTCGATTCAGGGATGCGCTTGTCAATTCGCCTAGCGACGCTGTTCGACAAGGCTACGACCCCATTGGCCCGCTTGATGAGGCGGTCCTGAGTCACGCGCTGCCAAAGCACCGCGTAGTCACCGGGATGAGGTTCGGCATCGTGAGCGACATAGAAGACTTTGATGCCACGTCTTTGCAGGACATTTACGAATGGCCATGCAAAAGGTGCGTTCATCGTGATGATGACGGCATCCAGCTTCGCGGATGCCAGTGTATCTGCGTGTGCTCTCAATTCGCCTGGAAGTGACCAAGCCTGTTTCCAGAGCGTCGATAGACTGGGGCGATCGAAGGTCACAATCGGAAAACCTGCCGCTCGAAAGCCTTCGATGTCATTGTTCTGGCGGGCCAGAGAAAGAACGACATCGATTTCCTGACTCGATTGGCGCAAATGCTGAGCCAACGACAGGGTGAACTCGGATCCGCCCCCGCGGCGCCCCCAGTAAAGGAGAACAACTTTTCGCCGTCTTTGACGGTAGCTCTGGGGAGGCTCATGCCCACTTTTGTCATGCATCTATATTGAGACCGATTGGTTCTGGCCGAGCGTCAGATCTTGTCTAAACCCTTGGGAGTGGTTTCGGCCACCAACATGGTATAGCAAGTGGAGCCTATCACCCAACGTACGGATCCGACGTCCTTTCTTTGATTCCTGAAAATATCTGCACGAGAAATGCGGCCGTCTGGACGACGGCCGGCACGCGTCTCCAGCTCGCAATACCGTAGCTCCTCTGTTGACGCCAGCCCAGTGGGTGTTTAGGACGCCCGACAGACAAAAAAGGATCGACGATGAGCGAGGGCGCCAATCAAATTCTACCTGTGATCATGTGCGGCGGTTCCGGCACGCGGCTGTGGCCAGCGTCGCGAGACAGCATGCCCAAGCAGTTCATCGACCTCTTGGGGGAGCACTCCACCTTCCAAACCGCGGTGCAGCGCGTCAGCGCGCCGCATGTGTTCCAGCGCCCCGCGATCATCTCCAGCAATGACGTCCGCTTCATCGTTGCGGAACAGTTGGAGCAGATCGGCGTCAAGGCTGACATCATTCTTGAGCCGGTTCAACGGGATTCCGCTGCTGCGATCGCCGTTGCGGCTTGCCATGCCGCCGGCCACCATCCCGAGACAGTCGTCCTCGTCATTGCGGCGGATCACGTGATCGACGATCCAGCGGCTTTCGCAGCCGCCTGTCAGGCCGCGATCGAACCTGCCCGCCGGGGTCAAATCATGACCCTTGGAGTCGTGCCGCAATATCCCGCGACCAGCTACGGCTACATCAAGCCGGGAAGTCCCATCAAAGGCACCGACGCTTATCGAGTCGAGCGCTTCGTGGAAAAGCCCAATGCAGAAACTGCGCACGAGTACATCAGCCAGGGCTTCCTCTGGAATAGCGGCAACTTCCTGTTCCGAGCGGACATCATGATGGAGGAGCTAGAGAAATTCCAGCCGACGATCCTGGCGGCAGCTCGGGACGCCCTTGACCGCGCCAGCATCGATCTCGATTTCATCCGCCTGCAGGAGGACGCCTTCAAGCTCGCGCCAAAGACATCGATCGACTATGCCGTCATGGAGCAGACTGATCGGGCGGGGGTCTTGCCGGTCTCGTTCCATTGGTCCGACATCGGCTCCTGGGGGGCGCTTTGGGATGCCTCTCCCCGTGATGAGGCCGGCAATGCCCTGCGCGGTAATGTGGAAGTACTCGAATCCCGGAACAGCCTCGTTCACAGTGACGATATCCTCACCACCGTAGTGGGGCTGGACGACGTTGTCGTCGTGGCCAAGCCTGATGCAGTGCTGGTGACCTCGCGCAGTCGGTCGGAACTGGTGAAGGAGCTTGTGGTATCCCTGCGGGCCAAGCAGCGCCCGGAGGCGAGCGAGCATCTTCGAATGTATCGTCCGTGGGGCTGGTATCAGCGGATTGACCAGGGATCCCGCTTTCAGGTCAAACGAATCATGGTCAAGCCCGGTGGGCGCCTGTCCTTGCAGAAACATTATCATCGGGCTGAGCACTGGGTCGTTGTCCGCGGAACCGCCGAGGTGACCGTGAACCAGGACATCGTAGTGCTGCACGAGAATGAGTCGGTCTACATCCCCATCGGGTCAATCCATCGCCTGACAAACCCGGGCCGCATCCCGCTCGAACTGATCGAGGTTCAGGTGGGAAGCTACACGGGCGAGGACGACATCATCCGCGTCGAAGACATCTACGGCCGGTAACAGTAAGTGCGATCTGGGCGCCAAGGCGATCGGAGCAATATCTCAGTCCGCTTCCGCGCAACAGAGGCGGCTTTATCCTCTGATAGGCGCCGTGACAGGACTCTCAGTTATCTAAAGGGGCGTAACCCAATAGGCCGCAAAGCTTTGAGCTCGAAATGGGCCCCACCATGAGCCCTTAACAGCGAGGAGAGGGTGACGGAACTGAGCGGCGTTATGGAGAGATACTGATGTCCATCGAGAAGCGCCGTCCATCGCCTGGGCCAATGAGCACAATCCCTGGCTTGTCACCCAATTGGCCGTCGAACTCAATGGGACTAGCGTAACCTTGCCATGGCTCGATGCAGACGAAGCCCGCTCCAGGCTTCGTCCAGATCCCCAGATGCGGCATGTCAGGGAAGGTAACCCTGATCGAGCGCCGGTCCGGGACGCCTTACTCAAGCGACCGGCTCTCAAGCCGGTCGAAGATCAGTGCTCCCTCGGCAAACAGCTCGTCCCGTAGGGTCATAAGTCGGTCCTTGAGAGGCGTCGGGCGGACCCTTGGACCGAGAAGGCCGTCGACAAGTGTGGGCAAAGCTTCGGTTTCGGGCCGCTCAAATCGGATTTGATGTGCGTCGCGCAAGGCACCATAGGGCAGGGGCCAGCGGAACGCCGGATGGAAGCCAAAGGAAGCAGGCAGGATATCCTTCCCAACGTTCAGGACCGCTGCCTCGATCACCAGTTTTGGCCTCTTGATCCAGTAAGAGACATCAAGTTCGAATTCAAATGGATACTGATCCAGTGTGGAGCGGATCGAACGAAGTCTGAGGCAGCAACTTTCCTGGCCTATTTCCACGATCTCGAATTGCGACGTCCTCGCAAACCTGTGCCGCCTAAGACTAAATTCTGAACCATCAATAAGGCTCCGATCGTCTTTGAGACGGCCGACAGTCGGGAAAAGCAGCGGCACCGTCCCGTCCAATGTGCTGGATCGCCGCTCCAGAGCAGGTCGCGCCCTCCCTCGTCTCTGAGGCGGACGAGCTCAGCCCCGAGAGTCGAAATTTGAGCCTCCAAACTGCGGTTGGACAGGGTGGTCAACACGGGAAACGCTTCCATGGTCGGGGCACAAGCTTTGCTGCCAAAGCTGCGATGCTCGGATGGCTAAAGCGGCACAGCCGTCGGGGAGCCGGTATTACTCAGGTTTTCAATAGTGGTGCTGTGTAGATGCTAAAGCTTATAGCCCGCCTCGGTCAGTGATGGATAGAGTGGGATCTGACGTGCCTCTTGAGACAATGTATTGAAGAAAAGACGACAGCATGTGATAAGCGGCCGATTTTCCAAGGGGGCATCTCTTGGTCATTTTACGACTGACAAACGTTCAGGGGCATCATGAAGCGATTTCTCGTGACCGGAGGCGCTGGGTTTATCGGCTCGGCCGTTGTGCGTATGCTTATGCGGAATACGTCCCATCAGGTTCTGGTCGTCGACAAGCTCACCTATGCGGGCAACCTGGATTCCCTGAAGCCCGCGGCTAACAATACGCGCTACAGGTTCGAGCGTGCTGATGTCGCTGACTTCGAGCGGATGCGCTCGATCATTCAAGCTTACTCCCCTGACGTCGTCATGCACCTAGCGGCAGAAAGCCATGTTGATCGGTCCATTGATGGGCCCGGTGAGTTCCTACAGACGAATGTGGTTGGCACCTATGCCCTGCTTCAGGCCGCCCTAGCTTACTGGCGTGGCCTTTCATCCGAACGTCAAGCCGCTTTTCGCTTTCATCATATCTCGACCGACGAGGTGTTCGGGTCTCTTGGTGATGACGGCTTCTTCCATGAAGAATATCCCTACCAGCCAAGCTCACCCTATTCGGCATCGAAGGCTGCGTCCGACCATTTCGTGAGGGCTTGGCACCACACCTACGGCTTACCAACCCTCATCACGAATTGCTCCAACAATTACGGGCCCTACCATTTCCCCGAGAAACTCATTCCGCTGACGATCCTCAATGCTATCGAAGGCAAGCCTCTTCCTGTCTACGGTAAGGGCGAAAATGTTCGTGATTGGCTTTATGTTGATGACCACGCACGGGCTCTGATCCTGGCGGCCGAGCATGGCCGTCCGGGCGAAATCTATGCTATTGGTGGCCACAACGAACGCAAAAATATCGATGTTGTGCGTACCATCTGCGCACTGGTCGATGAGTTGGTGCCAGATAAGACATTCGGCCCGCGCGGCCGTCTGATCACCTATGTGACGGATCGGCCCGGTCATGACTTGCGCTACGCTATTGATGCTTCGAAGATAGAGCGTGATCTCGGCTGGCGGCCAATCGAGACCTTTGAATCTGGTCTTCGCAAGACTGTGGAATGGTACTTGGCTAATCGCGAGTGGTGGGAGAGGGTCCGCTCCGGCGGATACCGGGGCGAGCGACTTGGACAAGGTGTAGCGATAGTCGCGTAATCTGTTCTGTTAGCATCTCATCGAAATTTCGCACTATCTCGTTCAAGGAGAGAGCCTGACGTGGTTGAAGTTGAGCCAACCGCACTACCGGACGTGAAGATCATTCGCACGAAAAAGTTCACGGATTTACGTGGGCACTTTGTGGAAACCTATAACCAGCAGGCTTTCGCTGCGGCGGGACTAGAGTGTGAGTTTGTCCAGGATAATCTCTCACACTCCATAAAGGCCGGGACCGTGAGGGGACTGCACTTCCAGATCCCGCCCTTTGCGCAGGCCAAGCTTGTCCGCGTCGGGCACGGCCGCATCATTGATATCGCTCTAGATCTGCGGCAGGCATCCTCCACTTTTGGCCAACATATTATGATCGAACTATCTGGTGATGACAGCTGCCAGATTCTGATACCCAGAGGGTTTGCGCACGGCTTCTGCACGCTGGAGCCTAACACCGAGGTGCACTACAAAGTCACAGCACCGTATTCGGCCGAACACGATCGCGGCCTTGCTTGGGACGATCCGGCACTTGGCATTAGGTGGCCAGTGGATGCTCAACAGGCGATCTTGTCCGACAAAGACACGAGAAATCCACTCCTTGCCGAGCTTCTGCCCTATTTTCCCTAAGGATGGAATCGCGTGCGCTTCATTGTCATCGGTAGAGAAGGTCAGGTGGCTCGCGCCCTCGCCGAGCGTGCTCCTGTTTTAGGCGCGAAAGCGGTTCTTTTAGGTCGCCCTCAGCTCGACCTAGCCAATCCTTCGGGCATCGAGGATATAATTGTCGAAACCGGAGGAGATCTCGTCGTAAATGCCGCGGCCTACACGGCCGTAGATCAGGCGGAGGCCGAGCCCGATTTGGCAAATGCGATCAATGGTATCGGTGCGGGAAGTGTCGCCGGGGCGGCGGCCGCCATGAAGGTGCCCATTATCCATCTCTCTACAGACTATGTCTTCGACGGAGCATCCGACCGGCCATATCGCGAGAGCGACGAGCCCAGTCCAGTTGGGGCTTATGGCTCCTCAAAGCTTCTGGGCGAGTTGGCCGTTGCATCGAAAACTCCCAACCACATCATTCTTCGGACTGCCTGGATCTACAGTCCCTTCGGTCGGAATTTCGTCAAAACCATGCTTCGACTGGCTCGCGAGCGAGACAACGTCACGGTCGTTTCCGATCAGCACGGATCACCGACGAGTGCTCTTGACATCGCAGATGGCATTATCGCGGTCGGTCTCAATCTCCTCACACGACCGGACGAGTCTAGCCTACGTGGCGTCTTCCACATGACTGGATCGGGCTTCACATCGTGGGCGGAATTCGCAGCCGAGATCTTCCTGCAGTCTGCCCGGCTGGGTGGTCCCAGCGCGCAGGTGCGGCCTATCGGAACAGCCGACTATCCGACACCGGCCATGCGGCCAGCCAATTCGCGCCTTGACTGCTCGAAGCTTGCCGACATCCACAGGGTTGCGCTTCCAATCTGGCAAACCTCTCTCAAACCATGCGTCAAGCGCCTCATCGATGAGGCTCGGCCTCAGGAGACTCACCTATGAAGGGCATTATTCTGGCGGGCGGCTCCGGCACGCGGCTGCATCCGATGACCTATGTGACATCGAAGCAGCTGCTGCCGATCTACGACAAGCCGATGATCTACTACCCGCTCACCACGCTGATGCTGGCCGGCGTGCGCGATATCCTCATCATCTCGACCCCGGACGATCTCCCAAAGTTCCAGCAGCTGTTGGGCACGGGAGAGCGCTGGGGGCTGCAGTTGTCTTATGCCCAACAACCGAAGCCGGAGGGGTTGGCGCAGGCTTACGTGATCGGCGCTGATTTCGTAGCGGGCGGACGATCCGCACTCATCCTCGGCGACAACGTCTATTTCGGTCATGGTTTGCCGGAGCTCATGCAGGCTGCCCGCAGGCAGGAAACCGGCGCAACAGTCTTTGCCTACCACGTCACCGATCCGGAGAGGTACGGCGTCATCGAGTTCGATCCAAGCGGACGTGCGATGCGAATTGAGGAGAAGCCCGCGAAACCAAAGTCGAATTGGGCAGTGACGGGCCTCTATTTCTATGACGCCCAAGTCGTCGACATTGCCGCGAGGCTCAAGCCTTCAGCGAGAGGTGAGCTTGAGATCACGGACGTTAACCGCGCCTATCTGGAGCGCGGACAGCTCAATGTACAGCGCATGGGCCGTGGCTTCGCTTGGCTCGATACAGGAACCCCTGACTCTCTCGTCGAGGCAGCAGAGTTCGTGCGCGCTCTTGAAAAGCGCCAGGGTTTCCGCATCGCGTGCCCAGAGGAGATCGCGTATAATTTGGGTTGGATCGACCGGGATCAGATGCTTCAGTTAGCACGTGAGCTATCCAAAAGCAGCTACGGCCAGTACCTTACAACCATCGCAGAGCAGGCTTAAGCCTATCTGTCTCCTCTTCGCAGAATGATCTGGCCGGATATCTTCCGCTTCCAAGGGCTACCCTTGCCAAAGGGCAGGGGCCTCTTGGGGGCCTCGGCCCCGATGTACTGGATCTTCTGACGTTTGGCCTTTGCCGCTCGTCGGTGATCGTCTTGAGTTTTGACCAAAGCGCATTCCTCATGCGCGGGCCCCATATTGTCCAGATCATCGGCGCCACCGAGTTCCAGCGCTCGAATATGCTCGGCAATCCAACGCTCGCGGGGGCCGTCGATCCTCCGTTGACACAGCACGCACGTGCCGCCTGTCTTCTCCCACACCTGAAGTCGACGGTGGGGAGTAAGTTTCCGGCGCACTGTCGTCGTTGTATCCTCAACCTCAACAATTGACATGGCACGGCTCCGTCATGAGTTAGATTGTGACGATGAGTCGTTACGGCCGCGGCCTTTTCGGTCGTCGTCGTCCAGACAGTCGATAATGCGTCGAAACAGGAGTTCCCATTGCGCGCGCAAGGTCTCACAGGAGGCAATCAGGTCCGCGAGCTGACGGTCCCGATCTTGGTCAGCCCGGATCAAGCGCACGCGCATGCCCAAGGAGGCTACAGTCAAGGGGGCTGTGCTGGGTTGAGTGCCTTGGAGTTCAGCTTGCCCTCTACGAGAGCGGGTTTGCGGGGCTCGTCTCATTTCAGTGCCCCGCCTTTGAAAGGAGGCCTCAGCAGTTCTTCCCTTCCATGCTCGGGCAACGACGAAGCCCTCATCAACGCTGGTTTCGTCTGCACGGGAGCCAACCTATGCAGCCTTGATTGCATCGGAGCACTTGGCGATCGCAGAGGAATAAGCCACAAAAGATTGCCACGCTGCGCAACAGCTCTGAGACAGTGAAGATCTCGTGTAGTAGGCAAGGTAGTTTGGTGATGGTGGGACATGGTTTACCTCAGGTTCTACAATACCTAGAGTATCATTTTTGTTGCTTTTGTCAATACCTGAGGGATTAAATAGTGCCTGGGGGTGTTTACGATGTTAACCAGTGAGCAGATCCGAGCTGCCCGCGCCTTATTACGCTGGGAGCAGAAGGATCTAGCATCCGCGTCTGGTGTATCGCTCCCGACAATCAAACGGTTAGAAGCCAAGCCTGGCCCGATGAATGCTCATGGTCCCACGCTCGCAGCTCTGTCTCGGGCCGTAGAGGAGGCTGGTGTTCAGTTCATCTCAGGGAATGGGGGCGGACCTGGTGTTCGCTTGCGCGACCCAATCCACATAAGCCAAAGCGAAGGCTGAACACTCAGCCGTCTGCCAGGAACTACCGTTGTGCCAATCGACAAGGCACTGGTAAAGCGTTCAAATCCGGTGCCTCGACGGTTGCGCCCGCGATTAGCCGGAGGCGCGACTGTCGACTCGCAACTTGAACGAATTGCCCAGTTGGTGGAAATCTAGCTGCCCTACAGCCATGAACGCCTGTCCTGCTTCGTGCGGCAGCTTAGTGCTATGTAAGCACCAAAACTTCTCCGGTGCCGCATGTAGAGCCGAGCCGCACGTTCTGTTGCCATAGCCCTCATTCGCAGTCCGCAGTTGTTTCCGAACCCACGCGAGCCAACAACCTCCAGCTTTATATTCAACCGTTGGCTTGATGAACTGCCACAGGGAATCTTCAAGGAACCGACTTCTGCCAGCGTTATCGACAGAACGCGCTCATCATTGACTGTATCGGTCACAGGTGGACTGCCTGAAATCCGACATCCCGCACAAACGGACTGCCATTCAATCTGCTGAAAATATGCGTAATCCACAGCGGCGGAGGGAACTCCCCGTTGGTATTCTTGCTCTCAACATGGAGAGGCGCCGGACCTGGCCCGCGGGAGCACACAAGCTGCAACCGCCAGCCCAAGCCCCCTCGTGACCAGAATGCCCGACACGTCGTCGGGCAAGCACCGCAGGAAAGTTACTGCCACGATGTCGACCGAACCAAGCTTCCGCACACTGTCGGCCTCCTCCGATGACGAGCGCATCGGGTGGCGGCCCGCTGAGGTCCCCCTGTTTCATCCCCAGGATTTGGGGCCCCTTTTTGCCAGAGGTCCCCGACTTCTGGGTGAGGACGACACCGCCTACGACCAACTCCTGTCCCAAGTGACAGCAACGTTGGAGCCGAGGAATCCGATCGAAGCGTTTTGGGTCAAAGAGATCGTCGATCGCATCTGGGATACGCTGCTCTACAAACGCATCAAAGCCGGCTTCATCGCAGAGGCGCAGAAGACCGCCGTCAAGCGCCTGCTTCAACTCAGTGATCGCGCCGTCGATCAATGGTGGGCCGGGAACAAGGCTGCAACCGCCACCGTCGAGAAGGCTCTCAAGGACCGTGGGCTCGACTGGGACACCATCCGCGCGAAGGCATTGTCGGACAAACTCGACAAGCTGGAGCAATTCGACCGCATGGCCGAGAGCAACATTGCGGGCCACGATAAGACGATCGGCAATCTCGAGCGCCGTCGAGAAGGCTACGCCCGTCAGCGACTGCAAATCATGGAGGCGACCCCACGGAGCGACCGCTCGTTTCCAAGGGGATAAGAGGCCACCCATCGATGTCATCATCCAGAAAAGCTGCCGCCAACCGCGCCAACGCGCAGCGCAGCACCGGCCCACGCTCAGCCGCGGGCAAGACTCAGTCTTGCCGCAACGCCCGCCGGCACGGCCTCGCAATCCCGGCCTCTGCGCTTCCGGACCTGGCGCCGGAAATCCTCGATCTCGCTCGGAGGATGGCCGGACCTGCGGCCGATCACCCCGATATGCTTCAGGCCGCCGTGCGCGTGGTGGAGGCGGCGGTTGACGGTCGCCGTGTCCGCCAGGCGCGGCGTGAGTTGCTGCACCAAATTTCGGCGGATCCTGACTTCCATGAGCTACCCTCGGAGGAGGAGCTCATGCCCGCTCGGCCGATCAAAGTCAGGTATACGCAAGCCATGTACGTGCGAGCGTACCTCGATGGAACGCATCGGCAACAGCAAGAGACCGAGATTGCCCAGATTATGGCCGAGTGCGCCTATGACTCTGAGGTCAAGCAGATCAAGCAGCGCCGGGCCGAGAGGAAACAGCGTGCCAGGCAGCGTGCCTCCCAGTGGGAGCAGCTCAAGCGGTTTGCCCGCTATGAGCGCCGCGCCCTGTCACGGCAACGCACCGCAATGAAGGCCTTGGATGTCCTCATGGAGCACATATCAGGCACGAACGGCGAGGGTAGGCTGAATCTGGCAGAATGAACTCCATGCCTCCACAGCGCGCCCTGAAGCCATGACCCGGCCTGACCCTTACGGAGTCGGCGCCGGGCCACCTTTCACCCCGCAACCGGGTCGAACCTATCTAGCCGCCACTGGCTTTGTCTCGAAGCCTGCTGCTGATGATGGGCAGGCTGACTCCTTCAGCCTGTAGCAGACGGCTGTGATCCTGAGGTTGCCCGTCTTGGGATCAAAGCCAAGGTGCGCCGTCAAGTATGCAAGCAGGCGCAATCGTGACAAACACTGCAGGCACGATCCCAGGTCGGGCCAAAGCTACCTCGCACAGTTGATTAGAGCATCGGACGAAAAGGCGGATCCACGACGTCCCACCCCTCTCCCCCGGGCAGAGGTGGAATCCGAGCGGGTCCGACAAACCGTCCGATGCTCTAGGGTCTACACCGGTGGGATGGGGCTCAGGCACATAAGGATAAGCGCCTCTAGGCGCGACTTTTGACTGGGCGTAAAGTCGTCGCGAGCTCCAGGAGGATCAAAGGCCTGACTTGAAGTTCTCCGAGCAGAATGGGTCATCTGAGCAGGCCCTTGGTCACATGAGCTCTTCACTCCGAGGCTGATAGCACGTTCGGGAGGAAAGATCATGGCCACAGCATTTCGCATTGCCCTCACTGGTGATCAAGAAGTCCCACCTAGCGGCTCCACCGCGCGCGGCATAGGCACTGTCATTTTTGATCCAGTTGCGGTCGCGGCGACCTACTCCATCCGCTACACCGGCCTGGATTTTGGACCAGCGCTCGGCCTGTCTGGGCAAACAGCCACTACGGCTGACGACGTCACGAGCCATCACGTCCACAATGCAGCTAGGGGCATGAATGGCTCTGTCGTGTTTGGCCAAATCAGCCCCCCTCATGATACTGACGATCTGCTGATTGTCCCCAATGCCGATGGGTCATGGACGGTCAGTGGCCGGTGGGAAACAACTGACCCAGCCACTGGGTCAATCTCAACCTTTGCAAATCAACTCGGCTCAGCGCTGGTCGGGTCAGATGTTAGCCTCTACTTCAATGTCCACACGACAGCCTTCTCAGGAGGCGAGATCCGCGGTCAGTGGGTTACCCTTGCAGATGACCAAGACAATGTCGTCCAGGGAACGGCGGATAATGACTTCCTCCCAGGATTGGGTGGCAATGATCAACTTTTCGGCGATGCTGGCGATGATCGGTTAGATGGCGATGCGGGCAACGACAGGCTGAATGGCAATACAGGTGATGATGAATTGAACGGCGGCGCCGGCAATGACCGATTGAGCGGCGGCCCCGGTAATGACCGGCTCAACGGCGGCTCTGGCAATGACACTTCGAATGGTGGGGCCGGCGATGACCTTCTGCGTGGCGGCTCTGGGGACGATGGGCTGGGTGGCAACACCGGCAATGATCGATTGCTCGCTGGATCCGGCAATGACCGGCTGAACGGCGGCGCAGGAGACGACCACCTATCGGGGGAGCGCGGAAACGACCACCTGAATGGCGGGCTCGGGGCCGACATGCTCAGCGGCGGGTTTGGCTTCGACACATTTATCTTCAGTACGGCCTTGGATGCAGGAAATTTCGATACGGTCAGGTTCCAGGTGCTCTTCGACACGATTCAGCTAGACAATGGTGTGTTCACGGGTCTCTCCGCCGGAGCACTGACGGACAGCGCCTTCCGTATCGGCGCGGCCGCCGTCGATAACGATGACCGGATCATCTACAACGATACCACTGGCGCCTTGTATTTTGATCCTGACGGAGCAGGAGGCACTGGGCAGATCCAGTTTGCAACGCTTCTTGGAAGCCCCGACAATGTCGGGGCGTTGGATTTCTTTGTGATCTAGAGCATCGGACGAAAAGGCGGATCCACGACGTCCTACCCCTCTCCCCCGGGCAGAGGTGGAATCCGAGCGGGTCCGACAAACCGTCCGATGCTCTAGAACCGCGATTCCAAGACACGTTCAGATCGCGCCTATCATGTGAATATGGATCAAGAGCTTCCTGCCTCCGCTTATCGTTTCCGACGCAGGACCGATTGCTCCGATCGCGCCGATAGGCTTAAGCCTTGGCGATCCGGTCGCTGTGAATGCCGGCCCTTTGGAAAACGTTGCGTGTGTCGACCACGACTCTGGCGTGATCAGCGATGAGCCGATAATCAACGGTGTCATGATCCGTTGCCACGAGCACTGCATCATAGGCCGCAAGCGTCGCCGCATTCAGGTCCACCGAACACCGCCCCGCCAGCCCCGCGTGCTCACGGGTCACTGGGATCACCGGAATGTATGGATCGAAATAATCCACTTGGGCCCCGCGGGCCTCGATCAGCTCGATGAGCTTCAGCGAGGGGCTTTCCCGCATGTCGCCAACATTCTTTTTATACGCAATGCCAACAATCAGAATGCGGGACCCTGAAAAGGCTCGGCCCGTCTGATCAACCGCTTCGGCCAGCCGGTCGACCACGTGGTAGGGCATGCGGGTGTTGATCTCGCCCGCCAGCTCAATAAACCGGGTCGTGATGTCGTATTCGCGCGCCTTCCAGGTGAGATAGAAGGGGTCAATCGGGATGCAGTGCCCGCCGAGGCCCGGCCCCGGATAGAACGGCATGAAGCCAAAGGGCTTAGTCTTGGCAGCATCAATGACCTCCCAGACATCGATGCCCATGGCCGCATAGACAACCTTGAGCTCGTTCACGAGGGCGATATTCACGGCCCGAAAAATATTCTCGGTCAGCTTCACCGCCTCGGCCGTCGCCGCCGAGGAGACCGGCACGGTTTGGACGACCAGTTGGCTGTACAGGGCGTCGGCCAGCGCCAGCGCCGCGGGACCATCGCCGCCGACCACTTTCGGGATGGTCGAGGTGCTGAACGCCGGGTTGCCCGGATCCTCGCGCTCCGGCGAGAACGCCAGGAAGAAGTCTGTTCCACTCGTCAGCCCAGTGGCCTCGAAGATGGGCTTGAGAACCTCCGCGGTGGTGCCAGGATACGTGGTCGATTCAAGAACGATCAACTGCCCCGGGCGCAAGCGTCGCGCAATCATCCGGGCGGAGCTCTCAACAAAAGAGAGATCAGGCTCGCGGTGCTTCGTCAAAGGCGTCGGCACGCAGATCAGGATGGCATCGGGCTCATCCAAGCGCTCGAAATCCGTTGTCGCCTCAAGGCGCTTTCGCGCTAGGGCCTCGGCCACGTGATCCGATGAGATATGCTGGATGTAGCTCTCGCCCCGGTTGAGCTGATCGACGTACGTTAGGTTGATGTCGAAACCCAGCACCTTGAACCCGGCCTTTGCGGTGGTCAGCGCCAGCGGGAGCCCCACGTAGCCCAGACCGATGATGCCAATCGTCGCCCGGCGCTCTCGAATCGCTGCGAGCCATCCGGAGATATCACTCACCGACGGCTCGGCTTCGTCCGTGTGCTGTGTATGCATTGGGCTGCCCCCGAATGCCACCCCACTCCTTCTCAGGAGCACAGTGGTCGTGATGGATGTGCGTGAGGCTTATACGCCGTAAAAGCGCGCATGCCCGTCACCGATGGGTAACACATCAAACTCTGCTGCCTCTGCTGCTCTCGAAGCTCAACGACTTCTCGCGTTGGCGGCATTGAAGATGGTTGCACGCGCACGATGGCGACGCAGACTGGCGATCTGACGGGGCTGATCATGCGGGACTGTGTGCTCAAGTGCAACGCTCAGAGACCTGACGATCTCATCGACATAGGCCCCAGCCCAACTGACATGTCTCGTCCGGGCGCATCGACCTGTTATGGCAGCCTTCCCAAGAACAATGCCCTGCCAGTGAAGGGTACGCCCGGGGAACTTCATCCGGTAACTCTGGAGGAGCGTTATACCTCTATCTTATCCCACCCCTGAGCCGAGCAGAGCATGCGTTCCCTTTCTCAAGCTCCAGCCCCGCAGCTTCATCTTCTGATGCTGTGGTTGCTGCCTTGGCATTCAAAATGCTTAACCCCACCCGAAGTCAGGAATGTGGGTTTGTCAGACCACCCCACACAAAACGGGTGCTGAAACAGACAGCCTGTCTAATGGCCCCGCGATCAACTATTATACGATATAACAAAACATAAAAATCAGCTCATCTCTCGTGGCCCGTGCTGCTGGCCCACAGGTTCCAGCAATCGGCCCCCTCATCACCTCGGGGGATCGTCCTAGCAGACCCTCTTGCGCACCATTCGGCATCCTGCGGAATTGAACGAACCTGAACTCAACGGAGCGTCTCACCACGCAAGCTTCTGTCAATTGCTACTACCGCAGTTCCCGAGGATCGAAACCGCAGCTTGAACTCACCATCAACGGCTTCTCCCTCGCGTCGGTGCACTGGCCTGACTGCAAGGTGGATTGCCGTGATCAAGCCGCCTTCGGCCGCAGGGAGGACAGACAGGAGTTCGTGATGACCGCCGACAACACCCCCGCTCGCCCGCAACCACCCGTGTACCAGGATGCGCGCATCAAACGCCACCCGCCGGGCCATGACATTCTGACCACCCTGAACAATCTTGGAATGCTCTTTGCCAAGCGGCCGCTTGCGCTTGGCGAGAGCGAGCAAGACTACGATGACTTCCTGCGGAAGGTCTCCATTACCGTACAGCCTGGAGACATCATCGAGACCTTGTGGGTCAAAGACATTGTCGACCTGAGATGGGAAACGATGCGCTTGAGGCGGGCTCAGGCCAGCCTTTTGATGAGTGCGGCGAGGGTGGTCCTGGCCAATCTGTTGCGCATCGAGGACGCAGGGCTGATTGATGGCATCCGGGTGTTCACGCTCCCGGACCTGTTGAAGGGCTTCGCTGACGGGGATGACCAGGCCGTGGCCGAAGTCGGGAGGGTCCTGGCCCGCCGTGGCACGGACTGGGATATGATCATGGCGCAGGCTCTCGTCGACAAGCTAAACGAGATCGGCGCGATCGAGCGCATGATCGCAGGCGCGGATGCCCGTCGGAGCAAGGTTCTTCAGGAAATCGATCGCCGTCGCGACGCGTTCGCGCGCCGGCTTCGCGCGGCCGGCGCGGTAACCCCACACGGGGACATCAGATCTCCTGGCTGACGGCTGCACACCCATGACCTCATCGCACAAGATGGCCGCCAATCGGGCCAATGCACAGCGCAGCACCGGCCCGCGCACGGCCGCGGGCAAAGCCTCCTCGCGTCACAATGCGGCCAAGCATCGTCTTGCTGTTCCGGTCTCCGCTCTGCCTGCCTTGGCGCAGGAAATGGCGCGGTTGAGCGAGCAGATTGCCGCGGGGAGTGTCAACCCTCTCATCCAGGAGGCTGCAACCCGTGTGGCCGAGGCGGCGATCGACGTCCTTCGCGTACGCAAGGCACGGACTCAGGTGTTCGGAGACCTGATGAGTGCGCTGGATGAGTCGCCACCGCCACCCGTTGAGAAACGAATGCTGTCCCTCCCGTCACTGCCGCGTCCGCCGATAAAGCGTGCGATGTCCCGCGCCTATGATCAGGGCGGCGGACCCGGGATGTCCAGGCTCTGGGATGCTTACGCCCTTGAGGAGTATCAGGTCACGAACCGGATTCGGCAGATAAAAACGGAGTACCACGAGGCGCAACAGGCGGCGAAACAGCACGCACAGCAACTCCGGTTGAGCTGGGCCTGCCTCGAGAAACTGGAACGGTATGAGCGCCGCGCTTTATCCCGGCGGCGCACCGCCCTCAAGGCTCTGAATGCGCTCAACGGGCACGCCTCGGCTGCGGGTGACGCGGAAGCTTGATTTTGGCAGAACGAACCCAGTAGGTGGAGCGCCGATTTTTGGCAGAACGAACCCAAGGCCCGCCTCGTATCCCGTTGTGGGCTTGTGCTGTGGTAATCCCTGCGTCACCAAGGCAGTGCCGGTCTGCCGTCCCAATCCCTCCGGCGTGCTCGTGCCCTGATCCTCCCCTGATTGGGGTGACCTCATCCCACAGCCCATAGTCATCGGCGTTAACCCCAAGCCTGAAACACCAGATGCCCGCCCAAGACGACGAGGCCTGCGAAGAAGCAGGTCCGGAAGGCCTGTGGGCTAACGCGGTTGCGGATGTGTTGTCCGGCCACCATGCCCGCAAGGGCCGGCGCGACCGCGAGCACCGACAGGCCCACATCCGCAAGCGGAAGGGCGTCCCGGTGCCATAAGCCCGCTGCCAAGGCGAGGGTGGAGACCGTGAAGGACAGGCCAAGGGCCTGCACGAGCTCGTCCTTCCCGAGCCCCAGCGACTGGAGATAGGGGACGGCCGGGATGACGAAGACGCCCGTGGCTCCTGTGACGATTCCCGTCGCGGCCCCAACGAGCGGAGACAGCCAGCGCTCGGCGCCTGCCGCCGTCGTCAGGCGCACTCCGAGCAGACCGATGGTTCCATAGACGATGAGGGCGCCGCCCAGCCCCCCGATGACCGGGCCCGGATCAGGCCCGGTCAGAAGTCCAATGCCTAAAAAGGTTCCGATCCAGATCCCTGCCATCATCAGCCAGAGGCGTTTGCCAATGGCTGTGACGCTGGGGCCGGCCATGAGCTGCCAGACATTGGTGACCAGCGACGGAATCACGAGAAGGGCGGCTGCCTGGGCCGGCGTCATCACCAGCACGAGGAGTCCGATCGCCACCGTGGGAAGCCCAAGGCCGATCATCCCTTTGACCATGCCGGCAAGCACGAAGGTGAGACCGAGAATGAGCATGATTGAAAGCGAAAAGGCCATGCGAGTGGGTTCTGATCCGTTAAGCTGATCAGGAGCCCTAGCACGAACGGCCGCCGCCTTCCTGGGCCAATATCCAGATGGCGGCAAACGATCGGCAACCTGGGCAGTTTGGAGGCAGGAATGGTCGCCCGTTGCTACAGCATCCTCCTGATCGGCCTGGCGGTCCTGGCAGCCGCCCCATCTTCCCGCGCTCAGCAAGCGCCAGAAGCAAGCCAGGGGGCTGAAACCGAGTGGGCCAGCGGCCAGAACGTCGCGGCGCCGCAGGGTCTGCCGGACATCGGCAAGTGGATGCTGACCCGGCGCGGCGCGGCCGCCGACTGGCTCGGTCAGATCTACGAGGGAAAGAACCTTCGCGAGCCGATCAACGTGATCATCGTCGACGAGGCCGCAACGGGCGTGGAGGATGCCAAGGCAAGGCTTTTGGCGGCGGCCGCGCAGGCTGGCTATCCGATCCGGTTCGGGCATTCCGCCGGATACCAGGGCTATATCGGCGGCAGGCTCTATGAGCAGCTTCCGCAGGGGCGGGACGACGCCTTCTCCAACGACATCTTCGAGGTGAACAACAACCACGGCCGGATCTTCGGCCCCCACCAGGCAGGCCAAGCCTACGTGTTCACGGGCGCTTTCAGCCGGGAGGAGGTGGATCCGTTCCGATCACCGGGGCATCGTTACGCGTCGTTCAACCGGGCGCGAGACGACTTCACCCAGAACCTTCATCACAGGACCCGATACAAGGTGAGCGGATTTGTAAATCTGGACAGCGCCCTGGTGGCTGATCCGAAGGTCACCACAGGGGACCACGACGGCATTGCGGTCCTTTTGCGGGCCGTGGAATAGGCGCTGCTTTCGGTTCGGCGTCAGGCCGCCAGTGGAGCATCAACGGTGCAGACGACGCCCGTCGTGGGGGCGAAGTTGATCTTCGCGTCGCCATCGAGGTCCTGAGCCAAGGTGCGTTCGATCAGCCGCGATCCGAAGCCCCGTCGGGCCACACGTTTCACCGGGGGACCGTCCATCTCCTCCCAGCGCAGATGAAGGCGTGGCGCGTGGGTTCTATCGACGAACCAGGTCAGGGACAATCGGCCTGTCGTATCGGAAAGAGCACCGTACTTCGCCGCATTGGTGGCAAGCTCATGGAGCGCCATGGACAGCGCCAGCGCCGTGCGGGGTACAAGCCGGACCTCCGGCCCCCGATAGTGAAGGCGCTCCCTGCCGTAGCTTTTGAACGGCTCGAAAGCCTGGGCGACGATCTCGCGCAGGGACGCACCTTCCCAATTCTCGCGGGTGAGCACGTCATGGGTGCGCGACAGGGCGAGGAGGCGTGCCTCGAGGTCCCGTTGGGCCTGTGCGGTCGAGCCCGCGTTCCGCAATGTCTGGGAGGCGATCGACTGAACCGTTGCGAGCGTGTTCTTGACCCTGTGGTTCAGCTCATGGATGAGCAGCTGCTGGTGATCCTCGGCACGCTTGCGCTCCGTGATGTCGAGCAGAACGCCCACCACCTTCGTGGGGGGCCCATCCTCGGCGAGGTAGAGTTCGCCGCGCATCAGAAGCCAGCGGACCGTTCCGTCAGGCCAGATGCACCCGGTCTCCACTTCGATGAACCGCTCACCCTTCTTCAACACGGCCTGCAAGGCGTCCTGCATCCGCTCCTGCTCCCCGGGGAGGTAGCGGGCCCGGAACTCGGCCAGGGAGGGGGTCGCGTCCGGCGGGAAGCCGAAGAGCTCGTTGAGGTCTCCCGACCCGACGATGGCCTCGGTCAGGAGGTTGATCTCCCAGATGGCCATCCGTCCAGCGTCGATTGCGAGGCGGAGCCGGGCTTCGCTCTGGATGAGGGCATCCCCCGACCGTTTGTATTCTGTCAGGTCGGACGCAAGGACATGGAAGCCATTGACGGTTCCATCCTCCGCGTGGTCGGGAATGTATTCCGATCTCACGAAGCGCCAGCGACCGTTGAACGGCGCCCACCATTCATGGATGCTTCTCCGCCCTGCGAGAGCGGCGTCGATATAGGGTTTGACGATGTCATAGGCTTCGGAGCCGGCGGCGTCGCGCAGATGCAATCCGTACAGGTCCTCCGGCGGTCGCCCGAACCACGTCAGGTAGGCCCTGTTGTTGAAGCGGTAGCGGCGTTCGGCGTCCACGTACCCAATGAGAACCGGGAGATTGTCGGCAATCTGCCGAAGTCTCTTTTCGCTCGCATGCCGCGCCGCTTCAGCAAGGGCCTGCCCTGTCGTCTCGTAGCCTTGCACGAAGATGCCGGTCACCTGACCGGATTCGTCCATCATCGGCTCGTAGATGAAGTCGAGAACGTGCTCTTCTCCTGGGGCATCGGCTGAGGGCTGAAATGTGAGAGCCATCTGGTCCGCCACGAAGCGCTCCCCGGTCGAGTAGACCCTATCGAGCAGTTCGTAGACTCCTTGGTCCTCAATGTCCGGGAATACGGCGCGGATGGAGCGGCCGATGAAATCGCGTGGACCGACGATGCGGGCAAAGGCATCGTTGACGAACTCGAACACATGGTCTGGACCGCTCATGATTGCCACGAAGCCGGGCGCACGTTCGAACAGCCGGCGCTGCCGTTTGACCTCGGACGCAAGTCGGGCTTCCGCCAGAACCCGGCTCGTCGTTTCGGAGCAAACGCAGAAAACTCCCGCAACCGCACCCGTATCGTCCCGAACCGGAGTGTACGAGAATGAGAAATGCGTTTCCTCCGGATATCCGTTCCGGTGCATCACATAGGCGATGTCTTCCATCTCGGTGGATTGGCCCGCATAGCCACGGTCCATGATTGGGCCCACGACGTCGAGGATATCAAACCACACGTCCTCGAACCGGGCCCCGAGCGCCGCAGGATGCTGCAGGCCCAGCATGGTGGCGTAGCCGTCGTTGTAGAGCATGGCCTTTTCAGGCCCCCAGGCAACGAACATGGGCTGACTAGAGCCGAGCATCACGCCGACGAGCGTTCGCAGGGGCTGGGGCCAGGTTGCAGGCTCGCCGAGAGGGGGAGGCGTGCCAGTCGCGCTCGCGCATGAGCACGCCGACGTCACCCCCGCCAACGAGGAAGCCGGTGCTGGATTTGAGGCTGTCGGGGTGTGTTGCGCCCAAGTTTACTTCCCACTCACGATTGGGCGCTTTCGCTTCTCACGGAACCATCGTTCGGGAAGGGCGGATATGCGGCATGGTCGCTGTCGGTCTCGCATTGGAAGCTAAGCCGCAGAACCGTTATGTCAACGGGTCCGCATCAGGCTGCCCGGCGACGGTCGCGCTCGCTTCTCGGCGTATAGACGATCTGCCTGTGCCACTCGCACCAGCTCGAGGTCTCGGAGGTCGGAGCGCCGCAGCATACGGCGTCGCGCAGATCCTCAGAGACGATGAAGCGACACTGGCGGGCGCGGGCTTCGAGAAGTGCTGTCTGGTATTGCGGAGACGGTTCCGCGATCCTCAAGTTGTTCATCGATCCAAGCTCGGGCGTAAATGAGGGCTCAATGCGCCAACGGCCACGATGGCCCGACGATGCGCGTACATCCGGCGTCATCGTCCTGGCTCGTGGCCGTCCCCGGTCGAGCGAGAAGTCGCGACCGGCTTGAAGCTTAGATGGTTACGAAGGCTTGGATTTGCAAGGTCATACGGGCGATGAGGAACCCAGGCCGTCGCGAAGGGTCGCATCTTTGTCGATGCGGGTCGCCTTGTCCTCGCGGAGTTCGCGCTTGGCCCGGCGCAGCTGCTTCTCAACCTTGTCCATGGCGGATTTGAACGCCACGTAGCAGTCCTTGTCCTGGGCTTCCGCGCTCATCGTCTTGAGGGCTCCCATCTGCATGTTCACCGTACAGCGGAAGAGAATTCCCTCCCGGCTGACATGGACGGAGGCCGCATTGAGGCGTCCGAAGTACTTGCTTGCGGCCCGCGTGATTCCCTGTTGAGCGTGACTGCGGAAGGCTTCTCCCAGGTCGACGCTCGCGCTTTCGATGGTGATCACGCTATCCATGTTCTCTAAGTTCATTCCGTCCTCCATTCGGGGCCTTACCCAGAGGGAGTAACGAAGCTAACTTAGGTTAGTTTCGTTCAAGCGCTCTTCCGTTTTCTGGAGGTTTGCTCCTGCCGGGGCTCCGGCTGCTCGGCCTTGTGGCCGATCGACGCCTTGAGATTGCGGAACGCGTCGAGCTCCTGCTTCACGCTCTCGTAGAGCGGTCCGTAGCCGGGACCGTGCTCCTCGACGATCTGGGCCAGCACCGCAACGGCGCGCTCAAGGCGTTCTTCGGTGATGGGCTCGCGCTTGCGGCCTTGCCATTCCGTCATCTCGTGTACTCCTTACTAAACCGCGGCAGATTGGTCCCAAGATCCTTGCGAGGGGGTTAAAGTCGGCCGCCAGAGGCATGAACGACTGGACTTGCCTGTGGATCGCGTTGATCTTTTTGCTGCGTCGTGGGTTGGGATTACTGCGTCTCATCCAGGAGGTACGGCCATTCATGTCATCCGACGGCGAAATCCTTGACTGCCTCATCATCGGGGGAGGGCCGGCGGGCCTGACGGCGGCGCTTTACCTGGCGCGCCTGAGACGCCGCTTCCTTGTCGTCGACAGCGGAACGCCCCGGGCGGCATGGATTCCGACGAGCCACAACATCCCGGTTTTCGCCAACGGCATCTCGGGCAAGGACATCCTTGCACGGCAGCGGGAAAATCTCGACCAGTATGGCCCTTGCGTCGAAGCGGGCATGGTCACTGGCCTGCGCAGGCAGCCCGACCGGTTCATCGCGGTGGTCGAGGGTAAGGATGGCGGCTCGCGGCAGATCGCCGCGAGCCGCGTCCTCCTGGCGACCGGCTCGGTGGACATCGAGCCGGATCTTCCGGACTTGCCGAACGCGGTGCAGCGGGGCCTGATCCGGTATTGCCCCATCTGCGACGGCTACGAATCCCGGGATCGTAAGGTCGCGGTGATCGGCTATGGCGACCACGGCATGGGGGAGGCAATCTTCATCGCCCGAACCTATTCCGATGACGTGACCCTTTTGACCCTCGGACAGCGCCTGAAATTGAGCCCGGAGCAGCAGGCGAAGCTGGACGAGCACGGTATCAAGGTCATGGAGGATCCGGTCGAGAGCCTCGACATGGAGGATGACCGCATCGCGGCGGTTCATGTGAATGGCGAGGGACACCGCTTCGACGTGCTCTACTCGGCGCTGGGCTTGAAGTATCGCTCCGACTTGGCGTTGTCCCTGGGGGCCGAGCACGATCCCACAGGCAGCCTGATGGTGGACCACCATTGCGAGACGAGCGTGAAGGGACTCTACGCGGCAGGCGACATCGTGCGCGGCATCGACCAGATCGTGGTCGGCATGGGGCATGCCGCTCTGGCGGCGATCCATATCCACAACCACTGTGAACTGCCGACCGAGGACGAGCCGGGCGGCGCGTGAGGCTCCGCTCGGTCATTCCAGGCTTGGCTTTGTGGGCCGCCCCGGAATGACGGTGGATCCCGCACGATTTCCTACGCCAGCGCCTTCGCCAAAAGCGGCAGGCTGGTGTCCATCCGGTAATCCACGGACGAATGGTTGTCGTGGAATTCCTCGTAGATGTGGGGAACGCCGGCGGCCTCGAGTTTCCGGTGCAGGATGCGCGAGCCGTACACCATGTTGTACTGGTCGATATCGCCGCAATCGACGTACAGCACTTTAAGGCGGCGCAGATTGTCGAGGTATTTGGCATCGTCCGCCATGCGCAGCGGGTCCCATCGCAGCCAGTTTGACCAGCGCTCCTCGATGATCTCGCCCGTGTGGAGGTCGACCGGCAACCGGACACCATAGAACTGGCTCGGGTCCGGGTCGAAGGTCGCGGCCTGCGCCAGAATCATCATGGTGTGCCAGTCGGCATCCTTGGCTTTCGGCCCCGCCTCGAACTTGCGGATGAACGCCTCGATGGACATGCCGTGGTCGACGAGGTGGCGCAGGGCTCCGGCGAACTCGCCCAGATGATAGAGAAACTCGAAGCCCACATCGCCGGAATGGGACGCCGCCGCCGACCAGACCGAACCCCCATGCCGCAATGCATGAACGAGGCTCCCGTAACCGCCAGAGCTTTTGCCGAAGACGCCCCGGCGTCCGTCGCCCCCGCAGCGGAAGCGCTCCTCGACAAAGGGCAGCATCTCGTGGATCAGGAAAGTCTCCCAGGCTCCTATGGCGGCGCTGTCGACGTATTGGTTGCCGCCCAGCCGCGTGAAGCAATCGGGAAAGGCCACGACGGCCGGGGGCATCGCGCCCGTGCTGATCAGGCGATCGAGCCGCTCGGGAACGTTCTCGCCATAGTTCTTCCAGTTCGTGTGAGCTGGCCCGCCCGCCGTATAGCCCACGAGATCGACGAGGAGCGGCAGCCCGCGTCCATCGTGACCGGCTGGGACATAGACGTCGACCCGGCGGCGCGAGGGGTCGCCAAGGAGGTTGCCCTCGAGGCTCCGGCTGTCGATCCAGAGCGTGTGCGCGACGCCTTCCGGCGCGCTGTGATCCTTGCGCATCGTCATCCTCATTCAGGCCAAGTTGGGCCGATGTGATCGGAGAGGGCAGGGATTGTCCATAAGCGCGCCGGTCTCGGCGGTTAATAAGTCCTTACCCGTCCTAGCCATTCGGCCCGTCCCAGGACTACGGTGTGGCCCAGCATAAACATGACTTGGGGGAATGATCATGTCCGACGGTTTCCTGCCACGATGGACCCTGAAATCCGAAGGGGTCATCATGCCGGACGAGCGGCTGCCGACAGGGCAAATGTTCGTACTCGGCCTGCAGCACGTGGTCGCCATGTTCGGCGCGACGGTGCTGGCGCCGCTCCTGATGGGATTTGACCCGAACGTGTCGATCCTCTTCTCGGGGATTGCCACCATCATTTTCTTCTTCGTGGTTGGCGGCCGTGTGCCGAGCTATCTCGGATCGAGCTTCGCGTTCATTGGCCCGGTGCTGGTGGCGACCGGCGCATCGGTGGGCGCTCCCAATCCCAACATCCCCCTGGCGCTCGGCGGCATCATCGCGGCCGGCGCGCTCTATTTCCTGATCGGGCTCGTGGTCCAGCTGGCGGGCCATCGCTGGGTCGAGCGCATCATGCCGCCGGTCGTGACGGGCGCCATCGTGGCGGCCATCGGCCTGGTGCTCGCGCCTATCGCGATCTCAAGCGCCTCCGGAACGACCCCCGATAATCAGGCCGGCACCGCCTTCGCCCGTTGGATCGCCCTCGCGACGGTGGTGGCCGTGGGCCTCATTGCGGTCTATGCGCCCGGCATGTGGCGGCGTCTTCCGGTCCTGGTCGGCGGTGCGATCGGCTACTTGGTCTACTTCATCTGCGCCAACATGCTCGGCCTCGGCCAGCCGATCGACTTCTCGAAGGTTGCCCAGGCGGCATGGTTCGGGTTGCCCACCTTCCAGAGCCCCGTGTTCAACACGCAAGCGATGAGCCTGATCGCGCCCGTGGCGATCATCCTCGTGGCGGAAAATCTGGGGCATATTAAAGCCATTGGGGCGATGACGGGTCGCAATCTCGACCCCCATATCGGACGGGCCTTCATGGGCGACGGCATCGCCACCATGCTGTCAGGCTCCGCCGGCGGCACGGGCATGACGACCTATGCGGAAAACATGGGCGTCATGGCGGTCACCCGCATCTATTCGACGCTGATCTTCGTCATCGCGGCGGGCATCGCGCTCATCTTAGGGCTGTCGCCCAAGTTCGGCGCGTTCATCGGCACGATCCCCGGCCCGGTCCTGGGCGGCCTGTCCATTGTGGTTTTCGGCCTTATCGCCGCGACCGCCGGTCGGATCTGGGTGGAGAACCGGGTGGATTTCTCGAACCCCCGCAACCTGATCACCGTTGCGGTGGCGCTGGTGCTGGGTGCCGGAAACTTCAAGCTCACGGTTGGGGGCTTCACCCTCGACGGGATCGGCACGGCCACCTTCGGGGCGATCATCCTCTACCACATCCTCAACCTGGGACACGCGGCCGCCGCGGAGCGCACGCACGCGGCGGAATAGTCGCCTCCGCCTCAGGAACAGGCCTTCCAAGCCCGCGTTGGTCCACGACGCGGGCTTCTCTTTTGAGGACCGGCCCCTCCTTCTTGCGGTCCAGAACCGCGCCTTTCCCGTGGAGATGCCATGAGCTCTGAGCAGAACCAGACCTTGCCGCCCCAGACGCAGGATCAGCAGCCCGGTCACGAGACCGAGATGAATCCGAGGCCGAACTACGAGCCGCGCTTTCCCGGAAGCGGGAGACTGAACGGCAAGATCGCCATTGTGACGGGCGGAGACAGCGGCATCGGGCGCGCCGTCGCGGTGCTTTTCGCCCGCGAGGGAGCCGACGTCGCGGTTCTCTACCTCAACGAGAGCGAGGATGCGGCGGAGACCAAGCGTCTTGTCGAGCGCGAGGGGCGGCGCTGCCTTTCCATCGCAGGCGACGTGGGCGACCCGGAATTTTGTCGCTCGGCCGTGGATCAGGTGATCCGCGAATTGGGCAAGCTCGACATCCTGATCAATAACGCGGCCGAGCAGCATCCGAAGGGGGATATCGAGGAGATCACCCCGGACCAGCTCGACCGAACCTTCCGAACCAATATCTTCGGCTATTTCTACATGACGCAGGGATCGATGCCGCATCTGAAGGAGGGCGCCGCCATCGTCAATACGACCTCTGTGACAGCCTATCGCGGCAGCCCCGACCTTCTGGACTACAGCTCCACGAAAGGCGCGATCGAGGCCTTCACCCGGTCACTCGCCAAGAAAATCGCCGAGAAGGGCATTCGCGTGAACGGCGTCGCTCCAGGGCCGATCTGGACGCCCCTGATCCCGTCCACATTCCCGGCCGAGAAAGTGAAAACGTTCGGTGCGGACACGCCTATGAAGCGTCCGGGGTAGCCCAACGAAGTGGCGTCGTGCTTCCTGTTCCTCGCCTCCGAGGATGCGTCCTACATCACGGGCTCGGTCCTGCATCCCAATGGTGGCGACGCGACCGAGTCCTGAAAAGCAAGAACGGGCGGCTCCATTCGGGAGCCGCCCGTTCTTGAAGACCATCTCGGAAAAACCGGCTTAGCGGCGGGAGCGGACTCGCACCGGGACTGGCGCCGGAGCCGATGCCGACAGCGCAAAAAAGAGCATCAATGCGGAGAGGGATCCGCCGATCAGAAAAAGTACTTCGGCGATTTCGACTTGGGCTGCAAAGCCCGTAACAGCCGCAAACGACGTAAGGAGCGTGAAAATAAAAAATGCACGTAGGGCAACGGTTCGGTTCATCGGATCTGTCTCCCAAGTGTTCTGGGAAACGTGCCGGTGGAAGGTCGGTTCCATACCTGTCAGGGTCTCCCTTAATACTTACGTATCGCTCCTTGAGACTATCCAAATGAGTCTTTTTCGCGGAACCCTACAGTCGCGCTTGGCGTTTATTGAATATCATCGGCCGTCGGTCGATTTAGTCAATGTGCGAGGTAACACCATGCTCGGTTGGGCAGTCACTTTTCTCATCATCGCTCTGGTTGCGGCTCTGTTCGGCTTTGGCGGCATTGCCGGCACCGCCGTCGAGATCGCCAAGCTCATCTTCTTCGTGGCAATCGTTCTCTTCGCCATCTCGGCCGTGATCGGCCTGATGCGCGGCAGAGCCCCACGGATCTGACCACAGTCACAATCCAGGACGAAAAACGCCGCTCGACAGGGCGGCGTTTTTCGTTGCGTCAGTGGTTGCACCGTCAGCCCTTCGCCTGACGGCAGGGGACGGGACAAAGTTCTCAGATAGCAACGGTCAGATGGAGCTTTGCAGCGCGGCCCGGGTCATGCTGTCGGGGCCGAGATCATCCACGTCATCCACGTTGAGGAGGGACGCCAGGCGAAACCGGGCGCGGTTCACCCGGCTCTTGATCGTTCCCACCGCGCAGCCGCAGATATTGGCGGCTTCCTCATAGGAAAAGCCCGACGCCCCGACGAGAAGAAGGGCCTCCCGCTGATCGGACGGAAGCTTCGCCAGAGCGCTGCGAAAGTCCTCGAAGTCGAGCCGTGAACCCTGTTCGGGCTGAACCTTCAGCCGACTCGCATATGACCCGTCCGGGTCCTCGACCTCGCGGCGGCGCTTCCGGTATTCGGAATGAAACAGGTTCCGGAGGATCGTGAAAAGCCAGGCATTGAGATTGGTGCCGCGCTCGAAGCGGTGAAGGTTGGAAAGAGCGCGCAGGAGAGTGTCTTGCACAAGGTCGTCGGCCCGGTCGACTTGACCGGAGAGGGAGATAGCAAACGCCCGGAGGCTTGGAACCGCAGCGAGGAGCGCGTCCCGAAGATCGGGCTCCGGAGTCATGTGGACGTCTCCCGGTCCTTCTTCTCAAGCTGCTCCAACAGGTTCTTGAATCGGTCAGGTACGGGCTGCTGCACCAGTTCGTCATACATGGCGCGCAATTGGTCGCCGATGCGCTTCTGGCTTGTCGTGTCGAGCTTTGGATCGGACGCAAGTTGGTCGCCCAAGGAGGCTTCCGGAATGAGCCGAGCCAGCTTGTTCCCGTTGTCACCCATCATGTGCGTCCCCTTGCCACCCAGTGATTCTATATAGGGGTAGCCAACCTTGGCAGTATCTCATACTAGTTTCAGGCGACAACGCCTAGACTTGCCTTGAGTTCCAAGGAATGGAACTTTTGCAAGGCTGTCGAGTTGAATGGTCCGTATCGGTAAAACGAGTCAAAAGCACCATAAGGGGAAGCGAATGTCGACAGCTCAGCTTGTCGTCCAACACTTACCATATCTTCGACGGTATGCCCGTGCCCTCACAGGGAGCCAGATGGCTGGCGACGCTTACGTTGCGGCGACCTTGGAAACGCTGGTCAGCGAACCCGAGACCATCGGTCCGTCCGGCAACGTCAAGGTTGAGCTCTTTCAGGTTTTCACGCGAATTTGGAATTCCTTGTCGGTGAACGGTCGCAGCGAGCAGATTCAGCGCGATCTTCCAGCGGAAGTCCGTCTCGGGCAGATCACCCCCCTGCCGCGCCAGGCTTTCCTCCTGTCATGCCTTGAAGGCTTTGGAGAGGAAGAGGTCGGACAGATCCTCAGCGTCGATACAACCACGGTTCGCGACCTGGTCGACGAAGCGGGGCGCGAGCTGGCCGCCGACATGGCGACCGACATCCTCATCATCGAGGACGAACCGCTTATCGCCATGGATCTTGAGGCTCTCGTGGAAGGTCTCGGTCACAATGTGACCGGCATTGCCCGGACGCGCACCGAGGCAGTCAAGCTCGCCACGACCAAGCGCCCTGGTCTGATCCTTGCGGACATCCAGTTGGCGGACGGCAGCTCTGGCCTCGATGCGGTCAACGATCTTCTGAAAGCCTTCGAAGTGCCGGTGATCTTCATCACGGCCTATCCGGAGCGCTTCCTCACCGGCGAGCGTCCTGAGCCGGCCTTCCTGATCGCCAAGCCGTTCCAGCCGGCGAACGTGTCGGCGGTTATCAGCCAGGCTCTCTTCTTCCAACAAAGCGCCCGGCGCCGGGAAGTCCGCGCCACCGCCTGACCGAACCAGAGTCATCGACAATAAATCGCCCGGCTTCACAGCCGGGCTTTTTCGTTTTTGCAGAGCGGATAAACAAAAAAGACGGGCCACAAGGCCCGTCTCAAGGTGCCGGCCAATGCACAAGGGGAATGCGGGGAGGACCAGGAGGCCGGTGCTCTAAGAACGCAACGGAATCGTTAAAGGTTCCGAAAGTTTTCTTTGTGTTTCGGCACACGAATCGACAGGAACATCACCGGTAGGGTCGCGTTATTTTCCCATATGGTGGAGCTGGGAAAGTAGGAGGCTGGGATGTTTCGCACGCCCGCAATGTTGATCGGATTGGCCGGTTCGGCCTTTTTGGCGGGAAGCTTGGCTCCTCACGCTTTCACCACAGCGTCACTCGCCCAAACCGAGGCTCCCGTCGAGCAGCCGCTCCTCGGTCAGCAGGTGGCTTCCGCAGCCAAATCCGACCGGATGGGCATCCCCCTTCCTGGAAGAGAGCGCGGCACCGTGTCGGTGGTCGAGCTCGTGGGCATCGGCCAGGCAACAGTGATCCTGCGTGACCGAGACGGTGAAGTTCTTTATCGCTCCGATCCGGAGAGCGGCACCACGACTTTCACGAAGAACACGGACCTTCCCGTGGTGACTCTCAAGGAAGAGATGCAGAGCCCGGTTGTGCAGCATCCCGTGACTCGCCGCGAAGGTACGGAACTGCCCGCCCAGGAGCCCAAGAAAAAGCGCCGGAACCCGGTCGGCTGTGTGGGTGACCTGAGCTCCCTCGTGCATTCGAGCGCCGACAGATCGCCAAGCCTGTGCCTGGCGTTGCTCGATCAGTCTCTGTCCTGATTTGTAGGGCTGGGGGCGTCGAAGTCGGAGTAGCGATTGCAGGACGTTAACACGCCTACCAAGCGCCGCCGCCTCTTTGCACGGTTCTGGCGGACCGCATCGGGATTTTGGACTGAGCAATCCAAGCGGGAAGCGTGGTTTCTCACCCTCGCGCTGCTATTCATCATCCTGGGACAGCTTTTCGTTCAGTACCGCCTGAACGTCTGGAATCGGGATGTCTTCAATGCGCTGGAGAAGCGGGACATATCCCTCGTTTCCTGGTTTGCCCTGCTGTTCATTCCGCTCGCCATAGCGGCCGTCGCTTTCAACGTTGCATCAGTTTGGGGTCGGCTGACGACCCAGCGGGCTTGGCGGGCTTGGCTGACCGACCACCAAATCGATCGCTGGCTGAAAAACGGCCGGTACTACCAGCTGAACCTGGTCAAGGGTGAGCATCAAAATCCCGAATTCCGCATTGCCGACGACACCAGGATCGCGACAGAATCGCCGGTCGACTTCGCCTTCGGGGTCACGACAGCGGTGCTCACGGCCATCACTTTCATCAGCGTGCTTTGGGCCGTGGGCGGCTCGCTCTCCTTCGAGTGGAGCGGTCGCAGCATCACGATCCCAGGCTATCTCGTGTTCGTTGCACTCATTTACTCGATCCTCACCACCACCGCGATGCTCTTCATCGGGCGTCGTTTCGTTCGTGTGGCCGAAGGTAAGAACCAGTCGGAAGCAGAGTTCCGATATGCGGCGACGCGCCTGCGCGAGAACGGGGAAAGCATCGCCCTGCTTGGAGGCGAGCCCGAGGAACGCAGCGGACTGAGCATCGCCCTGGGACACGTCATCATGCAGTGGCGCGCTATGTGCGGCCAGTACCTGCGCACGACAGTGGTCTCTTACGGCAACTTCGTGCTGGCTCCCGTTATCCCGCTGCTTCTCTGCGCGCCCAGATACCTTGTGGGCTCCATGTCTCTGGGGGAAGTCATGCAGGTGTCGGCAGCCTTCGTGACCGTCCAGCAATCCTTTAACTGGCTGATGGAGAACTATCCCAAGCTCGCCGACTGGACGGCCTCGGCCAATCGCGTCGCCGGCCTGCTTGTGTCCCTTGACAGGCTGGAGCTGGCTGAGCGGCCGGGCACTGGCCATATCCTGCACTCGGAGATAGGCGAGGGCGCGGCCCTTCAGCTGCGCGACGTCTCGGTGACGCTTGATGACGGCACTGTCGTGGTGGGGGAGACCCGAGTGGCCATCGACCGCGGTGAGAAGGTGCTCGTGGTCGGCGAGTCCGGAGCCGGCAAGAGCACCCTCATTCGCGCCATTGCAGGCCTGTGGCCATGGGGCGAAGGGGAGATTTCCATTCGGCGAGGTTCGAAGCTCTTCTTCATGCCTCAACGACCTTATGTGCCGATCGGGACCCTCAAGCACGCGGTTGCCTATCCCAACCCCGTGGATAGCGTTGCGGATGAGAAAGTCGTGGCCGCTCTAGAGGAGGCGGGCCTCGGTCACCTCGTCGACCGGATCCATGACGAGGGCATTCCATGGGAGCGCACCCTATCGGGCGGCGAGCAGCAACGCCTGACCTTCGCGCAGCTGTTCGTTCAGGAGCCGACCATTATCGTGATGGATGAAGCCACATCCGCGCTCGATCCCGAGACGCAGGACCGCCTGCTTCAACGCCTGTCGGAGCGACTTCCAGAGGCTGCCGTCATCAGCGTGGGCCACCGGCCCGAGCTGGAGGCGTTTCATAATCGCCGGTTGGTCCTCGCCCGACGCAAGAATGGTGCAAAGCTCGTCACCGACGAAGCGCTCTACCCACGAAACCATGATTTTCGCCGACGTCTGGTCAGTCTGTTTCGGAAGCCTGGAGCGGCTCAGAAGAACCGCAACCGACAGGATTGGCGGGATCAGCAACGCAGACGGAGCGCCCACCGGGACCGCCCGTCCTCATGAACCATCGGAACTATTGGGCTCAGCAACGGTTAGCCCCGCAAGCTCATCGTGCTCAGGTGAACGGTGAAATCTCTGTGATCTGCTCATTATGAACAAGTATTCATGGTGTATTGCTGCCGTATAGGCGGCTATTCATCTGAAGTGATGGCGGGGATCAGGAACGTTTACCTTTCCAGGGCGTTGAGATCACGCGCATTGTGGCGCGACTTGCGAATCATTGTACCTCAGGAGAAGAATCGATGCTGAAGAAGCATATGGCAGCCTGCCTTGTTGCAACTGCTTTCGCGGCGCCCGCTTTTGCACAGACCCAGCCTTCGGGCTCGACCGACCGTCCGACGGCGTCAGGGTCCGGTTCGACTTCGACCGGCTCGTCGGCCATGCAGCCGAGCATGTCGGCCCCTTCAACCGGCTCCTCTTCGTCGATGGGCACGTCCTCGATGAATCAGAGCAGCGCCACGCAGGGCCAGTTCATGACCCAGATGCAGGCCAACCAGATGATGGCGTCTGATCTGATCGGCACCCGCGTCGTCAGCGCTAACAACGAGTCGATCGGCGACATCAACGACGTGATCGTGGATCGTAATGGTCAGGCGGTCGCGGCTGTGGTCGGCGTCGGCGGCTTCCTTGGAATTGGCGAGAAGGACGTTGCCATTCCGTTCAATTCTCTGGAGTTCGCGTCCGCCCAGCAGGCGAGCGCCATGGACAACCGCAACGCCAACAACTCCAGTAACAACGCCAACGCGCCTGCCACCACGGGTTCGACCACGTCGGGCGCCACGGGCACGACCGCGAACAGCAACACGAACATGGGCGCTTCGTCCACAACTGGCGCGACGGGTTCGACTGCCTCGTCCAGCAATAACTCCAACGAGCCGGAGCGCGTCGTTCTTCGCATGACCAAGGCCGAGCTTCAGGCTGCTCCGACCTTCAACAAGGACGGCAACAACAGCACATCCGGCTCCACGACGGCTCCGAAGCCGTAATCACGGCCGTATCGGCTCTCGATCAACACGGCGCCTGGAATTCCAGGCGCCGTTTCTCGTGGTCCGGCAGGGCAAAAAGCAAAAGGCGCGGTCAAGAATGACCGCGCCTTTGACGTTCCGGCCCAAAGGGGGCATTTCGAGCCGGTTGCAGACCAAACGCGGTGCAATTGGACTTGTTCCAAATGATTTTTGCCCGAACCGCAGAATCATGGTTTCCAGCCGCTCGGCTAATCTCGCCAGCGGAGGAACCGGCGTTATTCCGACACGTTGCCATGGAAACAGCGATGCGGAGGATGCCCATGACAGCAGCGAACGAGTTGGACGCAATCCTATCCAGGGAAGAGCCGCCGGACGAGTTCTGCCGTCTGGCCTCCAGTTCTCCGCCCGGAGACAAGCCGTCGGTCGCTTTCATCTTGAGCGGCATCGTGCCTGCCAATGAGCCGGACGGAGTCATGTGCCCGCTGATGCTGAGGCGACATCTGGTCATCCCCGCCTGGGAGGGCAGCTTCGACGTTGGCCCGGGCGTCCGTGCCTAGTCGGCCAACTGCTTCAATTTCAGTGGATTCTTGTGAGAGAGCATTCTTTGTTCATGTCTTACGGCCAAGTTTCAGTCCTGCTTCATCCCAGCACGGTTCCGATCATCGGCATCTTCCGCTCGTTCAGCAGCCTTGAGGATCAGTATGATCTGACATCCCTCGACGCGCCGGAACAGACATTGGCGCTCTACACCCGCCCGGAAGCCGCAAAAGCCATCATCTCGGACGCGCTCCTCTTCGCTTTCGCCCTGGCCCGACAGCGCGCCGCACCGCTTTCCTACAAACCCCTGAACTCCCGCCAGGCAAGCATGGACGAGTATTGCCTCCTGACCCTGATCAGTTCGTCGCGCATGCCGGACTCGGAGTTAACGTTCGAAGCGGCGACTGCCCTTGGGGTTGCATCCCTAGGATTTATGGCGTCCCTGGCGGCCGACCTCGTGAGGCAGATCGATCTAGCCGGCATGGTTCTCGGCACGCCGGACATCAACGAGTTTAGAGGGATCGTTGGTGACCGCCTCCTCTTCGAGGATGAGCTGGAATATTCTCCACGGCAGTCCGAAGTAAAATTCCATTTCTGAAGGCAGGTAAGCCGGTAAAATCCGGCTTATCCATTGCATCATCTAAGAACAAAACTAAAGGGGCCGCAGAGCGGCCCCTTTAATTACAACGACTAATCAAATACTATTCCTGAGCGTTGCGAGTGCTGCCCGAAGCCTGACCGCCTTTGCGGCCTGCCTCCGAGGCGAGTTCGCGATCCTGCGAGAAGGAGCGCTTTTCGGCCGGAACGCTTTTGCCGCCTTTGCTGGCGATTTCGCGCTGCCGGTCTCCATCCATCGACGCGAAGCCACGCTTCGAAGTCGAGCTTCCTGTCGCCATCACATGCCTCCTAAGCCATTGGTCTTCTGCCTTGAACAACCAAACTTAATTTCGATGGTTCCGCTTAGTAGTAGGAGTTTTTTAACGCTGGCCTGGCGCCGTAAGCTTAGCTTTACTGCCAATATCCTTTAGGGGAATCCCCTCGGCCTCTGGTCGTCGCGATGGCACAGGCGAGAACGTGCTGGATTATTTTCTTTTGATTCGCGGTATTCTTACCAAGCTCGTCCACGCGAAGGCCACCGATACTTGGCAGTATTGATCAAATGCCTAGCTTAAGGCCAAGTTCCCAAGGTCGTGAACCCGAGGCACAATGGTAAACGATTGACATGACGGGCCCCGCAAGAGGGGGAGACAGCCGTGGGCGCCGCGATTAGAAAGCTGGAGCAGTCCGGCGGTCATGTGAGACAAACAATCAGGAGTTCGGCCATGGAGTATGACAGGGACAACGTCTTCGCCAAGATCCTCAGGGGCGAGCTGCCATGCCACAAGGTCTACGAGACCGACAGGGCGCTCGCCTTCATGGACATCATGCCCCGGGGGGATGGCCACGTGCTCGTTATCCCGAAGGCGCAGGCACGCAACATCCTGGACGTTGCCCCCGACGATCTCGCGGATCTGGCCAAGGCCGTTCAGGTGGTCGCCAAGGCCGCCAAGGAGGCTTTCGCGGCTGACGGCCTGACCATCCAGCAGTTCAACGAAAGCGCCGGCGGACAGGTGGTGTTCCACCTGCATGTCCACATCATTCCACGCTTCGACGGGGTGCCGCTGAAGCCGCATACGGGCGACATGGAGAAGCCTGAGAAGCTCGCGGCGTTCGCGGAAAAGCTTCGGGCCGCGTTGCGCTAGTAGGTCCCCGGGTAAAAAGGCGAACCATGGATTGCGTGGGTTGCTGCCTCGGAGACAGCTGTGCCTTGAGCGATGCCCACTTTCAAAGTGGGCATCGAAATGCTCTAGTCTTGGACTGCAACTCCTTCGAACGGTTGGAGGCAGCCATGTACATGGTCATCCGCAGGTTCAATCGCATGCGTTCCGTGGCAGAGGCTGCCCGTCGGGCCGAAAGCGGCATCGGCCACATGCTCAAGCAGGTTCCCGGGTTCCAGGGCTACTATGTGTTTGATGCCGGCGACGGCGCTGGCGGATCCGTGACCCTGTTCGAGAGCAAAGAGGCCGCCCTTGCGGCGAACGAGCAGGCCTTGGCGTGGATCCGGGGGAGCCTGATCGATGTGATCGACGGAGAACCCGAAATCACCATCGGCGAGGTGTTGGTCACGATCACAAGATGATCGGGATCGCAGGCCGTCCGGTGTTTTCCCGAACCTGCAGAGTTTTACCCAGCGACCGCTTCGGATGCCCGCAGGGGCTGACGGTCCGGCTGTCAGGTCCAGTCGAGCGACCTCTCGACGGCCCTGCACCAGTTGGCATAGAGCCGCTCGCGGGCGCTGGCCTCGAACGTCGGCCGCCAGCGCCGGTCCACCGCCCAATTGCGCACCAGCTCGTCGGTGCCGGCCCAGAAGCCGGTGGCGAGGCCCGCCGCATAGGCTGAGCCCAGGGCGGTGGTCTCGATCACCTTGGGGCGCACCACCGGCACATCGAGGATGTCGGCCTGGAACTGCATCAGCAATTCATTGACCACCATGCCGCCATCGGTGCGCAGCTCCTTGACGGCGATGCCTGTGTCCTTGGCCATGGCGTCCAGCACTTCCCGGGTCTGGAACGCGGTCGCTTCAAGGGCGGCCCGGGCGATGTGGCCCTTGTTGGCGTAGCGGGTGAGGCCGCCGATCAGGCCACGCGCGCCTGCATTCCAGTGCGGCGCATAGAGGCCCGAGAAGGCCGGCACGATGGTGACGCCACCGTTGTCCTCGACGCTGCGCGCCAGCGGCTCGATGTCGGTGCTTGCTTGAATGAGGCCGAGATTGTCCCGCAGCCACTGCACAAGTGCGCCGGCGATCGCGATGGAGCCCTCTAGGGCGTAAACGGGCTTTCCCTGGCCGAAGCGATAACCCACCGTGGTGAGCAGGCCGTACTTGGACGGGTAGGGCTGCTCGCCGGTGTTCATCAGCATGAAGCAGCCGGTGCCGTAGGTGTTCTTGGCTTCGCCCGGCTCGAAGCACGCCTGACCCACGAGCGCCGCCTGCTGGTCGCCCAGAATGCCCGCGATGGGAACGCCCGCAAGCAGCCCGGTCGCCTCCCCGTAGACTTCGCTCGAGGACAGGATCGTGGGCAGGCAGGCCTTCGGGATGTCGAAGAGCCTCAGGATGTCGTCATCCCAGGCCAGATCGCGCAGGTTCATGAGCTGCGTGCGGCTGGCATTGGTCACGTCGGTGATGTGGCGGCGGCCCCCGGTGAGGTTCCACACGAGCCACGTGTCGACATTGCCGAACAGTACATCGCCGGCCTCGGCCTTTTCCCGGGCGCCTGGAACATTGTCGAGGAGCCAACGCAGCTTGAGGCCCGAGAAGTAGCTCGTCAGCGGCAGGCCGGTCTTGTCCCGCAGCCGGTCATAACCGCCGTCGCGGGCAAAGTCCTGGACCATCGGGTCGACCCGCGTGTCCTGCCACACGAGGGCGTTGTGCAGCGGCTTGCCTGTATGCCGATCCCAGATCAGCGTGGTCTCGCGCTGGTTGGTGATGCCGATGGCCGCAAGATCTCCGGGCTTCAGGCCTTTCGCCGCCAGGGCCTGTTCGATCACCTCTTGCGTGTTGCGCCAGATCTCAAGAGGATCGTGCTCGACGTAGCCCGGCTTGGGATAGATCTGCTCGTGCTCCTTCTGGGCAACCGAGACGATGCTGCCCGAACGATCGAACACGATGAAGCGCGAGCTGGTCGTGCCCTGATCGATGGCGCCGACGTAGTGAGCCATGGTCTCCCCCTGAAACCTTATTGTGCGGCGACGGCCGTGACGTTCCGCTTGTTGATGTAGGCGTCGATTTTCTGAACGGCGTCGGCCGGCACATGCAGCCCCAGCTTCGAGCGCCGCCACAGGATGTCCTCGGCGCTGCGGGCCCATTCGCGGCGAACGAGATAATCGACTTCGGCCGCCATGAGCCCGCCACCGAAATCTTCCCCGAGATCCGCCATCGATTTCGCCGAGCCGATGAGCTCCTCGATGCGCGTGCCGTAAGCCCGCGACAGGCGATGGGCGAGGCCCTCCGGCAGGAACGGCCAGCGGGATTTCACGCCGGCGAAGAACCGGTCGAAATCAGCGTCGGGCATGTCGCCCCCCGGCATCTTGGCTGTCTCGGTCCAAGCAGGCTTCATGGCCGGGAAATAGGCCTTCAGCTCCTCGAGGGCATGCTCGGCGAGCTTGCGGAAGGTGGTGATCTTGCCGCCGAAGATGGACAGGACGGGCGCTTGGCCCGGTGCGCCGTCGAGATCGAACACGTAGTCGCGAGTCACGGCGGAAGCGCTCTTGGAGCCGTCGTCAAAGAGGGGGCGCACTCCTGAATAGGTCCACACCACGTCGGCGGGCGTCACCTCGCGCTTGAAGAAGTGATTGACCACGTCGCAGAGATACTGGACCTCGTGGTCGTCGATGGCGACCTTCTTGTCCGGGATGGACTCCACCGGGATATCAGTTGTGCCCACCAGGGTGAACTTCTCCTGGTAGGGAATGGCGAACACGATCCGCTTGTCCGTGTTCTGAAGGATGAATGCCTCTTTGGTATCGAAGAGCTTGGGCACCACGATGTGGCTGCCCTTCACGAGCCGCACGTTCTTCTGCGTATTGAGACCGAGCTTGGAATTGAGCACGTCGGCCACGAACGGGCCGCCGGCGTTCACCAGCGCGCGGGCGCGAACCTCCGTGGTCTCGCCGGTATTCACGTCCTGCAGGGTGGCGACCCAGATCTCGCCGTCGCGGCGCGCGGTGGTCAGCTTCGTACGCACGCGGATGTCTGCGCCGCGCTCCGAGGCGTCGAGAGCGTTGAGCGCCACCATGCGGCTGTCCTCGACCCAGCAATCGGAATACATGAAGGCGGTGTCGAAGCCGGGCTTGAGGGCCTGGCCTGCGGGATGGCGGGTGAGCTTGATCGTCTCGGTGCCGGGCAGTTTCTTGCGGGGCGCGAGATTGTCGTAAAGGAAGAGGCCGACGCGCACGAACCAGGCCGGGCGGATGCCCTTCTCGTGGGGCAGGATGAAGCGTAGCGGCCAGATGATGTGGGGCGCGGATTCCAGCAGGCGCTCGCGCTCGAACAGGGCTTCGCGCACCAGCCGGAACTCGTAGTATTCCAGATAACGCAGGCCGCCATGGATCAGCTTCGTGCTGGCCGAGGAGGTATAGCCTGCCAGATCACCCTGCTCGCAGAGAACCACCGAGAGGCCCCGGCCCACCGCGTCGCGCGCGATGCCCGCGCCGTTGATGCCGCCGCCCACAATCAGAAGATCAGTTACTGTCGTCACGAAGCGCGTCTTTCCTTGAGCCGGCAAGCTCCGGCGTCTTGCAGATGTTTCCTTTAGCCGACTAAGGCAAGTGGTTTCTAGCGGGATTCGCTGCTCTTGGCTGCCGCCAAGTTTAACATGAAAGCCACGAGAGAGCCGAAGGCCATGAGAAAGCAGAGGGCCATGACGGCCTCATAAGTGCCCCACCAGGCCCAAATTATCCCGAACGCGAAGGGCGTCGCCGCCATAGCGACCCTGACCGGCAGGGAGATCATGCCCTGGATGACCCCGTAATTCTCACGGCCGAACAATTCCGGCGGCAGCAGGGCCCGCACGATGGTCATCATGCCGTTCGATGCGCCGTAGAAGGCCGCGAACAGCATGATCAGCCACGATCCGGCCGGGATGAAGGGCAGAAGCCCGAAAGCCAGAACGTTGAGCGCCATGGTGAGGACGCCGATCCCCTTGAGGCTCAGAGCCCGTTCGCCGAAGCCCGTCAGGAACCGCGCCGCCACCTGGGCCGGTCCAATGACCGCGAAGGCTGCGACAGCCGCGTCGAGGCTGAAGCCCCTCTCCACCAGCATCGGAACGAGATGGACGGGTATCCCGGTCGAGATCATTCCCTGCAAGACTGACGTCACCACGAAGAACCAGAACGACGCGGAGGAGAGGACGCGACGCGGATCGGAAGCGGCCGCGGATACATGAGCCGGGGCCGGATGCCTGACAGGTCCGGTGGCGCCGGGGATGCAAAGCGCCTCCAGCACGGCGCAGAGGCCGAGATTCATGGCGGCCAGGACCAGCAGCGCCCCGCGCCAGCCGAAACCTTCGATCAGCACATGGGTCAGGGGGATGAAGACCGTGCTGGCGAAGCCCGCAACCAGCGTCATGATGGTGATCCCGCGACGGGTCAGGAGCCCGAGCTGGCCTGCCAGAACCGCAAAGGCCGGCTCGTAGAACACGGCCGCCATAACGATCCCAAGTCCGAACCAGATGAGCAGGAAGGTTGGATAATTGTCCGTCCAGGCCCACAGGGCCAGGAGGAGGGCCGCCAGCACCGATCCACCCGTCATGACAGCCCGGCCATGTCCAAGATCGATGAGGCGACCCACCGGAACCGAGAACAGGGCCGACGAGCCCAGGGCGAGGGAGAACGCGGCCGAAAGAGCCGTTTTCGACCATCCGAGTTCCCGCTCCATGGGTTCGATGATGAGCGCGAAGGCGTAGAAGATCGTCCCGTAGGAGATCAGGACGGCGGTCGAGAGCGCCGAGACAAGGCCCCAGGGCATGCGGGCGGGAGAGGACATGAACCTTGCTAGAGGCTTTGGCTGGTTGGACTGGGACGCATGGCTTCTGCTTATCTCACCCACGGTGGTTGACGGATAGGTCTTTAGCCCTCATATACACAGTACGGCGTCAGCGCTCTCTTCAGAGCCGCTTGAGCGGGACTGCGTGACGGATATTCGCCATGAGGCGAAGGCCCGGTCCCCTTCTTCAATCGCTTCAATCGCACGACGACCCCAGCACGCGGGTTGTCGCCTTGAGCCCGGCAACGCCAGTTTCCTTGGACGATCAAGCCTTTGGGCTCCCAGTATCTGTTCGAAAGACACCCACTTTGACTCTTTTCTCTGATTTCGGATTGGCCCAGCCGATCCTGAAGGCGCTGGCCTCTGAGGGTTACGAGACGCCCACACCGATCCAGGCCCAGACTATCCCCTTGGGGCTCGAAGGCCGCGACGTGTGCGGCATCGCCCAGACGGGCACCGGCAAGACGGCCGCCTTCGCGTTGCCGATCCTTCATCGCCTCTCCCAGAACCCGCGTCCGCGCCCCCACAAGGGCTGCCGGGTGCTGGTGCTGAGCCCAACCCGCGAACTGTCCGGCCAGATCGCCGACAGCTTCCGGGTCTATGGCCGCAACCTGCGTCTCTCGACCACCGTGGTGTTCGGCGGCGTGTCCATCGGCAAGCAGGAGCGCGATCTCGCCAACGGCGTCGACGTTCTCGTGGCCACCCCAGGCCGCCTGCTCGATCTCATCGACCGCAAGTCGCTCACCCTGCGCGACGTGGAAATCCTCGTCCTCGACGAGGCCGACCAGATGCTCGATCTCGGCTTCATCCATGCGCTCAAGCGCATCGTGAAGATGCTGCCGAAGGAGCGTCAGAGCCTGTTCTTCTCGGCCACCATGCCGAAGACCATTTCGTCGCTCGCCGACGACTTCCTGCGCGATCCGGCGAAGGTGGCCGTCACCCCCGTGGCGACGACCGCCGAGCGCGTCGATCAGAGCGTGACCTTCGTGGCCACTGGCCGAAAGCAGGCCCTCCTCGAGGTTCTGCTCAAGGATGAGAGCATCGATCGCGTCCTCGTCTTCACCCGCACCAAGCACGGGGCCGACAAGGTCGTCCGGTCTCTCGAAAAGGCAGGCATCGCGGGCGCCGCAATCCACGGCAACAAGTCCCAGCCGCAGCGCGAGCGGGCTCTTGCGGCCTTCCGGGCCGGCACCTGCCGGGTCCTAGTCGCAACGGACATCGCCGCGCGCGGCATCGACGTCGAGGGCGTTTCGCACGTCATCAACTACGATCTGCCGAACGTGCCGGAATCCTATGTCCACCGCATCGGCCGCACGGCCCGCGCAGGCGCAACCGGCCTTGCCATCTCGTTCTGCAACGACGAGGAGCGGGTCTATCTTCGCGACATCGAGAAGCTGACCCGCCTCAAGGTGCCGGTCATGCCCCTGCCGGAAGGCTTTTCGGCCGGACCGGTGGCCGGCGAGGCTCCCGAGCCCCGTCGCGATCAGCCGCAGCGCGGCCGTCCCGCGCCGCACGCTCGCGGCCACCAGGGCCATGGCCAGCCTCGGAACGCCGATCCCAATGCGGATCGTGGTCCGAAGCGTCGTCGCGGCCGCGGCGGCAAGCCGGCCGGCGGACAGCCGGGCGAGAACCGCCAGCCGCAGGCTGCCCATCACGGCAAGCCTGCCGCCAAACCCGCCCCGAGGCGGGCCGAAGGCCGGAACGACGGCATGCAGGTCGCTTGGCTCGATAAGGGCCCCCGGCGTCGCTAAGGCGTCGGGTTGAATTTGCTGAATAAAGAAGGCGCCTTCGGGCGCCTTTTTGTTTGCGCGCAGTGCGCTTTGTCATTCCGGGGCCGCGTAGCGGAGCCCGGAATGACGGAGGGAACGTTCAGTGCGCCTTCTGCAGCAAACCCTTGTCGAGCATCACATGCACGCCCTTGTTGCCGTTCACGACCTGCGTGATGCGCAGGTCCGCGGCGAGGCTGCACAGGGCATAGGCTTCCGGCTTCGAGATGCCGGTGCGGGCGACGATCAGGTCGATCATGTCGCGCAGCGCAATCACCACGCATTGATCGAGGTCGGGGTCGAACGCCATGGTCATGATGTGCGTGGGCGTCTCGGCCATGGGCCAGGTCAGCCGTATGTCCTCGCGCAGGTGCAGCTCGAAGGTTCCGATCAGCCCGGTCTCGATCGCCGTGACGCAGACCTCGCCGTCGCCCTGGACACCATGTCCGTCGCCGACAGAAAACAACGCCCCGTCCACATGGATCGGCAGGTAGAGGGTCGTGCCCGCCACCAGTTCCTTGTTGTCGAGATTGCCGCCGTTGCGGCGCGGCGGCAGGGTGCTGAGCGCGCCCCAGGCGGCGGGCGGCGCGACGGCCATCACGCCGAAGAACGGTTTGAGCGGAAGCTCCAGCCCCCAGGGCAGGCGACCTGTCATCCGCTTCCGGTCGAGCGGGATGTGCATGAGGTGCATCTCGTCGAAGTCGTCGGGAAGCGCGCCCTTCAGCGGAGCCACGTAGGTGAAGCCCCAATCGTAGTGGAGGTCGATCGCCTTGATGCGAACCTCCAGAACCTGTCCGGCCTTCGCGCCGCGTATGCTCACCGGACCCGTGCAGATATGGCCCGGCAGCTTCGGCTTCTGGGTCGCCTGAATGGCCGAGAGCGAATCGGGGATCACATAGGGAGCCTTCGGCATCACCTCGACTCCGCCGGACACGGTGGAGATCGTGACGGTGTCGCCTGAATCGACTGTGATCTGTGGAGCAAGGCCAGCGTCGAAATAGCCCCAGTGAACGGTTTCCGGAGAGGCATCAAGTCGGTGTTCGGCCACGGGAGGTCCTTTGCAAACGGTCCAAGTTCGAGCCGCCAGCGCGGGCGATTGACGATGCGCTCGCGGCGGCTCGAATGTCTCGCATTCCGTTGCGGCAAGCGCAACATTCCGGCAGGGCGGCCTAGTGATACGGATCCGCTGCGTCGCGCAGGCCGTCGCCCATGAAGTTGAAGGCGAGCACCACGATGATGACCGGCACGATGGGGAAGAGCAGCCAGGGATGCAGCTGCACGGCCGCGAGGTTCTGCGCCTCGTTGAGCAGCACGCCCCAGCTCGTGACTGGCGGCCGAAGGCCGAGGCCCAAGAAGGAGAGGGCGGTCTCGCCCAGGATCATGGACGGGATCGACAGGGTCGCGGAGGCGATCAGGTGGCTCATGAAGTTGGGGATCAGGTGCCGGGCGATGATGCGCTGCTTGGAGGCCCCCATCAGCTCCGCGGCCTTCACGAAATCCTCCTCCCGCAGTGACAGCAGCTTGGAGCGCACCGCACGCGCAAGGCCGGGCCAATCGAGGAGACCCAGGATGATGGTGATGCCGAAGAAGACGAGGATCGGGCTCCAGTTAGGCGGCAGCGCCGCCGAGAGGGCAAGCCACAGGGGCAGCTCCGGCAGGGAGCGCAGGATCTCGATCATTCGCTGTATCACGTGATCGACCCAGCCCCCGAGATAGCCCGCAAGCCCGCCGAAGAAGAGCCCGAGGGTGAACGACACCGCGATGCCGACGATGCCGATGGTGAGGGAGATGCGCGCTCCGTAGAGAATACGCGAAAACAGGTCGCGACCGAGCCGGTCGGTGCCGAGAAGGAACAGGGTGCCGTTCTCGGGTGGGCAGAAAAGGTGAACGTTGGTCGTCCACAGGCCCCAGAACTCGTAGGCATCGCCCCGGCAGAGAAAGCGGATCGGCTGCGGCTGGGACGTGTCCATCGTATAGACGCGCCGGAAGGATTCGAGGTCGAACGAATATTTGTAGGGATACACGAAGGGCGCGGCCAGGCGTCCCTCGTGCATGAGGTGGATGCCCTGCGGCGGCGCATAGATGAAATCGCCGTTGCGCTTGGTCTGGTTGTAGGGTGCGAGGACTTCCACGAAGGGAACCATCAGGTAGAAGGCCAGCAGGATGAAGGCTGCGGCCACCGCCACCTTGTGGCGGCGGAATTTCCACCACATCAACCGCCAGGACGAGGCACGGTAGAAGCTTTCGTTCTCGGCACCCACCGGCTCCGTGAGACCGGGATCAAACGGTGTCGGATCGACGTAATGCCGCTTGGCCGGCACAACCGTATTCATCGGCTGCCTCCGAGGCGGATGCGGGGATCGAGCAAGGCGAGCAGGAGATCCGACACCAGCATACCGATCACGGTGAGGACCGCCACGAACATGAGGATGAAGCCGGCCAGGAACTGGTCTTGGCTTTTGAGCGCGTTCAACAGAATGGGTCCCACGGTTGGCAGGCTCAGGACCAGGGAGACCAGAACCGAGCCTGAGATCAGGTGCGGCAGCAGGTTGCCGATATCGGCGATGAAAGGATTCAGCGACATGCGGAACGGGTATTTCAGCAGTGCCCTGGTCGGCCGGAGGCCCTTCGCCTTCGCGGTCACGTAGTACTGTTTGCCCAGCTCGTCGAGGAGGTTCGCGCGCATGCGCCGTATCATGGCGGCGGTGCCGGCCAGCCCAATCACTAGTGTGGGAACAATCAGATGCGACAGGAGCGACTTGATCTTGTCCCAAGTCCAATCCTCGCCCGCATATTGCGCGTCGTAGAGGCCGCCGATCGACACGCCGAACCAGCGGTTCATGTAGTAGAGCAGGATCAGCGCCAGGAGGAAGCTCGGGGTCGCGAGGCCGATATAGCCGATGAACGTGGCGATGTAGTCGCCCACCGAATATTGCCGCGTCGCCGAGTAGATCGCGATGGGGATCGACACCACGTGGATGAAGATCACCACCGCGAGGTTGACGAGAAGCGTCAACCAGAGGGCGTCGCCCACCACATCCACCACGGGCTTGTCGAACTCGAAGGACCAGCCCCAGTCGCCTTGCAGCAAGCCCGAGAATCCGTTGGGTCCCGGCATGACGCCGATCCAGACCAGATATTGCTGCCAGGCCGGCTTATCGAGCCCGTATTGCTGAATCAGGAATTCGGCCTTGGCGATGGAGGCCGATTCTCCTTGCGCCCGCAGCTCGGCGATCTGGTTCGTCAGGAAGTCGCCGGGCGGCAGCTTGATGATGAAGAAGACCAGGGCCGAGATGATCAGGAGCGTCACCAGCATGGTGACGAAGCGACGCAACAGGAAGCGGATCATCGGCTGGCCTCTTTGCCGGCGGCTTTGTTCCAGTAGATCTCGTCAGGCCGGTAGATGCCGATCATTGCGGTCGGCTCCCAACTGTAGAGTGCTTTCGCCGGCAGTCCATGCAGGCCGTCGCGGACCACGATAGGCTGGAGCGCGCCCGAAATCGTGCCGATCACCCACTGGTTCTCGGCGTGGTTGCGCAGCATCTCACGCCAAGCCTCCCTCTGCACGTCCCTGTTTCCGGTGTTCATCCACGTCTCGTAGAGTTCGAGCAGGCGCTTCGCCTCCGGGATGTCCACCGCCTCGCCGTTCTTGCCCTTAGTCTCCACATACTGGCCCCATTTGGGCCAAGCGTAGTTGTCCTGGCGCATCGGCGCGTATTCGGTGGGCGGCATGATGGCGGTCGGGATCGCGTTGTCGAAGCCCGGGGCCGCCACCATCACGGTGAGGCCCGCGAAGGAACGGTTGCGCAGCACCGTGCGGTCCTGCGGCTTCACGAAGAGCCGGACGCCGATCTCGCGCCAGAATTCGCCGATCAGGGTCAGCCCGTCGACCACGAGGGTGCTCTCGCCATCGGTCTCAACGATGATTTCGAGCTCGCGCCCGTCCGGCAGGAGGCGGATGCCGGCGCCGTTGCGTTTTGTCAGGCCGATCTCGTCGAGAAGCCGCGAGGCCTCGGCCGGGTTGTATTCCGCGTTGAGCGTCCGCAGCTCCGGCGAGAACAAGGGGCTTTCGTCGACGACCATGTTGTTGCCCACGACGCCCAGGCCAAAGAGCAGCGCGTTGTTCAGGGTCTTGCGGTCGATGCCGAGGGACAGAGCGCGGCGATAGCGGATATCGCGGTTGAGGGCGCGCCAGACCGGGTCCGTGGTGTTGAGATTGGGATAGAGGCCGAGTTCGGTGCCCCGCGCATAGGGCCAAAGCAGGGTCGTGTAGCCCTTCACCTTCTCGCCGGCCTTCAGGATCGGCGCGTCGTTCATGGACAGGCCACGGAACAGAAGGTCCGTTTCTCCCGCATTGGCCTTGGCGGCGAACAGCCCGCTCGCGGCCACGTCCATGATGAGGCGGTCTACATAGGGAAGCTGCCTGCCCTGGTCGTCGACCCGGTGGTAGAAGGGATTGCGCTCGAAGATGAAGCGGGTGGCAGGGGCCGTGTTGGTCACGCGCCAGGGCTGCAGGGTCGGCAGGTCGGGGTTGGTCTGCTCCTTCATGTCGTCCAGACGGTTGTGAAGGGCGGCCCAGTTCTTCAGCTTGTTCTTCTTGGCCTGCTCCTCGAGGGCAGCCTTGTCGGCGTACTTTCCGTGGAATTTCTTGAGATAGTTCGACGCCCGGTAGATGCCTGGATCAAGCGGGCCCGCAAGCTGGGGGAGGAAGCGGGGATTGGGCCTGTCCCAGCTGTAGCGGACGGTCCGCTCGTCGATGACCTCGAAACGCGGCGGCTTGCCGTCCGCCATCATAAATTCGGGAGGACCCGCCGGCGAGAGGTCCTGGTTCTGGGCCACGTCCTCCCAGTAGTAGCGGAAATCCTCCGCCGTGAACGGAGAACCATCCGACCAGCGGTGGCCTTCGCGTAAGGTGAAGGTGTAGACCCGGTCGTCCTCGTTCTCGAACTTTTCGATCAGATCGGGCTGGAGCTGGAGCTGTCGGTCGTATCCGACAAGCCGCGTATAGGCATAGGTCGAGATGTAGCGGATATCGCGGGGACGGGGCACCAGAGTGATGATGTCGCCGCCGTACTGACCGCCGGGCGGATGGACCACGAGCGGGGTCTTGGGAATGCGCTCCGCCAGGGGTGGGAGCTCCTTCTTGGACACCTTCTCGGATAGGAACGGCGGCTCGTTGGAATCCTGTGCGGAAGACGGCAGCGGCAGCAGGCTGAGGGCTGCGGCGAAGAGCACGATTCTCGTCCCGAGCATTGCAACCATCATGCGGCCTCCCTGGCCCTGTGGCTTCCTAGGCGAACCCGGTGGCCGGGCTCGATTTCCTTCATGATCCCGGCTTCCCCATGAACGAGGCGGAAGGGCTCAGGCCATTCGGACGGGTGCGAGAAACGCCCCGCCCGTAGCTTACCGAAGTCGAGGGGTCGGTCGATGTCCGGGTCCGGCACGGCGGCCAGCAGGGCCTGAGTGTAAGGGTGAACCGGATTGCGGAACAAGGACGTCTTCGGGGCTTCCTCGACGATGTAGCCCCGGCACATGACCGCGATGGTGTCGGCGATGTAGTCCACGACCGCGAGGTTGTGCGACACGAACAGGTACGACAGGCCAAGCGCCGATTGCAGATCCTTGAGCAGGTTCAGCACCTGGGCCTGCACGGACACGTCGAGGGCCGAGACCGGCTCGTCGCACAGAAGCACGCGCGGCTCCAAGGCGAGCGCCCGGGCGATGCCGAGGCGCTGGCGCTGGCCGCCTGAGAACGAATGGGGATAGCGCCGCAAGGAGCGCTGATCGAGGCCTACCAGATCGAGAAGTTGCTTCACCCTCGCGTAGCGCTCGTCCGACGTGCCGATGTTGTGGATGCGCAGCGGCTCGGTGAGAAGCTCATACACGGTCATGCGCGGATTGAGCGACGAGAACGGGTCCTGGAAGATGAACTGCACCGAGCGGCGATAGGCCGTCAGCGCATCGCCTTCGAGGCCGTGCACGTCGCGCGGCCCGGTTCCGTCATCGAACAGCACGCGGCCTGAATCCGGCCTCATGGCCCGCATGATCATCTTGGACACGGTGGTCTTGCCACAGCCGGATTCACCCACGAGGCCAAGGGTCGTGCCCGCGGGCAGCGCGAGATTCACGTTGTTCACGGCGCGCACTGTCCTGGTCTTGCCGGAGAACCAGCCTGACCGGAGGGTGAAGCATTTGATCAGGCCTTCGGCCTTCAGGATCGGTCCTTTCGGCTGAGGCCGGTCGACGGCGTGCACGCGCGCGAGACTGGCGCTCTTCACCTCGCGGATCGGCGTCAGACGCTCGCCTTCCTCCATGGCGAAGCGCGGGACGGCGCGCATGAGCGCCTGGAGATAGGGATGCTGGGCGTTGCGGAAGATCTCCTCCCGGGATCCTGCCTCCATGACGCGGCCGCGATACATGACGACGACCTCGTCGGCCACGTTCGCCACCACGCCGAGATCGTGCGTGATGAGGAGCACCGACATGCCGGTCTCGGCCTGCAGTTCCTTGATGAGGTCGAGGATCTGGGCCTGCGTTGTCACATCGAGCGCCGTGGTCGGCTCGTCGGCGATGAGGAGGGCAGGGCGCGTGATCAGCGCCATGGCGATCATGGCGCGCTGGCGCAGGCCTCCCGAGAGTTCGAACGGATAGTTTCGCAGGGCGCGCCTCGGGTCCGGAAATCCCACCCGGGCCAGCACTTCCTCGGTACGCTTGTCCGCCTCGGCCCTGCCGACGCGGGCGTGGATCATCAAGGCTTCGGAAATCTGATCGCCCACCGTGTGCAGGGGCGACAGGGACGTCATGGGCTCCTGGAAGATCATCGCGATGCGACCGCCGCGCATGGCGTGCATGGCGTCGCTCGTGGGTCCCAGCTCCGCGATGTCGACGGTCTTGCCGCCGGCCGGGTCGTTGAACAGGATCGACCCGCCCGAGATATGGGCCTTCTTCGGTAGGATCTGGAGGATGGCCTGGGCCGTTACGGATTTGCCGGATCCGGATTCACCCACGAGCGCCACCGTCTTCCCCTTCGGGATGTCGAAGGTCAGGTCGTCGACCGCCCGGAAGTCTCCGGACTCGGCCTTGAAATCGACCGCCAGCTGGCGGATCGACAGGAGCGGTGCATCCATGGGCGCCTCCAGAGCGATCTCATGCATAACGCATCATAGCTCGACCATGATCCGGGATTTGTTACGGAATAACCGAGGAATCTGCAAGAAACGAACCTTTCGTCGCAACAGATGGTCCAGCATCTGCTCACAGAAGAACCAGATGGGTTCGTCGTGAACGAGATGATGGGTTAAAAGCCCGATCGGCTCATCCGGATCCGCCGCGCCGTCGATCCGCCGCTCGACGGCGCCCGCAAGCTGAGCCACCAGAGCATTGGAATCCGCGACGCTGCGCGTTCCGTGCCAGTCGATAGGATCCAGATGGGTGTTGATCTGGACGAGATCGTTGACATTGCGATGACGGTCCCGGTCCCTGAAAGTCGACACCGCCTGATAGCCGAGGCCCGGCAGGAGGGGCAGGAGCTCAGGCGCGATCCGGTTCCAGGGCGGAACGAAGACCGGCAGGAGCCTCTCGCCGAGACAGGCGCGGGCCTTTTGCAACCCGTCGGCGGCTTCGATCTCCATGGTGGCGACCGGACGATGAGTGCCGAACTCCGCCTTCTTTTCGTCGAGGGGCGCATGGTTGGCGTGGCTCCAGCCGTGCACGAGCGCGTATGCGGTCTCGTGTCCCTGCAGACGATCGGCGAGGGATTGCTGAACGGCCTCGGGGATTGCCGCAAGACCGATGCCGACCTCGTAGCGGTCGGCGAGATTCAAAAGGCGGTCGAGCTTGGGCGTATGGGCCACCGCGTCGTCGTCCCGCCACCAGAAGCCGATGGGGCAACCTCGATCTTCCGCGCGCGCGAGCGCTTCATCGAGCCGCGACCAGTCAATGGCGCGATGGAGCGCCGACGTCTTCCGCAAAAGGCGCTCCGTGATGGCGACGCTTCCGCGGGCGCCATCGAGGGAAACCGGGGGCGTCCCGGTAGGTGCTCGCGAAAGAGCCTGTGCGATCGCCGCGATAAGGCGCTCGGGCGATAGATCCGCCTCCGAGACAATTTCGGCAAGATCGAGAGCTTTCAGGGTCTCGGCGCGCAGGCGCTGCTCGGTCTCGTTTCCAGCCTCGAAAGGCACGAGCACCGGCCTCACGCCGGCGCGAAGAACATCCACGACCGTGTTGTAGCCGGCTTGGCTGACCGAAACCTCAGCCCGCGCCAGGAGGGCCCGGAAGTCGGTCCTTGCGCGCTCCACGGTCGCATGAGCGGGCGCGTCCGTCTGAAGCGAACGAAAATCGGCCTCGCCGATTCCCCGTCCAACAAGGATGCGCCAGGACCTGTCCGAGATCCCGCGCGCGGCCTCGAGAGCCGCGCGGTAGAGCGGCAGGCTGGCCGCGCTCGAGCCGCCGGACACCACGATTCCGGTTCGGGGATGGCGGTCCAAAGGCGCAGGGTCCTCATCCACATAGCCGGTGTAGCGGAGGAGAGACTTGGTCTCCTCATCGAGAGGCCACGACGCTCCGAGGGGAATGAGCTGCGGATCACCATGGACGAGAACCGCGTCGTAACAGCGGGCGAGCCGGTCGTGCGCCTCGCGAATGCGATCCTGCCTCGTGGGCGCAACCAGGATGTCGCGGATCGACGACAGGATGAGCGGCCGCGGGCGCATGCGGCGGGCCTCATGGAGAAGCGCCGTGAACTCATCGGCTAGAACACGCCGTCCGAACGGAAAGAGTTCGGTGATGAGCACGTCGGGACGAGTTATCCGGAGTTGATCGAGAAGAAGCGCGCGTCGTTCGGCGAGATGAGCCTCCTCGACAGGCTCTTCCGCTTCGTTCAGAAGCGTCTTGAAGTCGGTCCCGACAATGTGCACGGACGGGAGTTGAACGAACTTGGCGCGCTCGCAATCTCCGAGGGGACCCGGCCGCCCCCCCGACACGAGCGTCGCTTTGTGTCCGGCCAGCGCGAAGGCGCGCGCAAGGGCCGCCGCCCGGGTCAGATGACCGGCTCCAAGAAGATGCGTGACGGCGATCAGGACGCGCAATCTCATTCTCCGGCAGCGGCGAGAAGAGGAGCCAGCACAGTGTGCAGCCGGAACGCTGCGCGGTCGAGATCCCTCTCTCTCGTCACAAAGTCTCGTGCGGCGGTGCCGAACTGGTTACGCCTATCGGGATTAGTCAGAAGCGCGCTCACAGCCTCGGCGAAGGCTGCCGAGTCGCCGGCCTGGCAGAGCAGTCCTGTCTCGTGCTGCTTGACCACGCTAGCGACGCCCCCATAGGACCCTGCCACCACCGGGCAGCCGAAAAGCTGAGCCTCCAGCAGCACCATGCCGTAGGCCTCGTTAACGGCGGGCCAGACGAAAAGATCGGCGCACTCGTAGATCATTCGCAGTTCAGTTCGGTTCTCGACCTGTCCGTGGAACTGGATGCGCCCGCCGAAGGGCGCGAACAGCCGCGAAACCTCCTCCCGCGCGTCCCCGTCGCCAACGATGTCGAGCACCCACGGCAGATGCCGCACGCGCTCCAGGGATGCGGCGAGAATCCGGTAGGAGGCGAGCTTGTCGCCTTGGCGCATCATGGCGACCGTGAGAAGACGCGGCCCGTCTCCGCCGGGAGCGTCGACCAAGCGCTCGTCCAAGCGCCATTCCTCCACATCGAGAAAAGGCGGCAGATCGGCGAGAATCTGTCCCGGCGCCTGAGCTAGCTCCAGCGCTTCCCGATCCTGGGCGGTCATGACGAAGATCGAGTCGGCGCGGTCGAGGGCGGCTTCGGCTCCCTCATGGGCAAGGGCCCAACGACCGCCGGCACGCTTTGCCGCCCGCGAACCCTCGGCAATCACGTAAGGGATGCCCAGGGCATCGGCCACGCGGGGGCCGATCCAATCGGGAGCCTTGTAATAGACGTGGTAGGTGAACCAAAGCCCGGGACGGCTCTGTTCCGGCAAGGCGCGATAATGCGCAATGAGACGCGAGGCGATGTCCTGGGATTCCCGCTTCAGTCGCTCCTGCGCGGCAGGATCGCCAGCTTTGTCGAGGGTGCGCAGTTCGCTGGCCAGCATGGGCCCGTATCCGGCCTTGGCGAGGGCCTTCATCAGCAGTCGCGCCATGGTGCGGTCGCCCGACGGGGAGGGGTGATCGGGACTCTTCAAAGGCGCATAGAACGCAACCGGTCTCAGGTCACTCACGCGGCCACCTGATCCCTCGCTCCCGTGTCGATCAGCCGTCTGAACCGCCCCTCCAGATCGTCGATGCCGCCTTCCATGGAGAAGTCGCGCCGCAGGCGCTCGAAGGCGGATTCGCCGAGCGCCTCGCGCCTCTTGGGTTCGCGGGCGAGAAGGTTGATAGCGTTCGAAAGCGCCTCCCAGTCTCCTGGTGGAACCAGTTCCCCGTCCGCCTGATGCCGAATGAACTCGGGAATGCCCGCGAAGTCGGTGGCCACGATGGCGAGCTTCTGGCTTGCGGCCTCCATGAGGACATTAGGCAGTCCGTCCCGGTCTCCTGACACGGCCTTCTTGGACGGCAGGACGAAGAGGTCGGCCTCGCGCAGAAGCGCGATGATGTCCGGCTGGGTCTTGGGTCCGAGGAACGCCACCTTATCCGCGATGCCTGTCGCTTGCGCCTGCGCCTTCAGGCTGTTCAACAGATCGCCGCCGCCCACGTGGGCGAAGCGCCAGTGGAGATCCGGCGGCAGGGCCGCGAGAGCCTGCAGCAGGTCGCCGAGTCCCTTCTTCGATACCGCGCGCCCGACCGACACGATGCGCACCGGATCGGCCGGGTCGGAGCCGTCCCGGACCGGACGGCTTTCGGGCGGGGCTGGAAAGCGGGAGAGGTCGAGCCCGTGATACACCAGGGAGACCCGCTCAGGGCTCGGGCTCAGGGCCTGCAGGTGCTCGGCCCCTTGAGCCGTGCAGGTGACGCCCCATAGGGCCTCGGCCAGTTTCTCGCGCTTTTCCCAGTCGGGCGTTGTCCAGATGTCCTTGGCGTGGGCCGAGTAGGTCCAGGTGCGCCCCGTGAGCAGGGCCGCATAGCGCACGACGGAAGCCGGCGTGTGCAGGTAATGGACGTGAAGGTGCCCCACATCGGCCGGGAGTTCCCGAGCCATGACGAAAGCCTGTCCGAGCCGCCGGATTCGGTTGGCGGTCCGGTCGCGCCGCAGATCGGCCCAGAAGGCATTCATGGCAAGCCCGAAACCATTCCGCCGCAGGCTCCAGAGCGCCCCGCGCAGGACGCGCAGGGGCTCCTCATAGAGATATTCGGGCAGGTAGGTCGCGCGCCCCTTGATCTGCCGGTTCATGGGATGCACCGCCTTTTCGGTCGGGTGCCGCAGGGACCAGATTTCGAGGCCGAGGCCGCGCTGCTCGAGGGCAAGGATTTCCTGGGCTATGAACGTCTCGGAAAGGCGTGGATAGCCCTTTACGACGACGGCGATGCGTCGGGCAGTTGGCGAAGGCAGCATCCTTGGCGTTACTCGGCCGCCTGATGAAACGCAGGCGCAAATGGAATGGCGGGCTCGGTCAAAGCCTTAAGCCGCTCCTGCACCCGGTCAAGCCCGTCGAGAAGGCCCGGCACCACCACTTCGGACGGGCGCGGCTGCGCCGAGAGGCCCCGCAGGGCCTCGGCCATCCGCTCCGGCGTGCGCGGCTCCCGGTAGTCGCTCAGCATGCGCACGAGACCGAGCCGTTCCGCCTCGACGGCCCGGATGTACTGTTCCAGCCGGGGCCGGGTGCGCGGCACGATCAAGGTGCGCTTGTCGAAGGACAAGGCCTCGCAGAAGGTGTTGTAGCCGCCCATGGCCACGATGGCGTCGGCCTTCTGCATGAGGTGCTCGATCTTGTTGTCGAAAGACAGGACGTCGAGTTTCGGCTGCTTGGTGATGCGCTCCACGAAGGAGCGGCGCTTGTCCCGGTCGATGAAGGGGCCGAACAGCACCAAGGCCGGCATCTCGATGTCCGGATCGGTTTCATAGGCCGAGATGACCCAGTCGATGAGGTCTTCGCCGTCCCCCCCGCCGCCCGTGGTCACCAGGATGAAGGGCTGCTTGGTGATTTTCGGGTATCGGGTGAGGGATCGGGTCGGGGGCACCTCCCGGCGCAGATATCCCGTATAGGTGATCCGGCTCTCCGCTTCGGGCGGCAGGTGCAGCGCCGCCAGCGGCTCATAGATCTCCTTGAGGCCGTAGACCCAGATTTCGTCGTAGTAGCGGATCAGCGCCTGCTTGGCCTCCTTGCGGTCCCATTCAGGAACCAGCAGGGCAGGTTCGTCCATCACGTCGCGGATGCCGAGCACGAGACGGCAGCCGACCCCCTGGAGATAGTCGAGGGCCGACATGACCTCGCCCCGGAAGCCCGTGGGCTCCTTGTCGACGATGAAGACGTCGGGCTGAAACGACTTGGCTGCCTGCAGAATGAGGGACTGGCGAAGGCCAACCGCCTCATCGAGATTCATATTGAGGTTGAGGCAGCGGTAATCCCCATCCGGCAGCTTGGTCACACCGGGAATGCGGATGTAGTCGACGCCGCTCTCGAATTCGAAGTTACCGATGACCGGCGAGCCCGAGATGATGACCACGGACGCGCCGGGCTGCTCTTCGACGATAGCGTTCGCGATCGCCCTGGACCGGCGCAGATGCCCGAGGCCAAAGGTGTCGTGGCTGTAGATCAGGACCCTCGGCCCCGAGCCGCGTCCCGACGGAGCCGTCGTTTGGATGGAAGCCATCTTCATATCCGTGAGCCAGGCCCGTCCCTTCGGCGCCATTGATTGAAAGCGTAGCAGTTGACGTTAGGACAATAAGTACTACCGTTGCAATGGTCCTCAAGAACAAGCTATGGCGTCTTTTCAAAACGGAAAGAGGTATCGCTTCACGGTTTGGAGATGATATCGTTCGCCCAATGGATAAAAGCCTCTTTCGCTATATCTGGAAACACTCCAAGCGCGACCAACTGATCGTCTGCGCGGTCGTTGTCGCTTCCCAGCCCTTTTATTTTCTCTCGCTCGACCTTCCCCGTCAGATCGTCAACCAAGCCATTCAGGGCGAGGCCTTCCGCGACGGAAATACGACGGCACCCTTCCTGCATCTGGGTTTCACGCTGCCCGAATGGCTGGGCGGCCAGTCGATCCAGATCTTTGAAGGCTTCCAGCTCAGCCGCGTCGGCCTCCTCTTCGGGCTCTCGTGCCTGTTCCTGCTCTTCGTCATCATCAACGGCGGATTCAAGTACTGGGTCAACGTCGCCAAGGGCATCCTGGGCGAGCGGATGCTGCGGCGGCTGCGTTTCGACCTGTTCAACATGGTGCTGCGCTTTACGCCGAGCGCGCTACGCACCGTCAAGTCCTCCGAGACGGCGACGATCATCAAGGACGAGGTGGAGCCGATCGGCGGCTTCATCGGGGACGCCTTCATCACGCCGGTTTTCTTAAGCCTTCAGGCCATGACGGCCCTGTTCTTCATCGTGGTGCAGAATATGTGGCTCGGCCTGCTGGCGCTCGGGGTCGTCGGCATCCAGCTCATCATCATCCCGCGCCTGCGCCGCGAGCTGCTTCGCTTGGGGCGGGAGCGGCAGCTGGCCTCCCGAGAGCTCGCAGGGCGCGTCGCCGAGGTTCTCGACGGGATCGAGGTGGTGCATGTGCACAATGCGTATGGCTGGGAGCGGGCCGAAATCGGCCAGCGGCTGTACACGTTGTTCGACATACGGGTCAAAATCTACAATCGGAAATTCGTCGTCAAATTCCTCAACAATTTCCTGTCCCAGCTCACGCCGTTCTTCTTCTACGCCATCGGCGGTTATTTCGCCCTTCGCGGAACCCTCGACATCGGCCAGCTCGTTGCCGTCATCAGCGCCTATCGCGAGCTGCCTCCGCCCTTGAAGGAGCTGATCGACTGGGACCAGCAGCGCCTCGACGTTCAGGTCAAATATGACCAGGTCACCCAGCACTTCTCGGAAGACCGCCTGGGGCCGCAGGCGTTAATCGAGGCCCGCAAGGCGGAAGAGGCCGACGAGCCGCTGACGGGCCTCATGGCGGCCGAGGAGATCAGGGTCAGCGACTCCCATGGCGGGATGATCATCGACAACGCGTCCTTCAGCCTGGAGCTGCCCGCCAGCGTGGCGCTCATCGGCGGCGGCAGTCCGGCGGCCAGCATCATGGCGCGGATCATCGCACGCCGGATGCCGGAATTCGGAGGGCAGATCCGCATCGGCGAGCGCGACCTGATGCAGCTTCCCCCATCCGTGGCCGGACGCCGGATCGCCTATGCGGGGATCGATCCTATCCTGTTTCCAGGCAGCATCCGGGACAACCTCGTCTATGGCCTGCGCCTCAAGCCCCTGGGGATGAGCGAGGGGGACAAGCGCGAGGCCGAGCGCCGGATCGCCGAGGCGATCCGCACCGGCAATCCTGTCGAGAGCATCACCGACCAGTGGATCGACTACGAGCGGGTCGGCGCAAAGGACGAGCAGGATCTCGACCGGATCCTCGTCGACCTGCTCGACCGCATCGGCATGGGAAACGAGATCTACATGTTCGGCCTCGCGGGCTGGATCAACCCGGAAAGGCATCCCGAGCTCGCCGAGCGTCTGGTCGAGGCCCGCAGGCGCCTGCGCGAGACCTTCCAGGCCAACGGAATGGCCGATCTCGTAGAGCCGTTCGATGCCGAGCGCTACAACGATCAGGCGACCATTGCCGAGAACCTCCTCTTCGGGGTGCCGACCTCACCCGAGTTCACGGGACGGAACCTGGCCGACAACACGGAATTCCGCAGCGCCATCGACAAGGCCGGATTGACCGACGATCTCGTCCGCATGGGCCTGCAGATCGCCGAGACCATGACGGAAATCTTCCAGGGCCTGCCGCCGGGGCATTCCCTGTTCGAGCAGTTCTCTTTCGTGGGCGCGGAGGAATTGCCGGAATTCGAAGCCATCCTGCGGCGCCAGGCAAGCCAGGATGCTGCGGGCTTGACCAGGGAGGACCAGACGCGGCTCCTGTCCCTGCCTCTCGCCTATGTGGAATCCCGACACCGCCTGGGTCTCTTGGATGATGCCCTGAAGGAGCGCCTCGTGGAGGCGCGTTCCCACGTCAGAAAGACGATCGAGATGGCGGACATCGCCGGCGTCGAGTTCTACGATCCCGAAGCCATCTGCTCGGCCGCCCCCTTGCGGGACAATCTCCTGTTCGGCCGGGTCAGCTACCGGGTGGCCAATGCACGGGTGCGGGTCTCGGAGGCAATTTCGACGGTTGTGCGTGAACTTGGGCTCCTCCAGGACATCAAATGCGTTGGCCTCGACCATCAGGTCGGAACGGCCGGCCGCCTTCTCACGCCGCAGGAGCGGACCAGCATCAACCTGGTGCGCTGCCTCGTGAAACGCCCAGACATCATGGTGGTCGACGGAGCGCTTGCGCCCTTCGACGAGGCCCGCAATCTGCAGATGACCGAGCTGCTGCTCGAGCTCTTCGACGAGCAGAGCCTGTTCATGGTGCTCCCCAACGACCGGCAGGCCGGGTCCTTCGATTTCCAGATGCGATTCCGGGACGGACAGATTTCCACGGAAAGATCCGCTGGGCCAACCCCCAAGGGGGAACAGCCTGAGCCGGAAGCTTCCCAAACAATAGAAGGAGAGGTCGCATGACCCTTGAGGCCGAGGTGCAATCCTTGCGGCAGGTGCCGATGTTCCGGGATATCGACCCGGCCCGGCTGAAGCTTCTCGCTTTCACCAGCGAGCGGGTGCAGTTCGCGCATGGGCAACGTTTCTTCGCGCAGGGAGACGCCTCCGACGCAGCCTACGTGATCCTCGACGGGCGGGCGAGCGTGCTTCTCAACACGCCGAACGGTGAAATCCAGGTGGCGGAGCTGGGGGACAACGCCTTGGTGGGCGAGATGGGCATCCTGTCGGATACGCCTCGGTCGGCAACGATCACGGCCGCGGAGCCGACCACCGCCTTGCGAATCGATAAGCGGGTCTTTCTCGAGCTCCTGGCCCAATTTCCACAGATGTCCCTGGCGGTGATGCGTGAATTGGCGCAGCGCCTGGAGCGGACGAATGCGCAGCTTGTCGCACAGTCGTCTTCTTAATTTTGGGAAAATTCGTTGGATTTAGGCCAGAAATCCGCGGAACTTTCTGGGGATAGAGTTAACCTAACCCTAAAAATTCGCCTCTTATGGCCAAGCTGTCCGATTCTCGACACAACTTCCCGTCAACTCTTGTCCCAGAAGACACAAGGGAATGATCCAACCGTCAGGTCAGGATCAAGCGGGAACAAGTAATGGTAGTGACTGCGAGGACACTCCTGTGCGCGGTGCCTGAACCTGTCAGGCGCGCGTCCAAGAGCCGCCGATACGGCCAAGCGCTTCGTGTCGTCCTGGCCTGTGGCCTGATGGTGGGTTTCCAGGGCATGACAGCGGGGCCCGCCGCGGTGGCCACCTTGCCGAGCGCTCTGACCGCGAGGCCTTTCGCGATCGCCCCGGTGGTCAAGACGGCTCCGGCCGTCACCACCGCGAGCTACTCTCCGGCTCTGGGCAAGGACCCCGGGCTCTTCCGGGCCATTATCGAGGGGGCCTTCTCGTTCACCAAACCCCAGCCCAAGCCTGAGCCCGAGGCCTACGGGGTCGAGACCGCCGGCGATCCGGATGAGCTGATCCCGTTCAGCGGCCGCAACGTTCCGCGTTGGCTCGTGCATTCCATCCTCAAGGCCGCTCACGTGACCGGGGTCGACCCGGTTTACATGATGACCCTGGCGGATGTGGAATCCAGCCTGTCGCCGGAGGCCAAGGCTCCCACATCCTCGGCTCAGGGTCTGTTCCAGTTCATCGACAGCACTTGGCTCGAGACCGTCCATGTCCACGCGGCGGATTACGGCTTCGGGGCGGCTGCGCAAGCCATCAAGATCGTCGACGGCGAGGTGACCGTACCCAGCGCCAAGGACCGCGAGTGGATCATGAGCCTGCGGACCGATCCGTACTTCTCCGCACTCATGGCCGGCGAGCTGATCAAGGACGTGGAGCGCTCGTTGCAGGCGCAAGGCGAGCGCGAGCTGGCCGAGGCCGAGCTCTATATCGCCCACTTCCTCGGCGCGAAGGCGGCCGTGCGCTTCCTGGAGATTCTCGACCAGAACCCGAACATGAGCGCCACGAAGCTCTTCCCGAAGGCCGCCAGGGCGAATGCTGGCCTGTTCATGGAAGGCAAGGGCCGCAAGCGTCGGGCCGTCAGCGTCGCGGAGCTCTACAACAAGATCGACTCGAAGATCGTGCGACGCCTGGACCGCTACGACGATATCGGCCCCTATATCGCCGAGATCAACGGCATGGCGAGCCGCGCTATCGAAGCCACCGCATCGGTGCAGTGATCGAGCAGAGCCTTCCCTGCTGCTGGCCGGACCGGCCCTCATCCTCGCGTACCTCCCACGTCATGCCCGGGCAAGTCCCGGGCATCCACGTATTGGAGGCCGCCATTGCAGGAAGACGTGGATGCCCGCAACAAGTGCGGCCATGACGCAGTGAATATCAGAACGCCTTGAAGGTGATGATCGTGCGGGTATCAGCGATGTCCGAGATGGACTGCACGTTCTGGGCGATGAAGTGGCCGATGTCGATGTCGTCGTTCACGTGGAACTTGGCCAGGATGTCGTAATTGCCCGCCGTCGAATAGATCTCCGACGCGATCTCCCGGTCGGCAAGCGTGCTCGCCACCTCGTAGGTTCTGCCGAGCTTGCATTTGATCTCGACGAAGAAGGTCTGCATGGGCCGCTCCAAATGAATCTTAGCTGCTCGGGAATATGGGACGCGAGGAGCCGGCGTGAACCGATCCCCGCGAAAGATCAGGGCCGTCCGACGCTGATATAGGTGAAGCCTCTGCGCTGCATGTCGCTGGCGCGGTAGATGTTGCGCAGGTCCACCAC
>NZ_QOIO01000027.1 GCF_003332305.1 Microvirga aerophila | reverse complement strand
ACTTGTTCGAGCCTCAGGAGTGCTGGAACTACCTCAAGGCAGCCGGATATGCGTCTGTTTAACCGTCCGATGCTTTAGAGCGCGGCGGAGATGCGCCACCGCTTCAGGCGCATTTTCGCAATGGTGGAAGATGTCGTCATAGGCGATTTCGACGCCCAGATCCGTTCCCTTTGTGGCGTCCGCCACCAATTGCTCAGCTCTTGCCCGAAGATCGTCCATGCCCGCATCGGTGAGCGTGCGCAACGTCGCCCAGATCTCAGCGTGTCCCGGCGCGATGCCGAAAGCGGCCTTGCCGAGTTTGGCGTGCGTCACGGTGACCATTGCGAAGTTCTCATCCTGGGTGCTGCCACCGCCAAGCGTGGTCAACGCGAGGAGCAGTTTTGCCACCGCGTTAGCCGGAGACACCCCGAATTCGGGCATCGACGCATGGGCCGTCTTGCCGGACAGAGCGATCCGCATGCCCCGCGATGCGCAGTTGACCGGTTCCTCGGCGAGGGCGACCTTGCCGGCCGGCATGCCGGGCAGGTTGTGCAACGCAAATGCGAAGTCTGGCTGAATTTCGCTGAACCTCGGATCAGCCACGACGGCTGCGGCCCCGGAGCCATCCTCCTCGGCCGGCTGAAACAGCAATACTGCACGACCGGTGCGTGGGCGCTGACGGCCAAGGCCACGGGCGAGGGCGGCCAAGATCGCCATGTGGCCGTCGTGACCGCATAGATGCGCCTTGCCTGGAACGGACGAGCGATGGAGGCTGGAGGAGATTTCTTCGATCGGCAGACCATCGAGCTCCGCACGAACCATCACGGTCGGACCAGGCTCCTCGCCGTCAAAAACGGCGGCGACGCCGTGTCCGCCAAGGTCGGTGATGATCCAATCCGCACCACTAGACGCCAAAAACGCCTGCACCATGCGAGCGGTTTGCACCTCCTCCCGCGACAATTCGGGGAAGCGGTGGAGTTTGCGCCGCCAATCGACGAGTTCGACCATGTCTTGGTTGGTGAGGAACATCGGAAATCCCGGTAAGAGTCCTATACGGATCAACCTTGGATTATACCACCTGTAACGGCCTAACAATGGTGTCTGGCCCGTACCTCCCGGACAACGGCCGGAACGGATGCGAGGTGCTATCCCCGGGCAGCGCTCTTCCTGATGCTCGACCTACGCGCCGCATCATCGTGTGGGGTTACCCCTAATTATAAAATTAGCAGGGAATATAACGGCCACCGCAACGTTTTCTTTGGGTGGCTGCGACGGATTCAGAAATCGGTCGTGCCAATCATCAAGGAACACGAACATGAGCTACGAAGTGGCGATCGGTCCGTGGTTGGCTTTGGTTTTCGTCATCATCGCATTTATGTTGATTATCTACCGGTTTGTATCCCCGCAGTCCCGCGAGCTTATTTTTGGCGTTATTGTCGCCGGAATGACGATCGAGTTCATCGTCATCCTTCCGATCTGGCTCGTTCGCATCTAGCCACGCAGCTACTCGACAACCTAACGATACATCCGGGCGGCTGAGATCTGCTTAATCGGCTTGCCGAGCCGGAAAGTTCACCAATAGAAAAGGGGCGACCTGAAAGGCCGCCCCGTTCTCAGTCCCTAGACCGAAGATCGTTAGCGAACGACCTGGACGATCTTACGGCTGCTCGGCTCAACGAGCACAGGGGTGTTGTTCACGACCGTATACCGGTAGCCCTTCACCTTATACTCGGCCGGCACCTCATGGTAAGTTACGCCGGATTCCGGGAGAACCGCGCCAACGCGAACCTCTTCCTTATAGGTGTAGGACGGAACCTTCTGGGTGGTCACATACTGACGGAACTCCGGCTGCTGCTGGTCGGCAATGCCGCCAACGATCGCACCCGTGACACCGCCTACCGCAGCGCCGACAGGACCGCCGACGATAGCGCCACCAACGGCGCCCGTTGCGGCACCCGCTGCAGCGCCGCCGGATTGAGCAAAGGCGCTAGCCGGAGCGAGGACTGCGAGAACGGCGCCAGCAAGAAGGATTTTCTTCGACATGTATACTCTCCTGAAATGACTTCGGGCTAATTGCCCGCTGGTGATACAACGTCGAAGTGCAGGAGTAGTTTCAGGTTTCTTCAATTAAAAACGCCTCATTTCTCTCATTGCAGCAACTATGAATGAACAATGAACGATGTGGGCGGGTGAGATTATTGCAAACCTATTCATCAATCGTTCATAGAGCACTATATTCGTTAATTTCTACTGCAGTTCCATTCGATGCAGCCTTATTCTAAAGAACAATGTGAAAGGTATACTAGACCTTTCTGCATCGATTCCGAATTATTCATAAAATACCGAGAGTATTTATTGAGCCTGTTGCACGGGAGTTTTGTTCTCTGCAAGAGGTTCTACCTTGGTCGGCATGTGATCGGCCGCCCACATGGCTGCTTGTGTGCGATTGAAGACACCAATTTTCCGAAGGATTGCTTTAATGTGAACCTTGACCGTCGCCTCGCACAAATTCAGCTGACGGGCGATGACCTTGTTTGGAGATCCCTCCGTCAGACAATACAAGATTTCGGTCTCGCGGCTCGAGAGTCTGTGGCCCTTCGGGTCCGAGGCTTTTGAACCTGTCCTGGCATCAGCAGAGTGACGCTCGGTATTGTGGCGCGCCTGGCTCATGATTTCGCGGACCAGGGAGGATGGAACGACCACTTCTCCGAGCATCACGAGTTCTAACGAACGAACCAGAATTTCGCGATCAACAGTCGTGAGGAAAAGCCCGTCTGCTCCCGCGTCTTGGGCAGAAATCAAAGTGTAGAGATCGAACCGATCCGCCATCAAGACAGTGCGCGCTGCAGGATGGAGTGCCTTCAGTTCTCTGATCAGCTCCAGCCGTCCGTCGAAACTTTGACTGCCATCGACGATGAAGAGGACTGGGCTCTCGTCCGGAAGGGAAGGGACATCGGATAATTCGTGGACCGGGTCCTTCCATACGTTGAAACGCGTCTCCGCTAGAAGGCTCTTCAGCCCAAGACAAAGCAAGGGATTCCTGGAGACCTGGATGGTTGCCACCGAGGTCGTATCCCTAACTTCCGTATGTGAAAGGTATCGATCGAAAGTGTCGGTTAACATAGGCGCCTGGCCTCTCTCGTAATAGAAGAGTCAAAATTGCTTGCCCCTGGTGTTCCCAGATATTATCGAACGACGTAGACGATCTCCCGTGACCCTGCATCAACGATAACTCGATGATTATTCACGACCGCGTAGCGATAGGTTTCGTGTTTCGGGATCAGGCGTAGCTCCACAAAATCGGGGAGCGTCTCTCCAATCGCAATGCGCCGGTCAATTGAGGTAGAGGGCGTGCTTCCCCAGTGAATTCGGGCGTTCCCCTCATTCGGCAGGCCTTCGGCAATGACGCGAGCAGCATCAGTGCCGTCACGTTGAGTGATGGATCCCGTGCTCAAAGTCGGGTCGATCGCACGAGACGCCGTACCCGGCGAATCGAACGTCGTTGTCATGCCGAAGAAGAGCACGATCAAACCCAGGAGATCTGATGCTCGCATACGCCACCTCTCCCGCTTGCTGGGACCGAGGTGAAAACGGATCGCATCAACGTTTTATTCCATGCAAGGCAAAATTTCGTTGGGCGCTGGTCTTTCAACGGCTGCTTTCAGCCAGTGCCTTTGTCTCCGCCGCGTCCACCAAAGGTTCTCCGGCGCCCGCATCCTGAAGATATGCCGTTACCAGGTCACCGCCGCTGCTCGGCGTATAGGCGGCATCGCCTTCGGGGCCCGCCATGGCAAAGGTGACGTTCCAATCGCCGTTGCGGCAGGCAACTGCCGCGGCTGCGCCGGCCGAACCCTGAAGCCGAAATTCTCGGCAGAGAGAGCCATTTGCCAGACGATAGGTCGAGATCACCCGCATGCGGCCAAGCGGCAAAGTCACATCCTTCCCAGACGCTACCGTGCTCAGTGCGTCTTGCACTGGGGCGTCGTCCAGCTGCGCGACCAAGCTTGCCGGGCGCGTCGGCAGGGCCTGGTGCTGGCCTACGAAGTAGCTCGCGGACGCGATAGCCAGAGCTGCGACCGACGCGGCAAGCGCTCCATTCAGGGAAAACCATGTATCGCGGCGTTGGCGATGCACGCCCACGGGCGTCTCGGGTTTCGCCGGCGGATCATCGGTTCCGGCGAAGGCGTCGATCTGCGCCTGGACAGCCGCGCGAAGTTCGGGCGAGACTTCTGGCAGGCGCTCTCTGGAGAAGGCTGACCGGGTCAGGCGCCTGCTGCGAAGAAAATCTGCGATTCGTCTCGTGACGGTAGGATCAGCAAGCATGGCTTGTTCCACGGCGCTCGCGACCGGCTCGTCGAGTTCGCCGTCCGCGAAAGCCATCAGGATCTCGTCACTGAGGTGCAACTGCGACATGGATATGTCTCCCCAGGAGCTTCTGCCGGGCGCTCATGCGGCGACCGTCAGTTCAACAAGGCGCTTGCGGGCCCGTGCAAGGCGGCTCATCACAGTGCCAAGCGGTACGCCCAAAACTTCCGCCGCTTCGCGGTAGGCGAGGTCTTCGACGCAAACGAGAACAAGCACTTCCCTTTGCTCGTGCGGCAGTTGTTCGATGGCACGTTGGACCTCCGTCAGAGCGAGCTTGCTTAGAAGTGGCCCCTCGCCGGGGTCCCCCATCAGTTGTCGATGAGTCGTCACGTCCTCTGTCATACCTTCAGCCTTCAATCGCCTCAGATGATCGATCCAGTGGTTTCGCAGAATGCGAAACATCCATGCGTCGAAGCGGGTCCCGGGCGTCCAGCTTTCGGCGTTCGCAAGCGCCCGCTCGCAGGCACCTTGGACAAGGTCGTCCGCAAGCGATGGCGACCGGCAAAGCACCAAAGCAAAGCGCCGTAGTCGTGGCAGAAGCGCCACAAGATCCTGTCCGATGGCTGCCGGCATTCCTGCTCCACATGGCCTGGATTGTAAGAGAACGAAAAAGCCCCGAGTTTTATTCCAGGCTATTTATGCCCATCTCGCCCATTCTGGGGAAAAAATCCTGTTCTGCATCGGCGGCACTTCGGCTGGAGGAGTTTGAGACTCCTGGATATTCGATGCATCTCGGCCTTATCGTTCAACGGTTTGGAATGGGGAAAAGTCGAAAAGGACCTCGCTGTTCCAAACAGAAGGACCCGCGATTGATACATAAGTGGTAAAGAATGGCCCGAGCGCCGCCTGCCCTGATCCTGCCCCTAAAGAGATATCAGACTCAGCCTGGCTCAATGGCCCCACTGACCCTGTTCTGCCACAGTTCAGGGTTTTGAGTGATGATAGGCAACAAGTCGCGTACCTTGACCGTTATCCTTGTCCTCGCAGTAACGACGTGAAAGGCTCTTTTATGGAGGCCTTGGTCCCAAACCGTAGATACACCCCCTTTGGGCCAGTTCCCGGTTGGCTCCCATTCTCGGCTCAATGCCGAAGTGAGCGATGAAGATGGTGAAAGGACGCCGCTACCTGCTGATTGCGACCGCTTCGCTCGCCCTTGCCTGCCCGGTCCAGCTCCAGCTCGATTTCAGCCATGGCTTCCACTTCCAGGCGGTGGACTCCGCTGCGAACGCCAAACCGGGAGATAACGGCGGTGGAGGCGGCAAGGGAGGTGGTGGAGGTGGAAATGCTGGAGGAAATGGCGGAGGGGGAAACGGTAATGGCGGGGGCAACGGAAATGGTGGCAACAGCGGCGGAGCGGCCGGAAATGGTGGCGGCAACGGAAACAGCGGGGGAAATGGAAATAGTGGGGGCAACGGCGGCAAGGGTGCTGGCGGGCTAGGAGGCGGTGCCGGCGGGCTGGGAGGCGGTGGCGGCAACAGCGCGACCGGAGGCGGGAATGCCAACGGCGGCGGCATAGGCGGCATAGGCGGCGCTGGAGGCGCGGGCCGAGGCGGCGGAGCTAGCGCGGGTGGGTCGAATGCTGGCGGTGTAGGCAACGCCGGCGGGAACGGAAGAGGACAGGGCAACTCGGGAAATGCCAGCCCCGGCAACAGCGGCGCGGCCGGCAACAAGGGTGGAAACAAGAACGGCGGCATCGGCGCGGGAGCCAGTTCAGGGGCCGCTGGCTCAGCAGGGGCTGCCGGAGGGAGCAAAGGTCAGGGACAGAAGGGCGGCGAGAGCAGTCGCAGCAGTAACGGCGCCAGCGGTCGGACCACGGCAAGCCAGAGCAGCAGTTTGAGCAAGAGTGTAGAGAGCAAGCCGTCCAACAGCCTTAGCTTTGGACGTGCGTCAGGCCTGATTGGCGCAGCCGCCAATAGTTCTAAGGCAAACAATCCCCAGCTGGGTTCACCGAACAATCCTCGGCTGGGTTCTCCCAGCCGAGCCGCTGCGACTTCCCCTGGCACAGCCAAGGGCAGTTCGGCAAGCCGGCGGTCGACACAAAAAACATCCCCCCAGGCAACCCAGAAGCAAACGCAGAAGCCGAAGACCCAGACCGCCAAGAAACCGAGCATAGAAATACCGGTCATCCGGCCTCTTCCTGCCGCCAAAGCGGATGCGGACGAGGTCGGTTTTAAGCCGCGCCAGGCGCAGCGATCCATTGTCGCGGCAGGTTTGACCGACAGGGACGTCGCCCGCCTGGCTGCCCGTGGCTATCTCGTAGAAGCACAGACCAAAGGCGTTCTTGCACCACGCGTGGTCCGGCTCCGTCTGCCCCAGGGCGTGAGCCTCGATCAGGCCCGACGCGCGGTGCGCGTCGCCGATGCGGCCGCTACTACAGACCTCGATCATTTCTACTATACCGACGAAGGCGCTCCCGGATGTTCCGGCTCCGAATGCGAGCCGGTCTCGTTGATTGGGTGGAACGTGACAGCGGCTGATCAATGCGGGGCAATGCCCGTGATTGGCGTTATCGATACCGGCATCGATCTCGATCACGAAGCCCTGAAAGGTCAGTCGATTGAAGTCCTGAAGGGTCCCCAGGGCGGCAGTCCTTCGCAGCGGGATCACGGCACGGCAGTGGCTGCTCTCCTCGTGGGCCGGGTTGGCAGCAACGCGCCCGGGCTTCTTCCCGGTGGAAGGGTTCTCGCTGTGGACGCCTTCTACCGCGACACGGGAACCGTGGACCGAACCGACGTGGCCACATTGGTTGCCGCAATGGAAATGCTAGCCGAGCGTGGTGTGCGCGTGATCAACATGAGCCTGTCTGGCCCACCGAATGAAGTGCTCAGGAGCGCCATCGAGGCGGCTCAGGCTAAAGGCATCGTGGTCGTTGCTGCTGCCGGAAATGGGGGCGCCAAAGCTGAGCCCTTCTATCCTGCCGCTTATCCTGGGGTCATCGCGGTAACGGCAGTCGACCGCCAACTCAACGTTTACCAGAGAGCAACCCATGGCGATTACATCGACTTGGCTGCTCCCGGCGTTGAGCTATCGGTCGCGGTCTCAGGGCATGGCCGAGTAACGAAGAGCGGGACTTCCTACGCGGTTCCATTCATCTCGGCGGCAGCGGCGGTGATGCATGCATCCGATCCGAGGATGGACAACAAAAGCCTTCGAGCAAAACTGGAGGGCAGCACCCGCGATCTGGGGCTGCCAGGGCGGGACCCGACCTACGGGTACGGCCTGATCCAAATGTCGCATCTCTGCCGATCGCTTCCAGAGGAGCAACCCGTTGCCCACTCAATGCCGGCTGAAAGCTCCCGAGTCCCATGATCCGCAAGGGCTGACATATCTGTCAAACGGTGTTCGGTCGCTGGGCTTCGATCGACCGCATATTCATTGCGTAGCCGGTTATCGAGGACCTGAGCAGCCAGGCGCTGCATCGTGAAAAATCCGCCGATCGCTCCAAAGAACCGGCAGAATTTCGGTTTTGCCGAGTGGTTTCGCCCCGGGGAATACAGGCGGGTCGAACAGGCGCTGGACGGGATGCGACGAGCCGGCGTGCGTTATATCAGAACGCACCTCTCATGGGCGGAGTATCACTCCTCTGGTGGTCAGGAATGGTACGACTGGCTGATCCCGTTCATCGGCAGAGATTTCGATCTCTTGCCCTGCATTCACTATACGCCGCCCTCCCTGTCGCGAACGGGAACGTCTGCGGGGCCGCCGCACCGGCTTCTCGACTACGCCGATTTTATCGATCACGTCCTCGGTCGCTACGGCACCCATCTGGATGCCGTGGAACTGTGGAACGAGCCGAACAATCTCCTGGATTGGGACTGGCGCCTGGATACCGACTGGCAGCTCTTTTGCGAAATGATCGGGGCAGCTGGCTACTGGGCGCAGGAGCGGGGCTTCAGGACGGTCCTGGGCGGGCCGTGCCCCTTCGATACCCATTGGCTCCGGCTCTTGGGCGAGCGTGGCGTCCTGGGCGTGATGTCGGCCGTCGGCCTGCATGGTTTCCCAGGTACCTGGGACAGTGAGGCCTCGACTTGGGATGGTTGGGAGCGGCAAGTCTCCGCCATGCGGAGCATCCTCGACGTTTATAACCCGCAGGCCGAAATCTGGATTACCGAAGCGGGTTATTCCACTTGGCGAAAGGATGAGGCGGTGCAGGCCCGTTCCTTCCTGGAGGCGCTGGAGGCTCCCGCCGATCGACTTTATTGGTACGGTTGGCAGGACATCGCCGGTGATGTGGCGGTACAGGAAGGCCTGCGGTTTGACGATCGCCACTATCACATGGGGGTCGTCGACGTTCACGGGACGCCCAAGCTCCTCGGCCGTCTCCTGATGGAAGGAGGCATTGCTGGGGTCGCGCGGACACTCTCGTTGTCAGCCCCTAATGTCGCCAAGCCCGTCGAACCGATTGTCGTCATTGGAGGAGCGGGTTTCGTTGGAAGTCACTTGGCAGAGAGCTTACTCGCCACCGGGCGCGAGGTGGTCGTCTTCGACAATCTCAGCCGCCCAGGGGTCGAAGGCAATCTCCAGTGGCTCAAGGACAGGCATCGCGACCGGGTCCATCCCATCATCGGCGACGTGCGCGACGAGACGACCGTGAGCGGCATCACCCGCGATGCAGAGGCGGTTTTTCATCTCGCAGGGCAGGGGAGCGCCGTAGGTTACTGCCATCCGGTGAACGACTTCGAGGTGAATGTGCGGGGCACGCTCAACGTGCTGGAGGCCCTCCGGCGCGTAGACCGGCGCATCCCGGCGGTCTTCGCCTCGAGCAGCAAGGTCTACGGTAGCCTCGCAAACATCCCCTTGCGGGAGGGACGGGACCGCTACAGCCCGGTTGACCGGGCTGTGGCAAGATGGGGAATCTGCGAAGAACAATGTCTCGACTTCCGGGCACCTTTGGACTGTTCAAGTGGCGCTGCCGACCAATACGTGCTGAGCTACGCCCGGACCTACGACCTCCCAGTGCTCGTGATGCGCATGAGCTGCATCTACGGGCCGCGCCAAATCGGCGCCGAGGAGCAGGGTTGGCTCGCGAGGTTCCTGATCCAGGCGCTTAATGGCCAATCGGTGATGGTCAGCGGCGATGGCAAGCAGGTTCGCGACCTGCTGCATGTGAGCGATGCAAGTTCGGCCTTCAGGGCGGCGCTGCATGGTGTCGAGCGGGTCAAAGGTCAGGCCTTCAACCTCGGAGGTGGGCCACGCAATGCCGTCAGCGTCAGGGCGGCTTTGGACGAGATCGAAGCGCTGTTGGGACGAAGCATTGATATTCGGTTCAACGAACGACGGCAGGATGATCGGGCCTATTTTGTCTCGGATACGCGCAAGCTGGAGCAGTCGTTAGGATGGAAACCGAAAACAGGCTGGCAGGAAGGCCTTGCCGAGCTGCATGATTGGTTCCGCAGCCTTCAGTCCCGCGTTGATATAGGCAGTCGAGAGGCCGTTTTCCCGCATCCGCCGCCTCAGACGGCTGCGAGGGCAGAATCCGCGTGAGGCCTAACTTTGCTCGCTTTGCTTTGAACTGAGTCTCTTCCCCTGATTCCATCCAGCGAAAGGTGCAACGTGACTGCAAGTCTGTCCGCTCCTGCCGATCTCGCGCAACGCATCAAGGCGCTTGCGCCGTGGTTCCACAACATCGACCTCGGCGGCGTCCAAACCGCGCCCGATCATTTCCTAGGGGATTATCCAAGCTTCAAATGGCAGGGCTTTCGGCATCTGCTCCCGGAGGATCTCCGCGGATGCAGTGTGCTCGACATCGGCTGCAACGGAGGCTTCTACTCATTGGAGATGAAGAGGCGAGGGGCGGAGCTCGTGGTCGGTGTGGACTCAGATCCGCGGTCTCTTGCGCAGGCCCATCTGGCTGCGGAGATTTCTGGCCTCGATATTTCGTTTCGCCAATTGTCCGTGTACGAAATCGGCGCATTAGGGCAGCGTTTCGATCTCGTTATTTTCATGGGAGTCTTCTATCATCTGCGGCATCCTTTGCTTGCGCTCGACTTGCTTCACGAGCACGTGGTCGGAGACCAATTCCTCTTCCAGTCGATGTTGCGCGGCAGCACATCCATTCCCGACCTTGAGCCGGATTACTCATTCGATGAGAAGGCAGTTTTCGAGCAGGAAGGCTATCCGCGGATGGTTTTCATCGAACACAACTATGCGAAGGATCCTACGAATTGGTGGGTGCCGAACCGCTCCGGGATGGAAGCGATGCTGCGCAGCGCTGGCTTCAGAATTGAACAGCAGACCGAGGATGAGGTCTATTTGTGCCGGCGAGGTGAGCGTCCAGCCATGGTCGAGCCACCACCGAAAGTCGCCGTATGATCCCCGTGCGCCTCGCTCGTTCCAAGTTCGTGCGATGTGAGAACAGCCGGTCATTCCCAGGAGGGGAGGGCCCAAACGCGCAGGGTGTCATTGTTGCCTAATCCTTTGGATAGACAGGACTTTTTTCTCTTGGGTCAGTGCCTCTGCAACATGTCCGAAAGGAACAAAAGGACAGCGCCGACGTTCATGAACGACAAGCCCAAGCTTCGTGTGTCGGAGCCGGGTGCAGCTTATAAAATAACCTTACTAGACAACTCTAATATATAGATGCTCGGTCGCCTCGAACCAGAAGGGCGGCTCTGTTTCTCCAGTGTAGCGCGTCATCGTCAACGATCGATCTGGAGTTAGCCGTGGTTGATACCATTCTCATTACCGGCGGTGCGGGCTTCATCGGTCGATATGTTGCTAGGGCCTGTTTAGAGCGGGGGCATCGGGTTCGTGTGCTCGACAGCCTCATCGAGCAGGTTCATGGGGCCAAGACCCAAGCCGACGGATTCGATCCTGAGGTCGAAGTTGTTGTTGGAGACGTGAGGGACGAAACGGCACTGCTCCGGGCCCTGAAGGGCGCCACGAAAGTTGTGCACCTTGCGGCAGAAGTGGGCGTTGGTCAGAGCATGTATGCGGTGGATCGCTACGTCTCGGTCAATGATTACGGGACAGCTGTCCTCTTGCAGCAATTGATCGACAACCCTGTCCAGCGTGTGGTGGTCGCTTCGTCCATGAGTATTTACGGCGAGGGGCTCTACCAGGACGCAAGCGGGAAGATCCGCGAGGACGTGGTTCGTACGCCTCGCAAGCACGAGAGCAGCTCTTGGGATCCACTGGATGAGCAGGGGCGGCCGATGGTTCCGGTGCCGACGCCGGAATGGAAGCGTCCCGCCCTGGCGTCCGTCTATGCTATCTCGAAATATGTCCAGGAGCGACTGACCCTGACATTGTCTTCCGCATACGGCATGGAGGGCGTGGCGCTCAGGCTGTGGAACGCTTATGGCCCGGGCCAGGCCCTGTCGAATCCGTATACGGGCGTCCTCGCCATCTTCGCGTCGCGACTTCACAATGGTCAGCCCCCGATGATCTTCGAAGATGGCGAGCAGCGGCGAGACTTCGTGCATGTTGAGGACGTGGCGCAGGCTTTTCTCTTGGCGCTTGAACATGAAAAGGCGCCCGGTGGCGTGTTCAACGTCGGGAGCGGGCAGGACAGGACAGTGACGGAAGTCGCCGAGCTTTTGAGTCAAGCCATGAGCCGTCCGACAAAGCCGGAGATCGCCGGCAAAGCTCGCCTCGGCGATATCCGTCACTGCATCGCAGACATCTCCAAGATCAAGCAGGAACTCGGATATGTGCCAAGCAAGGATTTCTCGGAGGGACTCGCCGAGCTGGCCGAATGGGTGGCTAAGCAGGAGGCCAAGGACCTTGTTGACGAGGCTCGCAAGGAACTCGAATCTCGGGGTCTCGTGGCATGAAGTCTGACCGACACTCGGGTGCGCCTGCAATTCTTGATCGCCGTCCGGTTCTCGTCACGGGCGGCGCGGGCTTCATAGGTTCCAATCTCGCAGATCGCTTTGCCAACGAGGGCCATGACGTTCTCGTCTTCGATAGGCTCGCCCGCCCGGGTGTCGAACGTAATCTCGACTGGCTCCGAAAGCGGCATCCCGACAGAGTTTCCGCCATCATCGGCGATGTGCGCGATGAGGAGGCCGTGACCAAAGCAGCCAGCGAGGCGAAGGCAGTCTTTCATATGGCCGCCCAGGTGGCGGTCACCACGAGCCTTGTGGACCCGCGCGAGGACTTCGAGGTCAACATTCGCGGAACCCTGAACCTGCTCGATGCCCTGCGCCGCCGGAGTGAGCCTGTCCCTCTCATCTTCGCGTCTACCAACAAGGTCTATGGCGATCTTGCGGATATCGCGCTCGATAAGAGAGATGATGCATACGTTCCGCACGATCCGGCGATCCGCCGCACAGGCATAGGAGAGCGGCGTCCGCTCCATTTCCATACCCCCTATGGCTGCTCCAAGGGTGCCGCCGACCAATATGTCCTCGACTATGCCCGGTCGTTCGGAATTCCCACCTGCGTGTTTCGCATGAGTTGCATCTACGGTCAGCGGCAGATGGGTACCGAGGACCAGGGTTGGGTCGCGCATTTTCTGATCCGCGCTCTGAACGGACAGCCGATCTCCATTTACGGCGATGGCTGCCAGGTTCGAGACGTGCTCGATATCTCGGATGCGGTGGATGCTTACGCGCGTGCCTGGAAGAATATCGCGGCCGTTCAAGGTCGCGCCTTCAATCTGGGCGGCGGTCCGGATAATGCGATCAGCTTGAGGCAACTCCTCGCCCATATTCAAGACATCATCGGCCGCCCTGTCGAAGCGTCCTATTCCGATTGGCGAGCCGGTGATCAACGCTACTACGTGTCCGATACGCACTTGGCGGCCCAGGATCTCGGACTGAAACCGCCGACGCCATGGCGCAAGGGCGTCGCGGCCTTAGCTCAATGGCTACAGGAGGAGCCGCACCCGGCAGCATCGGCGTCTCAGGGCACCCAACGCCGTCGCGCGGAGGCTGTGTCATGAGGGGCGCCGGCAGCGGCTCGATGTGGCTGGAGGGCACGTGTCCTCGTCGGTGAAAGAAAGCTCCCGCCTCCATGTCTTCATGACGGCTGACGCTGTTGGCGGCGTCTGGCAGTATGCTCTCGACTTGGGCGAGGGGCTGCGTCCCTATGGGGTCCGAATTGACCTCGCGGTCCTCGGGCCCGCGCCGTCCCCCGACCAAGAGGCTATGGCGGAGACGGCCGGCGTCCGGGTCATTCCGATGGGGCTGCCCCTGGACTGGATCGCTGCGGGCCGGGACGAAGTCGTCGCGGCCGGAAGGGCTGTTGCCCGAATGGCGGCGCAGGTGGATCCGGATATCGTACACCTCAACAGCCCCGCTTTGGCGGCGGACGCCTCCTTTCCGGCTCCTGTGGTTGCGGTCTGTCATTCCTGCGTTGCCACGTGGTGGCAATCTGTCCGTTCTGGTCCATTGCCGGAAGACTTCGTTTGGCGAGCCGATCTGGTTCGCCACGGCTGCCTGAATGCTGACATGGTCCTCGCGCCGACGGCAGCTTTCGCGAAAGCGACAGCCCAGAGCTATGACCTCGAAACGCTGCCTGTGGTTGTTCACAACGGACGCCGCGCAGCCGAACCTGCCGCGGGCGCAACACCCGGATTATTCGCTTTCACGGCGGGACGGTTGTGGGACGAGGGCAAGAACCTTGTCAGTCTCGACCGAGCGGCGAAACGGCTGTCGGTTCCGGTGCTAGCCGCCGGGCCTCTTGTCGGGCCCAACGGGGCGCAGGTTTCGGCGAGGCACGTCCAGACCCTCGGTCGACTGACAGATGTTCAAGTCGAAAGACATCTCGGCGCAAGGCCGATCTTCGCCTCCGTCGCACATTACGAGCCATTTGGCCTCGCCGTCCTTGAAGCAGCGCAGGCAGGCTGCGCTCTCGTCCTGTCCGATATCCCGACCTTTCGCGAATTATGGGATGGCGCCGCTCTCTTCGTCTCGCCCAATGACGATCAAGAACTTGCGAAGGCTATTGAGAAGCTAGCGGATGATGCGGACGAGCGCGCATGCATGGGCCGCCGCGCCCAGGACGCAGCGAAAGCCTACGATGTCGAGCGCATGAGCATGAGTGTATTAAGCGTCTACCGGTCCCTCCTGGATGCGAAACGGAATACTTCCTCCGTCGAGGACGCGGCATGAAGGTCGCCTACTTCACTCACTCCCTTGCGTCCTGCTGGAACCATGGGAACGCCCATTTCCTCCGAGGGGTCCTGCGTGAACTCAGGGGGCGGGGGCACGCGGTCGCCGCTTATGAGCCTGAGGGTTCTTGGAGCCTGGAGAATCTTCTGAAGGATCACGGTGAGGCTGGATTGGAGGCCTATCATCGGCTCTATCCCGATCTCTCGTCGCGTACATTTACGCCGGATGTCGATCTGGGTGCGATGCTGGCGGACGCGGATGCGGTGATCGTGCACGAGTGGAACGAGCCCTGGCTCGTTGCGACAATCGGTCGATTGCGGAGCAAGGGGGCATCTTTCACGCTTCTCTTCCATGACACCCATCACCGGGCGGTCAGCGACCCGCGTGCGATCCGGCAGTTTGATCTCGACGGATACGACGGAGTTCTGGCCTTCGGCGAAACCCTGGCCGAGGTCTACCGCAGTTGGGGCTGGGGCAACCGTGTCCATGTCTGGCACGAGGCAGCGGATACGCGCCTCTTTCATCCTCCTCAGGAAGAGACGGAGAGGCGGGGTTTGGTCTGGATCGGGAATTGGGGCGACGATGAGCGAAGCGCGGAACTGGAAAGCTTCCTTTTCCGTCCGGCGCAAACGGTGGGATTGCCGCTCGAGATCTACGGCGTGCGATACCCCGAGCATGCACTCTCGATGCTCACAAGCTACGGCGTAACCTATCGCGGCTGGCTGCCGAATGCCCGCGCGCCGGAGATATTCGCGCAGCACCTTGCGACGGTCCACGTCCCGCGCCGGTTTTATGTGGACTTGCTTCCGGGAATACCGACCATTCGGGTCTTCGAGGCACTCGCTTGCGGCATTCCTCTCGTGTCTGCTCCCTGGCGCGATTCCGAAAACCTATTCAATCCCGGCACGGATTATCTCGTGGCGCAGGACGAGGCGCAGATGGAACGTCACCTCATCGCCCTCAAGAACGATCCGGAGCTGCGAGCCGCCCTCGTGATAAATGGCCTGACCGCCATCCGAAGCCGGCATTCCTGTTCCCACAGGGTGGATCAGCTCCTCGCCATATTGGCTGCGCATGGTGCTCCAGTGTCAATGGAGATGACCGCATGAAGATCGCCTTCTATGGGTCCAGCCTCCTGTCCTCCTATTGGAATGGGGCCGCAACCTATTACCGAGGCCTCCTGAGCGACTTGGCCGGACGGGGATACGGCGTCACGTTCTACGAACCTGATGCTTTCGACCGTCAGAAACACCGGGATATGGAGCCCCCGGATTGGGCCGAGGTGAAGGTGTATCCCGCAACGGAGGAAGCGCTCCGCGGTGTGATCGCGGAGGTGGCGCGAGCCGACGTGGTTGTGAAGGCCTCAGGCGTCGGTGTCTTCGATGATGAACTCCTGGAAGGTGTTATCGCGGCGTCTCGCCCAGATACGATCCGGATTTTCTGGGATGTGGACGCTCCGGCGACGTTAGCCGAACTGCAGGCTAACCCGGATCACCCTCTGCGCCGCACGATGCCGTCCCTCGACATGGTTCTGACTTACGGCGGCGGCCCGCCGGTCGTCGAGGCTTATGAAGGCTTCGGTGCCCGCCGCTGCGTGCCGATCTACAACGCACTCGATTCGTCGACCCATCACCCCGTTCCATCGGACGAGCGATTCAAGGCAGACCTTTCTTTTCTCGGCAACCGGCTGCCGGACCGCGAGGCGCGGGTCGAGCAGTTCTTCCTGGAGCCGGCGGCACGCCTGCCGGATCGGAGCTTCATCATCGGCGGCAACGGGTGGGACACAAAAAACGTGCCGTCCAACGTCCGTCACATCGGGCACGTCTATACACGCGATCACAACGCCTTCAATGCAAGCCCTTTGGCAGTTCTCAATATTGCCAGGGACTCGATGGCCGCGACAGGTTTTTCACCCGCAACCCGTGTCTTCGAGGCAGCGGGCGCAGCGGCCTGCCTGATCACCGACGCTTGGGTAGGTTTGGAGCTTTTCCTGAAGGAGGGCGAAGAGGTGCTCGTGGCCCGCGATGGCAAGGATGTCGCTGACCATGTGGGGGCGCTGACCTCCGATCAGGCAAGGCGGATTGGTGATGCCGCGCGGGCGAGGATCATAGCCGACCATACCTACGCACGCCGTGGTGCCCAGGTCGACGCGATCCTAAAGGCCGAGGCCTCACGCAAACGCGAAAGGAGCGTCGCGTGACACCACTTCGCATCGTCGTTCTTGGGTTGAGCCTCTCCTCGTCGTGGGGAAACGGACATGCGACCACGTTCCGGGCCCTGTTGAAGGCTTTCGCGAAGAGAGGACATGACGTTCTCTTCCTCGAACGCGACATGCCTTGGTACGCGGCCCAGCGGGACCTGAGCAACCCTGACTTCTGCCGCCTTGAATTCTACACGGGCTTGGAGGATCTCGGGCGGCATCGGGAGGAAATCAGCAGAGCCGATGCCGTCATCGTCGGCTCGTTTGTACCCGATGGGGTTGAGGTCGGCCGTCTCGTTCAACGCACCGCAGGAGGGATTTCGGCCTTCTACGACATTGACACCCCGGTGACGCTCGCGAAACTCAAGCGCGGAGACTACGAGTATCTCAGCCCGGATCTGATCCCTGGATACGACATCTATTTCTCGTTCACGGGTGGTCCGACGCTCGACCTCTTGATGGACCGCTATGGCTCGCCCGCCGCCAGGGAGCTGTACTGCTCCGTCGATCCAGGCGCCTACCCCCAGCTCGATAATGGGAAACGGTGGGACCTCAGTTATATCGGGACCTACAGCCCTGACCGGCAGCCTGCCCTTGAGCGGCTTCTGGTGGAGCCGGCGCGACGCTCTCCGCACCTGCGGTTCGTGGTGGCGGGACCGCAATATCCGGCGGATATCCCATGGCCAACGAATGTGGAGCGCATTGATCACGTGCCTCCAAGCGAGCATCCGGCCTTCTATGCCGCGAGCCGTTTCACTCTGAACGTCACGCGGGAGGACATGATCCGCGCCGGCTTCAGCCCGAGCGTTCGCCTCTTCGAAGCCGCAGCGTGCGGCACCCCTGTCATCTCCGATATCTGGAACGGCATCGAAACGCTCCTCGCGCCGGGAAGAGAGATCGCCCTCGCGCAAAGTTCTGAAGATGTCATGAATGTCATCGACACTTGGACCCCCGAAATGTCGGCAGCCATGGGGAGGGCGGCGCGGGAGCGGATCATGGCGGAGCACACGGCCGATCATCGTGCGCGCTCCTTGGAAGAGGACCTGGCTGAGGCACTCCAGGCTCGACGCGACAAACGGCATCCAGCGCTGGCGGCTCGTGCGTGATGACAAGCAGATCTAGGGCTAGCGTCGAACAAACACCAAGCCATGACGTTCGTTCAGAGATGTCCGATTGACTGTTTGCCCGCAGAGGGAGAGCGTCTTCATGGTGAATGGCAGTCGCAAACATATTCTGGTCGCCGGCGGAGCCGGCTTTCTCGGATCACACCTGTGTGACGCTCTTCTCAGCGAAGGCGCGCACGTCGTTGCTCTTGACAGTCTTCTGACGGGGCGAAGGCAGAATCTGCGCCACCTTGAGCGGGAACCGCGCTTCGACCTAGTCGAAAGCGACGTCATTCAACCGATTCCAGCTCGCCTCCGCTCCAAGAAACCGAAATTCGATCAAATCTACAACCTCGCCTGTGCGGCCTCGCCTCCGCATTATCAGGCCTTTCCGGAGCATACGATGCTGACGAGCGTCGTGGGTACTCGCAACCTGCTCACGCTCGCCGAGGAGCTTGGTGCGCGCTTCTTTCTGGCTTCGACCAGCGAAATCTATGGTGATCCAGAGGTTCATCCCCAAAAGGAAAGCTACTGGGGCAACGTGAACCCAACCGGCCCCCGAGCCTGCTATGACGAAGGAAAGCGGGCGGCGGAGACGCTTACCTACGACTTCGATCGATCCGCCCGTGCGGACGTGCGAGTGGCGCGCATCTTCAACACGTATGGTCCGAGAATGCGGGCCGATGACGGACGGGTCGTGTCGAATGTGATCTGCCAGGCCCTGTCGGGGGAGGACATCACGATCTACGGTGACGGCAGCCAGACGCGCTCCTTCTGCTACGTGTCGGACCTCATCGAAGGCTTCATGCGTCTGATGGCCTTTGAGGGGAAATTCCCTGGCGCGGTTAATCTCGGAAATCCCCTGGAGCTGACCGTTTTCGACCTTGCAAGCCGCGTTCTGGCGATGACGGCCTCGACGTCTGGGATCATAACAAAACCGCTGCCGGTTGACGATCCACGCCGCCGCCGCCCAGACATCTCACGCGCGGTGGAACTCCTGAAATGGACGCCTTCCACATCGCTCGAACGGGGCCTCGAAGAGACAATCAAGTGGTTCTCGGATGAGCGGAGCCGCGAGGGCGCATCTGCTCGGACTTCCATCAACCGTGAAATCACGGTTCCGGCTGGCCCGGCATAAACGTCGTCACTGCCGGACGAGCCTGATAGCGTGACTCGCGGAGGCAAATTGTATTCCGACCAACATGGAATGGACCGTGTACGCCGTGGAGAGAAACTTGCAGAAACACGAGTTGCTCGGCCGCGATAGCGGTTCCCTCGACAGCACCTTCTCTAGGGTTGGTGGAACGGGTGCTGCGATCAACCGGATGCGGGCTGCTGTCCTGACCGGGCCTGGATCGTTTCGAGTGATGGAGACGGGGATTCCGGAGCCGGGGCCTGAGCAGGTCCGCATCCGGCTGGAAGGATGCGGCGTGTGCGCCTCCAACCTGACGCCCTGGGCGGGGCCGGACTGGATGACGTTCCCAACCGAGCCGGGCTCTCTCGGCCACGAAGGATGGGGCATCGTGGACGCGGTCGGGGATCAGGTCAAAGACTTCGCGATGGGCGACCGGGTCGCAGCGCTCTCCTACAGGTCCTACGCGCAATACGACATTGCCGATGCTGGCGCGGTGATCCGCCTGCCGCCCTCCCTGTCCGGTCAGCCATTCCCCGGCGAGCCGCTTGGCTGCGCCATGAACATCTTCCGCCGCAGCGACATCAGGGCAGGGCAGACCGTCGCCATTGTCGGCATAGGCTTTCTCGGCGCGATTCTGACCAGACTCGCTACCGACGCCGGAGCGCGGGTGATCGCCGTCTCCCGGCGGTCCTTCTCTCTGGACGTTGCACGCGCCATGGGGGCTGCGGAGGCCATTCTCATGGAGGATCATCATGCCATCATCGAGCAGGTCAAGAGTCTGACCGGCGGCGTATTCTGCGACCGCGTCATCGAGGCTGTCGGCAAGCAATGGCCGCTCGACCTTGCGGCCGAACTGACACGTGAGCGGGGCAAGCTAATCGTGGCCGGCTACCACCAGGACGGGCCCCGGCAGGTCAACATGTGGCTCTGGAACTGGCGCGGCCTGGACGTAATCAACGCACATGAGCGTGATCCTAAGATCTACGTCGAGGGCATCCGGCAGGCGGTCGAGGCCGTCGCGTCCGGGAGCCTTGATCCCAGCGCCCTCTATACGCACAGGTTTCCATTGGAACGGTTGGACGAGGCTCTCAACGCGACGCGCGACCGGCCGGATGGCTTCCTCAAGGCCCTGGTGACGTTTGAATGACGCGGTCTGGCGCTCAAATACCGCCGCTTGCATCCCTGAGGCGTCCGCGGCTGGGCTTCCTGGGCGTAGGCTGGATCGGGCGTCATCGCATGCAGGCCATCCTTGCAACGGGTATGGTCGATGTCGTAGCCATCGCCGATCCCTCGGCCGAGATGGCAGCCGAGGCCGGGCTGCTTGCGCCCGCCGCGAAGCTGATGACCACGGTGGACGACCTGCTTGCCGAGGGAGTGGACGGGATCGTCATCGCGACGCCAAGCGCCATGCACGCGGAGCAGTCGATCAAGGCCCTCAAACAAGGTGTCGCCGTTTTTTGCCAGAAGCCGCTTGGTCGAACGACAGCCGAGGTGCAGGCCGTCGTCGACGCCGCCGAGGCGGCGGATCGCCTGTTGGGAGTGGACTTCTCTTATCGTTCCGCGGAAGGGATGCGGCGTATCCGCGACATCATCCGCTCGGGGGAACTGGGGCGGATCTATGCGGCCGACCTCGTGTTTCACAACGCGTATGGTCCGGATAAGGCGTGGTTCTACGATCCTGCGCTGTCGGGCGGTGGATGTGTGATGGACCTTGGTGTTCACCTCGTTGATCTCGCATTGTGGAGCTTGGACTTTCCCGGCGTCTCCAGCACTTCGAGCAAGCTCTTTGCCGGCGGGGAGCCTTTGAGACACTGCGCTGGGCAAGTGGAGGATTACGCCATTGCCACCGTCGAGCTCGACACTGGCACAGCTGTGCAGCTGGCGTGCTCCTGGCGCCTTCAGGCCGGTTGCGACGCAGTCATCGCGGCGACCTTCTACGGAACCAACGGCGGGGTGGCGCTGCGCAATGTCGATGGCTCCTTTTATGATTTCATCGCAGAGCGCTACCGCGGCACATCCCGCGAAACTCTTGCAAGCCCTCCGGACGCTTGGGGTGGACGGGCGGCTGCGGAATGGGCGGCGCGCCTCGCTCGTGGAGACCGCTTTGATCCTGAGGCGAAGCGGGTCATCGAGGTAGCCAGGGTCATCGACGAGATCTATGCAAGATAATTCGGCTCCGTCAGGGAGCGACGAATGGGCCATTTGCCGCGCCGAACCGTTCCTGCGCGGGAACATTAACCCCGGTGGCGCAAAGGAGTGGCTCATGGAAAAGTCGCAAGACGGCCAGCGGAAAGCGGCCGGAGCGAATGTCAGCACGGCGGAATTGAACCCAGGCTCATTTTCCTCGGTCCTCGATCGAAACATCGAAGTTCTGCGCAAGAAGCGCGAGGAAGAGGAGCGGCAAGCCGGATTGCAGGAGAGGATCGCGGACGCCATAACAGTCTTCGCCGGAAGCATGGCTTTCGTCTACATTCACCTCGTGCTTGTCATTCTATGGGTTCTGGTGAACCTGGGCTGGCTTCCCCTTGTGCCGCCATTCGACCCGACTTTCGTGATCCTCGCGACCTTTGCATCGGTCGAGGCCATATTCCTTTCGACCTTCGTGCTGATCAGCCAGAACAGAGCCGCGGACGCCGCAGAACGTCGGTCCGAGCTCGATCTGCAAACGAACCTTTTGTCCGAGCACGAGATCACGCGCCTGCTCACGCTCACCCTGCAAATTGCCCGACGTCTCGGGATCGAGGAGGCCAGCGACCCGAGCTACTCCGAGCTTGAGCAACATGTCGCCCCCGAAAAGGTCCTAGACCAGATTGCGGAGCAGACATGAAGGGTGCCTTCTTCCTTTCGGCCTAACACCGGCACTATCGCCACGTAGCTTTGAGATCTCTCGAACGTCTAGCTTTCAGGTCCAGGCCTCGAGCCGGCAGTGACATTGAGCGGCATCTGGCGAGGCGGCCGCTGCTGAAAAAATGGCATGCCCGACAGTATTAGAGGTGGCTTTCCCGCTGAACTTACCGCACGGGCCTGAAGTGCTCGTGCATGCCCATACGCGTGCTCGTATTCCCCAGTTTACTTTTCCTGGAGAGCAGGCGAATCTCGCCTGCGGCCAAGCTCGAATCGGACCCGACTGCGGAGATCCTTCGGATGGTAGGCATTCTTTTGGCGCTTCTCATCGGCGTCGTCGCCGGGTTGCGGGCCATGACGGCTCCAGCAGCTGTAAGCTGGGCGGCGTCCCTTGGCTGGATCTCCCTTGGCGACACATGGCTGGAATTCCTCGGCTACAGGTGGACGCCGTGGATCTTCACCATTCTGGCCATCGGCGAATTCATTACTGATCAACTCCCCTCGACCCCAAGCCGTACCGTGCCGATCCAGTTCGGAACGCGGATCCTCATCGGCTCATTGTGCGGCGCGGCCCTTGGCATGGCATCGGCTGGATGGCTCCCCGGAGCCGTCGCCGGGGCGGCAGGTGCGGTGATCGGCACGCTCGGCGGGCGCGCAGCGAGAGCAAAGCTTGCCTCTGTGTTCGGTCGGGATTCGCCGGCGGCGATCCTCGAGGACGGGATCGCCGTCGGGGCCGCGTTTCTCATCGTGGCGGCCGCGCAATGACCCGCCGCTTCGACGCGATCATCGTTGGGGGAGGGCAAGCTGGCCCCTCCCTGGCCGGACGGCTTACTGCCGCCGGCATGTCTGTCGCGATCGTCGAGCGTAAGCTCTTCGGTGGGACTTGCGTCAATACAGGCTGCATGCCGACGAAGACCCTCGTTGCTAGCGCCTACGCGGCACACCTCGCCCGACGGGGCGCTGACTATGGAATCGTGCTCAATACGCCCGTGCGCATCGACATGGCTCGCGTCAAGGCGCGCGCCGAAACGGTTGCTTCGAATGCGCGGCGCAACCTCGAGACTTGGCTCCATGGCTTGGCAAACTGCACGGTGATCGAAGGCCATGCGCGCTTCGAAGGACCATATCGCCTCCGTGTCGGCGATGAGCTCTTGAGCGCACCGCGCATCTTTCTCAACGTGGGCGGCCGCGCCTCGGTGCCCGACATGCCTGGTATCGATCACGTGCGTTATCTCACCAACACCTCGATCCTCGCCTTGGACAAGGTGCCCGAGCATCTGGTCATTGTAGGCGGTAGCTATATCGGACTCGAATTCGCGCAGATGTACCGCCGCTTCGGCGCCCAGGTGACAATCGTCGAGAAGGGCCCGCGCCTGATTGCCCGAGAGGACCAGGACGTGTCGGAGGCGATTCGTGAGATCCTAGAAGGCGAGGGGATCGTTGTACGGACCAACGCGGAATGCATTAGATTCGAGCGCCATCCGGACGGCGTTTCCGTCGGCGTCAATTGCAGCTCGGGCGAGCCGGAGGTCGCGGGGTCTGACGTTCTACTGGCGGTTGGACGCCGTCCGAATACGGACGATCTCGGCCTGGACAAGGCAGGTGTCGCCCTGGATTCCCGCGGCTATATTCAGGTCGATGAGGAACTTGTCACGAATGTCCCTGGAATTTGGGCGCTCGGGGACTGCAATGGACGTGGAGCCTTCACTCACACGGCCTACAACGATTTTGAGATCGTCGCCGCCAATCTTCTCGACGGTGGCAGTCGCCGCGTCAGCGAGCGCGTTCTGGCTTACGCGCTCTATATCGACCCGCCTCTGGGCCGTGTGGGCATGACCGAGACGCAAGCCCGCGCCAGCGGGCGACCGCTGCTTGTCGGCAAGCGTCCCATGAGCCGCGTCGGGCGCGCCATCGAGAAGGACGAGACGCAAGGCTTCATGAAGATCGTCGTGGATCAGGATACACAGAAGATCCTCGGCGCCGCCATCCTCGGCACCGGGGGCGATGAGGCGATCCACGGCATCGTCGACGCCATGAATGCGGGTACGTCTTACATGGGCCTGCAATGGGCTGTGCCGATCCATCCCACCGTTTCAGAACTCATCCCCACCCTCATCGGGGAGATGAAGCCGGTTGCGTAGGACCGGCTTCCACCCTTTGGCAGCTCAGCCGACCACTAAAGGTACGCCGTCGAGAGCGCCGGGATCAGTGCAATGACCAGAAGGCCGATGAAGAGTGCGCCGATATAGGGCCAGATGGCGCCCATGGCCTCGTCTGGAGACACGTTGCCGATCTTGCAGGCGATGTAGAAGCCAATCCCGATTGGAGGGGCCATCAGGCCTACATTCATCGCGGTCACGACCACCATCGAGTAGTGAATGTCGTGAATGCCCAGGTTCTTAGCGATCGGGAACATGATCGGCGCCATCAGTACGAGCGCCGGCAGGCCCTCGAGCACGCAGCCTAGCACCATGAAGACCGCGATCGTGACCATCATATAGGTGACCCAGCCGCCTGGGAGATCGGTGACCAGCGCCGCCATCCTGAACGCGAAGCCGGTCTGCGTCAGGGTCCAGGCCATGGCCGAGGCTGTGCCCAGGATGATCAGGATGGCGCCGGAGAGCGCGGCCGTCTCCACCAGCATGTCGTAGATCTTGCCAGGGCGAATGCCGCCGTAGAGAACCATCCCGATGATCATAGCATAGAGCACCGCGATGGTGGATACTTCCGTCGCCGTGGCAAGGCCGCCGCCGACGGCGCTTCTGATCAGGAAGGGGAGCAGCAGGGCAGGCGCTGCAATCACCAGTGCCTTGCCGACCGCGCGCATCGGCGCCCGGCGGATGCCGTCCATGACCTCGCCCCGCGCCTTCCAACGCGCCAGAATGGCGAGCACCGCGAGCAGCACCATTGCGATGACGAAGCCAGATGTAAACAGACCGGCGATCGACACGCCGGCAACCGAGCCTAGAACGATGAGGACGATCGAAGGCGGCACCGTGTCGGCCATGGCCGCACCCGTTGCCAGAAGGGCGATCATCTCCTTCGGCTTATGGCCGCGGCGCTTCATCTCGGGAAAGAGGGCGGGCGCGACAGTCGCCATGTCGGAAACCTTCGAGCCGGAGATGCCGGAGACCAGAAAGAGCGATCCCAGCAGCACGTAGGACATGCCGGCCTTCACGTGGCCCAGCATGGAGGCGAGAAATTCCACAATGGCTTTGCCCATGCCGGTCGCGTCGAGAATGCAGCCCAACAGGACGAAGATCGGAACCGACAGAAGAATGAGACTCGACATACCCTCATCCATGCGCCCGATCAGCACGATCGTCGGCAGGGAGCTCGTGAAGGTCATGAAGGCTAGGGCGCCGAGGCCGAAGCAGAACGCGATCGGCACGCCAATGACCAGGAAGAAGGTCACGAAACCCACGAGGAAGATCAGGATGTTGAGGTGTCCGAGAGCCGGCAAGGACGACGAGACGAGCCACAGAACCGCGAGGGCGAAGGCGACGACGCCGGTCGCCGCCGCGATCTCCGTTAGGCTGGCGGATCGTATCGCATCCCGGAGTGCGAGGATCACCATCAGGCCGATCCCGGCCGGAAGGGCGGAGGCGCGCCAGGTCATCGGGATGTTGAGCGCCGCGGAGGTAATGTAGGATTCCTCCATCGCGTACTCGATCGCGGGCCACAGCATTCCAATGAGAAAGACGGCAACGAGGAGCGGGCCCAGGGCGCCGAAGAAGCCGCGAATGCGCTCCGGCATCATCTGAAGGAAGAGCGTGAGGCGCAGGTGCTCGTTGCGGTCGATGGCGATGACGGCTCCGAGCATTGCGAGCCATAGGAAGCACATCGAGGCTGCTTCATCCACCCAGACCACTGGGAACGAAAACACATACCGCGAGGTCACGCCCATCAACAGAAGCCCAATGATGATCGTCAGCAGAGTGGCTGCGATCACTTCGATCGGGCGCAGGAGGGGTGAGCCGGCCCGCAAACCAATCGGAAGATCTTCGAGCGGTTCGATGTGCATACTCTCTGTGACCATCGTCATCCATTCCTCCCGGCTTTGTTCTTCGGGCATCGCCGCCCGTCTTTAGCTTCATCCTGGTCCGACAGCGTGGCCGCTCGGAAACTCCGGCGCAAGCCATTCCGCATCACGGCAAGTTCTCTCGAAACATGACCTCGATCCGCATAGGATCAGGTGCGTTGTCCGGCTTTCTGCCCTCGCGCAGGTCCCGGAGCAAGGAGGCGCACTTCATAATCGTGTCCTCCGCGTTCTGGGTTATGACAGCGTCCATCGTGCCGTCGAGGAGGAATTCGCGGGTGTCGCCGGTGAGGCCGTGTCCCACAAACACCACCTCCTGCTCCCGTCTGGCATCCTTCAGAGCGCGTCCAACGCCGGATGCGCCGCCGCCGATATTGTAAATTCCATCAAGATCCGGATGGTGGGTCAGGAACGTGCGCATCTGGCGGTAGTTGAGCGCTTCGTCATCGTGCCCCTCGCGCAAGCCGACGACCTCGATGTCAGGGTAGAGCTCCTGGAGAATGTTGAGGAAGCCCATCTCGCGTTCGTTATGAGCGCGGTAGCTCAGGCTGCCGGCGATCATGGCGACCTTGGCAGGGCGCTTACAGATGAAACGGGCGAGAAGATAGCCGGCCATGCGGCCGGCGGCTCGGTTGTCGAGGCCGAAATAGGCAGTCCGCCCCGGGCTTGCCACGTCCGAGATCAATGTCACCACCGGAGTGCCGGCGGCGGAGATGCGGTTGACCGCTTCCCGCACGATTGGATGCTCGATGGCCATGAATACGACGGCGTCCGCCGACTTCGCATGGCGATGAAGGGCTTTCGCAAGAAGGTCGGGATTGAAGCTGCTGATGTACTCCACCGTGGGCTTGAGCGAGAAACGCTCGAGCTGAGGCGCCATCTCGGCAATCATGCGGCCAAGCATGGTAATGTAGCGGTTGCTTCCCTGTGGCAGAATAAACGAGACCGGTAATAGGGGGCGCACGTCGCGAGCACGCTCGTCGCTTTCATCCACATAGCCGAGCTCGGCCGCCGCCCGCATCACGCGCTTGACGGTTGCTGCCTTGACCCCGGTCCGACCATTGAGAACGCGATCGACCGTTGCGGTCGAAACATCCGCCACACGGGCAATGTCGATGATGGTGATGCGTCGGCTCAATCGAGGCTTTTCTGCGTGAATGTTCATAGAGTTACATCAAAAAACATCAAAAAAACGATTTGACCGCATCATTCTTATGATCAATTTTTTGATTAGAAAAGAACAAAATGTAGCTCATTGAGGAAATGTCATGACAATCAGCAGAAGATCAGTTCTCAAGGGACTTTCAGCCGCGCCAGCCGCAATATCTCTGTTCTCGATTCCCCGGTATTCTAAGGCGGCCGAAATCACTCTGCGCTACGGCAATAACCTGCCTCTGAGCCATCCCCTGAACATTCGCGCAAAAGAGGCCGCCGATCGGATCGCCAAGGAGACGAACGGACGCGTCGAGATGCTGATCTTCCCGGCCAATCAGCTCGGCGGTGACACTGACATGCTCTCGCAGGTGCGCAACGGTGCTCTGACGTTCTTCACCCCCTCAGCGCTGGTGATCGCCACCCTGGTGCCGGTAGCGGCCATCAACGCCGTCGGATTCGCGTTCAAGGACTACAATCAGGTATGGGCGGCAATGGACGGTCCCGTCGGGGCGTTCGTCCGTAAGTCCATTGCGGACGCGCGGCTTCATGCGCTCGATGTCATGTGGGACAACGGCTTCCGCCAGATGACGACGAGCGGAGCGCGCATCGAGAATGCCGACTCGATGAAGGGTTTGAAGATCCGGGTTCCGGTCAGCCCCATCAGCATTTCGATGTTTTCCGGCCTCGGCGCCGCGCCTGCCAGCTTACAGTTCAGTGAGGTCTACACTGCGCTGCAGACCAAGGTCGTCGACGCCCAGGAAAACCCGCTCCCGATCATCCAGGTGGCGAAGCTCTACGAGGTTCAATCCTCCTGTGCCCTGAGCAATCACATCTGGGACGGGTATTGGTTCATTGCCAATGGCCGGCAGTGGTCCGGCATGCCGGCCGACGTCCAGGAAATTGTCTCCCGCGCGATCAATCAGGCGGGCTTGAAGCAGCGCGAGGATATCAAGGCGCTGAACGAGTCGGTACAGACCGATCTGCAGAGCAAGGGACTGGCCTTCAACAAATGTGACACCGACAGCTTCCGGGCGAAGCTTCGTGAGGCCGGGTTCTATACGGAATGGAAGCAGAAGTTCGGTCCGGAGGCTTGGGGCCATCTTGAGAGTGTCGTCGGAACCCTTGCGTAGAACCTTCCGTGATCCGGCCTGCAAAGCCGGGACCTATTCCTTCCGGCACGGAGCCGAGGCTCCGTGCCTTCCTTGAGTTTTGCAGGTTAGAACATGAGCCGATTTCTGGGTGAAATCAGACAGGCCGGGTATGTCGTGGACGACATCGAAGCCGCGATGGATTACTGGTCGCGCGTTCTCGGCGTAGGGCCGTTCTTTTACAAGGAGCGTGTGCCTATCGAGAATTACACCTACCGGGGCGAGTCTTATCAACCTCATAATTCGGTTGCACTTGCCAATTCGGGGCCGCTGCAGATCGAGCTCATCCAAACTCGCAACGATGCACCGTCTATGTACCGAGACTTCAGGGAAGCCGGACATCGCGGATTGCAGCACGTCGCTTACTGGACGCAGAGCTATGACGAGGATCTGGAGCGCCTGACGGCCCTGGGCTTCGCGCCCGTCATGAGCGGGGAGGTCGGCGAGCGCGGCCGGTTCGTGTATTTCGACACTGAATACCATCCCGGTACGGTGATCGAGCTTTCCGAGGTCGCAGGTCCGAAGGGCAAGATGTTTCAGTTGATCAAGGACGCATCCGAGGGTTGGGACGGCCGCGATCCTGTGCGCCCGTTTCCGGATCTCTCCCGGATCTGAGAACCATGATGTCCGACACGCATTTCGAGGCGACCTATCTCGTCGAGACCCCGCTGCCGCTCGACAAGGTCGCCGAGATCATGGCCGGCGAGCAATCCTGTGGAACTTTCACCCGCGTCGAAGGAGAGACCGACGAACTCCGGTCCCGCGCCCGGGCAACAGTCGTTGTTGTCCATGACCATGGGGAAGTCGAGCAGCCTTCCATGCGCAGTGCGTGGCTCGACCGGAAGGGCATCTCAGATCGGTCCCGCCGGGGTGAAGTCATCGTCCGGTTCCCGCTCGCTAATGTCGGCGTCAACCTGTCGACACTTGCCGCAACCGTCGCAGGCAACCTCTTCGATCTCGGCGAGGTGACGGGCCTGCGACTTGAATCGCTCCGTCTGCCAGGCTCATATAGGAAGCGCTACGCCCTGCCGCGAAAGGGTGTGACGCAGACGCGGCGCGTGACAGGCGTGGCCCGGGGCGCTCTCATCGGCTCGATAATCAAGCCGAATGTGGGCTTATCAGCCGCTGAAATCGCTGCGCTCGTGGAGCGCCTATGCGCAGCCGGACTCGACTTCATCAAAGATGACGAGATCGCCGCGAACCCCGACCACGCACCATTGTCTGCCCGCATCCCTGCCGTGATGGCGGCTGTTCGCCGGCACCAGGACCAAACGGGCAAGCACGTGATGGTGGCGTTCAATATTACTGACGAGACCGATGCCATGCGACGCCATGCGGATCTCGTCACGAAGGAGGGCGGAAGCTGCGTCATGGCCAGCCTGAACTGGTGCGGCTACTCGGCAGTGGAAACCCTGCGGCGCAGCACGGATCTTGCCATTCACGGCCACCGCAACGGCTATGGTGCGCTCTCGCGGCATCCCGCGCTCGGCATCGGCTTTCAAGCCTACCAGACCCTGTGGCGTCTCGCCGGGGTCGATCACATGCATGTTCATGGCCTTGGCGGTAAATTCGCCCAGGACGATGCGGAAGTCGTGGCGAGTGCGAAGGATTGCCTGACGCCGCGCTGCGACGAGGACGATCGGGTCATGCCTGCATTTTCCTCCGGCCAGTGGGCCGGAACGGTGGGGCAGACATACAACGCAGTAGGCACGACTGATCTTCTCTTCATGGCTGGCGGCGGGATCATGGCCCATCCGGGCGGCCCGGCCGAGGGCGTTGCGAGCATTCGGGAAGCGTGGCGCGCAGTCGAGGCCGGCGAGGATCTTGCGGTTGCGCGCACCCGTCACCGGGCGCTGGCCGATGCCCACGCGTTCTTCGACAAGGCCTGATGACCAGGAGTTCGCAGTGACGCCGTCCTACGGTTGGTATGGAGACGATTTCACCGGGGCGACGGACACGCTGGCGACGCTGGCCCGTCGAGGTCAGCGCGCTTTCCTCTTCCTGAGATTGCCCGAAGAGCGGCACCTTGCGGAGGTCGGAGAACTCGACGCGGTCGGGATCGCCGGCGCAGCGCGCACTATGACGCGTGCGGAAATCCGTTCGGAACTTTCCCCTGTGGGAGAGTTCTTTCGCCGGCTCGGCGTTCGCGTCATCCACTATAAGTGCTGTTCGACCTTCGACAGCGCGCCGGAGCGCGGCAATATCGCAGCCGCTATCTCCGTGCTTCGGGATTATGTGGATCATCCAGGCGTGGCGATTGTCGGAGGGCAGCCGTCACTTGGGCGCTATTGCGCCTTCTCTAACCTCTTTGCTGCCTCCGGATTGGAGGGAGACGTCTTCCGGCTTGATCGGCATCCTACCATGAGCGGCCATCCGGCGACACCAATGACAGAGGCAGATCTGCGCCGGCATTTGACCCTACTCGGATTGCCGGCCGTCGCAGCGATTCACTGGCCCTTGCTCGTGAAAAGCGACCACTTGGTTCGCGAGGAATGGGAGCGGCTATCCCAGGGTTCGCAGGCAATTCTGTTCGATGCCCTCGAACAATGCCATGTCGAAGCGGTCGGTCGTCTCTGCAAGAGCCAGAGTAAGCAACGGTCTCTGTTAATGGTCGGAGCAAGCAGCGTTGCTCAAGCCTGTTTCGAGGAGGCAGGGGATTCCTTGAGCGGTCCGTCGGCTGCGCCAGGGCCCGTGCTCGCCTTCGTGGGAAGTCTTTCGCCCACAACGAGAGGGCAGGTCGCAGCAGCTCGATCCTATCATCGTATTCCGGTCGATCCGGACGATCTGACCACGAGTGCGCACCTGCGTGAGCAGGTTGTCGACAAGGCGGTTGCGGCACTCGCTCAAGGGCTCAATGTCATGCTTTCCACCGCTCCCGAGACGGGCGAAGCCCCGCCGGCAGCCACAGATTCCCTGGCCGATCTCAGCGGACTCGTCGTGGACAGCATCCTCAAGCGGCACCCGGTCCGGAGACTGGCCATTGCCGGGGGAGACACCTCCAGCAAGATCGTCGGCCGCCTCGGCTTCTGGGGCCTCGGCTACCAGGGCCAGATCAGCAACGGCGTTGCGGTCAGCGTCGCTCGCAGCAGCGACAAGGCCCGGGACAACATGCACTTGTTGCTGAAGGGCGGCCAGATGGGTCACACGCAGCTTTTCGAGACATTCTTGGCGGATTGACTGCCGCGCAAACGCCAGCAGCGCAGGCGGGGCTGTTGAATGGAACGCTCAAAGGCAGCTCCGGGTCATTGGAAGGCTTAGCCTTAAGCACGTGACTATGGGGTGCTTCCGCCACGGCTGATTTGATCCCCACCGGTCCCTGAAGAGCCAAGTTTTCTCAGACGGATAGGCCATTCGGCGAGGCTTTGTTGCGAAGCAGGGAGCCAGAGAGCGCCAGAGCCACTTGGCCAAGCCCAGGGGCAGGGGAACCCTCCGTTGGTTTGTACATTGAAAACTGTGCCTCTGCCTGCGTAGCAAAACTCGCGCTCGGCTTTCTCACTGGATCCACATGTCCGGGATATTGAAGAGCCCTGCGAACCGTTGGGAAAATGTGCCATGTCTGACGTCGTCGTGAAATCCCCCTTGCAGTATCTTGATCGGGCCACGTCAGCCCTGCGGGACCTTGGGATCACCCCACCCCAGGCCATGGAGGCTCCCATCAATGGTCTCCTGGAGAAAATTTCGGACCTCGACCAGGACCGGATCACGATCATCGCTCGGACATTAGGGCAGGCCAACGTCTTCAACGAGGTCGTGCGCGAGCAGACCGAGGGTGTGGAGATCGGCGAGCGCTACCGGCAAATCACAGAGTCGTTCAACTCAATTCGCGATGACTCCAAGAAAATGGTCGACCAGATCGCGGATTCGAAGATCGACCTGATGGAGCGCGTGACGAATGTCTGGATGAAGATTTCCAGAGGCGATATCGCTGATCGTTTCGATGACATCAAAGAGACCTATCTCGACGTGACCCGGTCCACGAGGGACCAGATCGAGCGCGAGCAGATCATCCTCGACGCCTACCGGGATTTCCGTGGCGCGCTCAAGCACGCGGAGGTCATGGCTCTGGAGGTTCTCAAAACCGCGGAGCAGAAGCTTGAGGCGGCCAAGGCGAGGCTGAAGGCTTCCTCTGACGCGGTCGTCAACTTCCAGGGTGCGGAGATTGCGGAGCGCGCGCGCCTCGAACTTGCCCGCGACGAAGAGCTACGCAGCACTCAGGACGAGGAAAAGCGCTACCAGATCGCCAAGGACCTCTCGGACAACCTCACCGTCAGCTACAACACCTCCGAAGTCATCATGGCCAGGCTGATGCAGATGACGAATGCCAAGGAGCGGGTCTATGCCCAGGCAGTCACGTTTTTCTCCACCAACGACTCCGTTCTGACCGCCTTGAGGGCGTCCTTCACGGGCATGTTCGGCCTGCACGAGGCGACGCAAACCCTGAACGAGATGAAAGAGGGCGTTTCCAGGAGTCTGGAGGTCCTGGCGGAGATCGGCGATCAGGTTGGCGAGGCTGCTGTGAAGGCCGGCTACGGCCCGACCATTCGGGCAGACGCGGTCAAGAAGCTCGTGGATTCCGTCATCTCCTTCCAGGAGCATTCGCTCGAAATCGTCGGCGAGATGCGCAGGCTCTCGACGCAGAACTCGGCCGAAATCCGTGATGCGGTCGAGGACGGCAAGCGGCGCATCGCGCGTCTCGTGGCGCAGGGAGAGGCATTGCCGATCAATGGCTGACTCGCCCGCCGCATCTGCCGCACCACTCGCGCCGGCTGCGGGGAAGACCCCTCAGAGCCTTGACGAGGTGATGCTCGCGATGGACGTGGTCGACACGCTCCGTCACCAGGAAAGCCTCGTCAACCGAGAACTCAGCGAGGAGCAGCGGGATGCCGAACTTCTGGAGCGGCTGCGGCAGATCTACCGGGGGCAGGGGATCGCGGTTCCGGATCGTATCCTCCTTGAGGGCGTGCAGGCCCTCAAGGAGCAGCGCTTCCTCTATACGCCGCCCGCGCCCGGTCTCTCGCGGACCATTGCAACCTTATGGGTCAATCGTGGTCGGGTCGGCCGAAGCCTTCTGACGCTCGTGGCCCTTCTGGGCTTTGGCTGGGGCGCCTATCATCTAGGCGTGGAGCGCCCGGCTCAGCAACGGGCCGAGCAGGAACGAATTCTGGCTGAAAGGAACCGGATCGAACTGGCCGAGGCGCTGCCGAGCGCCCTCGTGCAAGGACATGAGGATGTGCTGCGGGAGGCAAGGGTTCAGGCTGCCCGAGAAAAGGCGGATCAGATCCTCGCGGATGGTCGCGCAGCCGTTGCAAGCGCAGACGCTGCGGGCGCACGCCAAGCCATCAACGACCTCGAAGTCCTCCGCGCCGATCTCAGGCGAGAGTTCACGCTGCGGATCGTATCACGCCCCGGGGAGCCTAGTGGGGTTTGGCGGGTCCCGCAGCGGAATCCGGCAGGCCGAAACTACTACCTCATCGTGGAGGCAGTCTCTCCCGATGGGCGGATCCTCAGTATGCCGGTCACCAGCGAGGAGGATGGTCGAACCGTCACCACGTCCAAATGGGGTGTGCGCGTGAACGAGGAGGTGGCGATACAGGTGCAGCGGGACAAAAACGACGACGGCATCGTACAGCGCAGCCGCCTCGGCGAGAAGCGCCGGGGCTATCTCGACATCGATTACCTGATGCCGGTTCTCGGCGGCACAATCACGGGCTGGTAAGGCGATGATTTCAGGACGACAAGCCCTCGCCCAGATCGAACAGACTATCGAAAAGGCGCGCCAGCAGGAAGCGCAGCTTGAGCAGGCTTGGCAGGCCGCGAGCGAGGACGTAACGCGTTTACGGGTCGAGCGAACAGAGATGTTCCGTGAGCTCGCGCGCCTGAAGTTGGACGCGATCAAGAAGAACGAGATTGTTGGCCAACTGGACGCAGTCGAGCGCCAGGCCATCAATCTGCTAAACGACCGCCGCGAGGCGCTCAGGGTCATAACGGAGCGGCGTCGAGAGGCGGAGGAACGTGTTCGTCGGGCGGAAGCGGAGCGTCATTCGGCGGCGGCAATCTTGGAGAAGGCCTTGGGCGAAGTTGAAGCCTTGCGCAAAAGCGTCGAAGCCCAGATCCGCGTCAGCCCAGACTGGAGCGGCGCACGAACCCGGATCGACGAGATCACCAGAATGGCCGAGCAGGCCGAGAAAAAGGCCGTACAGGCGGAGGCTGACCAGAACGAGAAGCGTAGGCCTTATGAGGACGACCCTCTCTTCATGTACCTGTGGAACCGCAAGTTCGGCACCGCTGCCTACAGGGTGAACCCTCTGAGCCGCATTATGGACCGGCTCGTAGCCCGTGTCGTCGGCTATGACAAAGCACGTGCGAATTATACTCTTCTCAATGAAATCCCAGCGCGATTGCGGGAGCATGCCAGCCGCATCGTCGACGAACTGAGAAATGAGCGGGATCGACTGACCGCCATTGAGCGAACTGCCCTGAGGGCCGCAGGCATCGAAGCGCTGGAGTCGGTGGCTTCGAATGCGAAGAACGCAATGGACGCAGCCGACCGGCGGCTCATTGATGCGCGCGAGGCTCTTGCCAGGATAGACCGCACCCATGACACTTCCGTCCTGGAGGGAGATGCGCCTTATCGCGAGGCGGTCGAACTGCTGGCCTCTGCCGATGCTCGAGAGGATTTGAACCAGCTTTACCAGGAGGCTATGCGGACGCCGACGCCACGGGACGAGGAGATCGTCCGCCGCATCCAGGCGATTGATGTCATGATCGTGCGAGCGGAACGGCAGGTGGCCAACACGCACCGGCAATTGCAGCAGGCCGCGCAGCGGCGCAATGTGATTGAGCACGAATGGACCGAGTTCCGTCGCCAAGGCTACGACAACCCCTACGGGACATTTGGGAACGAGGCTGTGCTTGGAAACGTTCTCGGGGGCGTTCTCACCGGGGCGGTCGGAGGGGCAATTCTTGGGGAGGTTCTTCGAGGCGGCTTCCACCAAGGACCTAGCCCATGGGATTCCGGCTTCGGCGGCGGCATTCCGTTCCCGCAACCGGGCGGGTTCGAAACCGGCGGATCGTTCGGCGGAGATGGCTTCAGGACCGGCGGGGCCTTCTGACAGGAAGGCTTGAGTTTTTGAACGTTCGGCGCTGCTTGCTGATTGAGGCGCCCATATCGACGTAAAACACACAAAATGCCTTCGGAAAACTCACACCGCGAGGTGTGGGCGGAGGGGTTGTTTGATTCGCCCGAATACTTCGGGGCTGGTTCTGGAGTATCTGACTTAATAGCCCCTGATATCCGCAAGGCTTGTTGTGCGCACCTATCAAGTAGCGAGCATGAGCTGATGTTCCGCAGCCGCAGATAGGGTCGCGCTCATTCTGCGACTTGCTTTGTCTCCAGTACCCGCACGCGTCTGCCCATTGCGAGGTTTGGGCTGATTAGATCCGAGTTTTCCGCTCGAAGCTGCTGGAGATGACCCTAGCCAATCTGCAGGTTCGAATGCGACTTGATCCATCAAACAACGGATAAGCTCGTTTCTTATCACTATTTGGAGCTGATGGCGGCTGCGAAGCTTGGAGAAGTCGCGCCAAATCAAGGTAGGATAATTGGGAATAATGATATGGCCGTTTTATAGCGTATTACTTAGTAATTTGCTTAGTCATAATCTGGTATAATTTAACTTACAGACGGGATCATTCAGTGTGCGTACCAAAAACCAGCTTAAATCCCCGATTGAAGCACCTTTTGAATATATTCAAATCTATCAATATTCATTTCATCTAGCAGTCTGAGCTGATGACATCTGTGTTGATGGTGTAGGCCGCTATTCCTATACAATCGGGTAAAGAGCTACGCAACCTAAGTAGGGGCAGTTATGGCTTATACTCGTATTGTAGAGAATCTTGTCTTGACCTCGACGCTGCGTCTCGACAGCTCAGAATGGGACAACACCCTGGTCCGCAACGTGACCATCAAGAACGCCTCCGGCGACGGCATCTTCATCAAGGGCGTCAAGAACGTCAAAATTGAAAACGTCACCATCGACAAGGTGAGCGGGTCGGGCATCCGCCTGTCCTCAACCGACTCGACCAAGGATGTGGTGCTCGAGAACAACAAGATCACCAACATCGGCGTCAACGGCATTGGAGCCGCCCAGCGCATAGCCGACGGGGTTGATCATCCGGGCCTTGTGATCCGCGGCAACCACATCCAGAACACCGGGCAGAAGAGCCCGGGCAACGGCCTCGATCACGGCATTTACGTCCAGACCTCGGACGTGCTGGTCGAGTACAACACGGTTCTGAACTCGGCGGCCGGCAATGGCATCTCCATCCGCTCCTCGGGCGTCGTGCAGTACAACACCATCGACGGCGCCTACGAGGCTGGCGTGGGCTACTTCCCCGACCACATGGCGGGTCCATCCGACAAGCTGGTGGTCCACGGCAACGTGATCAAGAACTGGGGCAAGGCGTCGGCCAACTACGGCGGCGTGATGATCAAGACCGGCAGCGATCACTCACTGGCCGTCGATGACTTCGTCACCACCAACAACCAATTTGGATCCGGCGCGTCGTCCGGCGATGCATGGTATATCCAGTCGAGCTGGTACAAAGGCCATGCCAACTTCCAACACTCCGGCGATGCTGCTTGGACCCTTGGAAAGGCTTCTCCTGCTTCGGCGGCGGCTCCTGCAAGCGCGACGAGCGCAACGCCCACGACCCCCAATGGTGGTTCAGGAAACGATTGGCTGGTCGGCGGCTCTAGCAAGGACACCCTAGTTGGCGACGCCGGCGACGACCACCTTGCCGCCAAGCTTGGCAATGACGTCCTCAGCGGCGGCACGGGCCACGATACGTTTGTATTCGACACCAAATTGAGCAAGGCGAACCGAGACAAGATCAGCGACTTCAACGTGAAGTACGATTCGATTTGGCTGGACAACCTGTTCATGTCGAAGCTCAAAGGCTCGGATCAGGGCTCTGTCAAGCTCGCCAAGAAGTACTTCAGCCTCGATTATGCCAAGGACGGTAGCGACTACATCATCTACAACAAGAGCACCGGTGTCCTGTCGTACGATGTGGACGGATCCGGCGAGAAGGCTGGGGTCGACATCGCAGTTCTCAGGAAGGGTCTTAATATGAGTCACCACGACTTCTTCGTCGTCTGACGAGAACACTCGTGCCGGGGAGCGCCGGCCCTACCGGCGCTCCCCGGGTCACGGGGATCAAACCTCGCCTCAGGCATCGGGATCGTGTCGTTCAGCAGATGGTGGCGCGACACGGGCGAGTTCTTCCTTGATCAGTTGCGCCGTCTTGCGACCGATGCCGGGGAGCCAATGGACCCGGTCCGCCACTGCCTTGAGCTGATCTATCGTCGTAATGCCCTCCCGTTGCAGCGCGTCCCAAGTGCTCTGGGGAAGACGCAAGCCTCGAATTGGTCCTTCCCATCGATCCCATGGGCCTTTCGACATTGCCTCACCTCCCGACCTTTGTCCTTTTTCAGGTTCAGGGTACGGGGCGAGCAAAATTTGCCAATGATCAGAATCCCATAATTGGGCCCGGATATCCTTATTTTCCTCGGGCTCTTCCCTTTGGGCCGTGGGTCTTGGTATCACGATGCCGGTCAGGCAGCCTCCTAGCGTGAGAGAGCTTTCCTGAGGAACGCAAAGCCGAGGGCCGACAGGAAAGCCGCCTGCTTCTTGTTGGCTGCTCCGTGGCCGCCATCCTCGGGCTCATAGAAAAAGACGGTTCGCTTCAGGGCTTCGAGCTTTGCGGTCATCTTGCGTGCATGACCTGGATGCACGCGGTCGTCCCGTCGGGATGTGACTAGGAGCACCGGCGGATACGCCCGGTCTGCATCCAGGTTCTGATACGCCGAGAACCCCTCCATGAAAGCCCAGTCTTCAGGCTTGTCTGGATCTCCGTACTCTGCCACCCAGCTCGGTCCAGCGAGCAGGCGGGTATACCGGCGCATGTCGAGGAGCGGTACAGTGCACCAGATCGCTCCAAAACGGTCCGGATAGCGGGTGAGCATGTTGCCGACGAGAAGACCGCCGTTCGAGCCGCCATAGGCCGCAAGCTGGTCCGATGTCGCGACCCCGCGCTCCACGAGATCGCCCGCGATGGCCGCGAAATCGTCATGCGAGAGCCGCTTGCCCGCACGCATGCCGGCCTTGTGCCAGTCCGCCCCGAACTCACCGCCGCCGCGGATATTGGCGACAACCCAGACGTTGCCGCGCTCCAGCCATACCTTGCCGATGCCGCCGAGATAGCCTGGAGTCAGGGAGACAGAGAAGCCGCCATAGCCGTAGAGCACCGTCGGCCGAGGACCATCCTGGTTCTTGGGGCCAATTTGAAAGTACGGGATACGCTCTCCGTCGACCGAAACGGCTTCATGTCGCGTAACCTCCAAGCCGGAGCCACCGAACGCGGGAGGCGTCTCCTTGAGCAGGTGAATCCGCTTGTTCTCATCCACGAGGGCAAGTTTCGTCGGCTCAACGTAGCTGGAGATCGACAGAAGGATCTCGTCCGTTCGGTTCAATTGCCCCGTATCAAGCGGTGACGCATGCACGGAAACGGCCTCGGGCATGCCTTCTAGACGTTCCAGCGTCCAGTTGCGGCCAGGGGTTGCGAGCCAGATCTGACTCGAGAGGTTGTCGAGCACCGTGAGCACTAGTCGCGAGCGGCTCCACCAGAAGCCCGCAAGCACGCGACGAGGCGCTGGCTCGAAAAGGATTTCGAAGTTCCTGTCGCCGCCGAGAAATCGCGAGAAGCTGATCGCCAGCAGCGAATCCGCCGGATAGGTGCGCCCGGCTGGCGACCAGTCCGTCTTGAGCTTCACCACCATCCAATCCCTCTCCACATCGAAATGCGCGTCGAGGGGAAGATCGATTGCAAGGGGAGAGGCGTCGTCGCGCGCCAGATAGCTGATCCCTTCCTCGAAGGTGATTTGGCGGCGGTAGAAGGTGCGCTCAAAACCCGGCTCCCGGTCGACGGAGGCCGAGATATAGATGTCGCTGATATCACCCTCGAATAGCAGGGGCGCCTGCATTACATCCGTGCCCCGCCGCCAAAGGCGGACAGTGCGCGGATAGCCCGAGGCCGTAGCGGCGTTCTCGCCGAGAGTCGTTGAGACCAGCAGGGTGTCGTGATCGAGCCAAGTCGCCCCGCCTTTGGCTTCCGGCAGGGCGAAGCCGTTGGTGACGAAGCGCTTCTCGGCCAGATCGAATTCCCGGACCACGACCGCGTCTGCGCCTCCTCGGGACAAGCTTACGAGACCGAAACGCTGCTCGGGCTCGCGGGCGCTGCAGCCCTTCCAGACCCAGTCCTGGTTTTCCTCACGCGCCAGAGCGTCGATATCGAGCACCGTTTCCCAGCTTGGCTCCGCCTTACGATAATCGTCCATGGTGGTGCGCCGCCACAGGCCACGCACATGCGCCGCATCCTGCCAGAAATTGTAGAGCTGTCCGACGCGGCGCGTCACGAACGGGATGTTGTCAGGGCGCGTCGAAATCTCATACAGGGCAGCCTTGTCGGCTTCGAAAGCCGCATCACAAAGGGCTGCTTGGGTGATCTCGTTTCGGGCCCGAACCCAGGCGAGCGCCTCGTCGCTTTCAACCTCCTCCAGCCACAGGTAAGGATCGGGGCGCTCCAGCATCGGTTTGTTCATAGGTCGGCATCCGGTTCGGGTTTGGTCCCGCGCATATAGGGCGAGCCGTGGGTGAAACCGAGCCCGGCTCCGGTGGCCGCGTCGGCTGGCCATGGGGTAGCTTGACTGTAACTTAACACCATTTTCGGCCACAGTTTTCATGTCTGTAGAGGGTTCTCGCGCCGAATGATTCGGGGCGTCATAGGGCCAAAGATGACCCGCGCCTTTACTTTCGTGGCTGCCTTCCTGCTTGCGGGCGCAGCGCACGCAGCCGCTCCACAAGCAGCGGATCCGGTTTATTTCTGGGATCTCAAGCCTCGCTCGCTCCGGCTACTCGTCGCATCACCGCAGGTCATGGTCACTCGGACCAAGACCGGATGGGATGCCTATTGCCGCTGTCCCGTGGCTCTGACACCCGCTGAAATCCCCAGCGTGATGAAGAAGGCCATCGTGGCCGTCGAGGACAAGCGCTACTTCGATCATAATGGGGTGGATGTTCTGTCTCTGCTGTCGGTGCTCAAGGGCGGGCTGTCCCGGGGCGGCAGTACCATTCCCATGCAGCTCCTCAAGAACCTGGTGTTCCACGATCTGCGCGGCAGCGACGCGCTTACGCGTCTGGAGCGCAAGGGTGCCGAGGTTTGGTATGCGGGCCTTTTCGACGAGGCGGTCGGCAAAGAAGAGCTCTTGGCCGCGTACCTCAACCAGATCGAGTTCGGCGGCCGGGACATCGTCGGCCTCTATCGCGCGAGCCGTCACTACTTCCGAAAAGAACCCAAGGATCTGACGCTTTACGAGGCAGCCCTCCTGGCCGGGATGGTGCAGGCTCCGGCCCGCTTCAACCCTCTGAAGGAAAGGACCCGCGAGCGCGCCCATGAGCGTGCGCTTCTGGTGCTGAAGCTCATGGCCGAGCAGGGCAAGATCACCGAGAAGGAACGCCGTCGCGCCGAACAGGCTGGAGCGCGACCGGGCGTCCTTCCGGAGTTCAGGATCCAGCCTCAGGCCTTTACCGAATGGGTGGTGCAGGGTTGGGGCGAGAAATACGTCCAGCCTGGAGAGACAGTCCGGTTCTTCGTCACGCTGAACCCGCGTTTCCAGCACCTGGCGGAGCGACATCTCGATGAACTTGAGAAAGCCGGCTCGATACCATCTTCGTATGACGTCGGGGCCGTCATGATGGCGCCGAACGGGCGCGTGCAGGCAATGGTCGGATCGACCGACTGGTCTGAGCGGCAGTTCAATAACGCCGTGAAAGCCAGCGTTCAGGCTGGCTCGACCGCGAAGCTGCCACTTCTGATTGCCGCCTGCGAGAGCGGCAAGACGCCGGAAAGCCGCGTCATTGATCTACCCATCACAGGGAACTGGCCTGCCAACGGCACGCTCGGTTATAAAGGCCAGACCACCCTCAGAGAAGCTTTTGCGTCCTCGCGCAACGCCGCAGCGGTTCGCCTTGCCAAGGAAATCGGGGTCGACAAGGTGGCCGAGGCCAGCCGACGCATCGGAATTGAACCGGGTTCTGCGAACGACCCGAGCTTCGTCCTCGGCTCCTATTCCACCAACGTGATGACAATGACAGGCGCTTATGCTGCTGTGGCCAATGGAGGCTACGAGGTGAAGCCGTCCGGAGTGCTCGCGGTGATCGATGGGCGCGGTCAGGTGCGGGCGGATTTTCTAACTGTCATCAGGACGAGGGTTATCCCTGAGAAGTGCATTCAGCCGACGCATGCGATGTTGCGGGAAGTTGTGCGCAGCGGAACGGGCAGGGCGGCGACGCTGAAGCGCTGGTCTGCCTATGGCAAGACCGGCACCACGACTGGAAATGCCGATGCCTGGTTCGTCGGATGGAGCGAGGAGCGGGTGCTCGGGATCTGGATGGGCCGTCGCCGTGGCGACGATGGCCCTACGCTCGCGGGCGCTGGGGCCCCGGCGGCGTATTTCCGGCGCGTGGCGAATGCGACGAACGAATGGGCAGCGCATCAGCGAAGCCTCGATGAGCGCAGTGCGGCGGTTGCGCATACCGAGCGGCAGATCGATCCCCGCAAGATCGTCGACTGGTTCTCGACCCTCGGACATGCGATGAAAGCCCCGGATTCTCAGTCCGCCAAGGACATCTTGTTCAAGGACAAGCGGACCTGATCCGTACTCTTTCGCGCCGTCAGATATGGCGTCCTTGATGATCGAGAGGTCGATGTGAGCGAGATGATACTCGTGCGGGAGCCCGCACTTGAGGCTGCAACATTTGCGGCATTGCGGGAGGGCGGCGCCGACGAGCGCTCGGCTGGCGCTGCGACGCGGGCCATGATGCACGCCTCGCGGATCGGCGTCGATAGCCACGGCGTGCGTCTGACCGCGCATTACGTAAAGGCGCTGCAGGGCAGCCGGATCAATGGCGCTCCGAACATGGAGGTTCGCCGCACGGCGGCCTCGTCGGCAGTGCTGGATGCGGATGACGGGCTCGGACATGCGGCCGCATATGAGGGTATGAAGCTTGCTTGCGCCATGGCGAAAGATACAGGCGTGGCGGCTGTGGGAATCCTGCGATCGAGCCATTATGGCGCGGGCGGCGCTTATGCGCTCGCGGGAGCCGAGGAGGGCATGATCTCCCTATCGATGACGCAGAGCGACGCCGTCGTAGCCCTGCACGGTGGGGCCGAACGCTTTCATGGCACGAATCCTATCGCGGTCGGCGCGCCGGTGCCGGGCGAGAGGCCGTGGCTACTCGACATGGCTACCTCATCGATCCCCTTCAATCGTGTGCTGCTCTACCGCACTCTGGGGAAAACCCTGTCGGACGGCGTTGCAGCCGATGCTTCAGGCCAGCCTACGACCGATCCCAACGCGGCCGATATGCTGATGCCGCTCGGAGGTGTTGATTTCGGCTTCAAGGGTGCGGGTCTCGCCGGTCTCGTTACACTATTCTCGTCAATCCTTACAGGAAGCACGCTGGACCATCTCGTGATCCGCATGGCCGAGACGGACGACTTCCAAACGCCGCGGAATTTGGGCCATTTCTGCCTCGCGATCGATCCTGATCGCTTTGTTGGCCGGCAGTTCTATGAGACCGCCATCATGCGCTATCTGGTAGATCTGAGGTCGAGTGTTGCGCGTACCGGCGAGACGGTCATGGCACCAGGTGATCGCGAATGGGCAGTCGAGCAGGAACGCCAGCGTACCGGTATTCCGGTTGATCCGGAGACGGCGCGCTTCCTGCGCGTATAGCGGTCACTCAAACGAAGCCGCCCGCGAAATGCGGGCGGCGTCCTGTCCGTTAAATCTGCTTCAAAGGGGCAGGTTCTTGAGCGACGACACGGTAGTCATCACGCCGCGCAGCTCTGCAAGGCCCTTGAGGCGACCAATGGCCGGATAGCCCGGGTGGGTCTTCTTGCCCACGTCGTCAAGAAGCTCATGGCCATGATCGGGGCGCATCGGGATGCGCCATTTCGGATCGCCCGAATCCTTTCGCCGCTTCTGCTCTTCGAGGAGAGCCGTCACCACCGCGACCATGTCGGTGTCGCCGCCCAGATGATCGGCTTCCATGAAGGACCCGTCCGGCTCCTTCGCAACATTGCGCAAATGGGCGAAGTAGATGTGCTTGGCGAAGCGCCGCGCGATTGCCGGGACATCGTTGGCGGGTCCTGCGCCGAGGGAGCCGCTGCACAGGGTGATGCCGTTTGCCGGCGACTCGATTGCGCCCACGATGAATGCGAGGTCGTCCTCATTGGAGACGATACGTGGCAGGCCCATGAGAGGACGCGGCGGATCGTCGGGATGGATGCACATTCGAATGCCGACTTCCTCTGCAACCGGGATCACCTCGCGCAGGAAGCGGGCAAGGTTCTCGCGAAGGCGCGGTTTGTCGATCTCGCGGTAGCGGTCGAGCATGCGGCGCAGGCCCGGAATGTCGTAGCGGTCGTAAGCGCCGGGAAGGCCCGCCATGATGTTCGCCAGAAGTTTGCGGCGATCGGCTTCCGTGGAGCGCTCGAACCACTCCTTCGCGCGGGCCAGGACTTCGGGCGAATGGTCGGCTTCCGCACCAGGGCGCTCCAGCATGAAGCAGTCGAAGGCGGCGTGCTCATGCGCGTTGAAGCGCAGCGCCGTTCCGCCGCCGGGCAGGGGATAAGCCAGTTCGGTCCGGGTCCAGTCGAGCACCGGCATGAAGTTGTAGCACACCGTGGTGACGCCGCACTGGGCGAGATTGCGCAGCGACTGGCGGTAGTTGTCGAACAGAGGTTCGAGGTCGCCTTCGCCGATCTTGATGCTCTCGTGGATCGGCAGGCTCTCGACGACGCTCCAGCGAAGGCCAAGCGACGGGTCGGCGGCAATGAGCGCCTTGCGGACCTCGATCTCCTCCACGGTCCAGACCACGCCGTAGGGGATCTGGTGGAGTGCGGTCACGATCCCGGTCGCGCCGGTCTGGCGGATGTGGGGAAGCTGCACGACATCGTCGGGGCCGAACCAGCGCCAAGTCTGTTCCATTTGATAACCTCGTGGGAGAACCGGGCTTAAGCGCCGGCGTGGGAGTTGAAATCCGCCGCAGCGCCGCGGGCGCCGCGGGCCAGAAGCGACGCGTAGGCGGCAATCAGCGCACTTTCGAAACGCGGATCGCGCGCCAGATCGTCGCCGAAGATCGCTTCGATGCCCAGGACCGCGCGCACACGCGCCTGCGGGTCGCCACCGGCCTTGTCGAGGGTATCTCGGAGGCGGGCCGCCAAAGGATCGCGCACGTCAATCTCGCGTCCGTGCTCGTCGACTCCGCCCACATAGCGCATCCAGCCTGCAACCGCGAGGGCGAGACCGGGCAGGGGAAGCTCCCGCGTGAGGCGCTCTCGGATTGTCGCCAAAAGGCGCTGCGGCAGCTTCTGCGAACCGTCCATGGCGATCTGCCAGGTACGGTGCCGGATGGCTGGGTTGGAATAACGCTCCAGCAGGGCTCTTGTATAAGAAGCCAAGTCAGTTCCCGGCGGCGGCGGCACGACGGGAACGATCTCCCGCCAAAGTCGTTCGACGAAGGTCCGGAGCACCGGATCAGCCACCGTATCGGCGATGGTCTCATGACCCGAGAGATAGCCCAGATAGGCAAGCGCCGAATGTGAGCCGTTGAGCAGGCGCAGCTTCATGTGCTCATACGGAGCCACGTCGCCGACGATTTCCGCTCCGACGCGCTCCCAGCGCGGACGAGCGTCGCCGACGAAACGGTCTTCGATCACCCATTGGCGATACGGTTCGTGAACCACGGCTGCCGCATCCGTAAGGCCTGTCAGCCGCGTTGCTTCCGTAAGGTCGTCCGGCGTGGTCGCCGGAACGATCCGGTCCACCATCGTGGACGGAAAGGCCGCATTTGTTTCGATCCAGTTGGCGAGACGGTCATCCCTCAGCGCCGCGAAGTCACTGACGAGCGTCGCCACCACATCGCCATTCGACGGAAGGTTGTCGCAGCACAGGACGGTGAACGGCGCCAAGCCGGCGGCCCGCCGCCGCTCCAGAGCCGCCACGATGAACCCTACGGCCGTTCGCGGTGCATCTGGATGCTCGAGGTCGTGCCGGATGTCGGGGTGCTGCTGCTGCAGACGTCCGGTCGCCGGATCGATGCAGTACCCCTTCTCGGTCACCGTCAGGCTGACGATTCGGGTGTCGGGGCTCCCCATGGCGTCGATGACGGCCGAGGGATCCTCCGGCGCAACCAGCACCGAACGCAGGCAGCCGACGACGCGGGCCGAGAGGCCGGAAGGGTCCCGTTGAAGGGTCGTATAAAGGCCGTCCTGAGGCATCAGGCGGTCGCGCTGGTCAGGGCGCTGAAGGCTCACTCCGACCATGCCCCAGTCTCCCGGCTCGGTTGCAAGGAGATCTTCCGTGTAGAGGGCCTGATGCGCACGCACGAACGCACCAAGGCCCAGATGCACGATCCCGGTCCCCAGCCGGTCCCGGTCATAGGCTGGACGTTGGGTTTCGGCCTGCGCGGCGGCCAGGGTCGATGCGGAAAGACGAGGAAGTGTGGCTGTCATGGCTTTTTCGAACTCAGGCATCGTTGAGGATCAGGTCGGGGTGCTCCGTCGCAAGCCTTTCGGCGCTATTGAGCACTTCAGAGAGATGAACCCGCATGGCTCTCTCGGTCGCATTGGGATCCCGCTCAAGGATCGCGGCAAGAATGTCATGGTGCTGGGCGATAAGGGACGCGACAGGCGTAACCACGGGAAGGCTCAAGAAGCGGATGCGGTCGAATTGCGATTTCTCTCGCTCCAGTACCGGCCAAATCTGAGCGATGCCGATATCCTCAGCCAAGATTCGATGGAATGCGTCATCTGCAAGGGTGAAGCCTTCGGGATCCGTCTGGACGTGCTCCTGCTCGGCCAGCGTCAACGTCGCGCGATCGTGCGCCTCCGGCGATAGGCCACGCTCGGCGGCGCGGCGGGCGATTGCCACTTCAAGGGCCTCGCGCACGAAGCGCGCCCGCTGCATGGCCGCAAGGGAGATCCGGCTCACGAAGCTGCCGCGCTGCGGCAGGACTTCAATCAAACCTTCCTCAACCAAGCGTATCAACGCCTCGCGCACCGGGGCACGACTGGTGCCGAAGCGCAGTGCAAGCTCGTTCTCGGACAGTCTCACTCCCGGCCTGAGCTGGAGCGTCACAATATCCTGCCGGATTTGGGCATGGATACTTCTTACCATCGCCGAGGCTTGCAACGCGCCGTGGCCTGGAGCCTGCTCATTATCTTTGCGTATGAGTGAGGTCAGCATTGGGAACACACCAATGAAAAGGGACGGGCAACGCAAACCAATTATCGGGCGCGATTGGCCGAGATGGCTCGGGAAAGCCTAGCATTGCCTGAAGTCCATCTTGTCGACTAGTCGACAAGTAGCATTCCCGAAATTCCAGTGCAAGGAGGAATGGAGTTCAGCTGTCAGGCGCTGTGATAAGCCTTTGGATGAGTTTTACTTTCGCGAGTAGCAAAATCTTAAACGGATGACTTCATTCTTACCCAAACTGGTAAATTTGCCTGACCTTCCTCAACGGGAGCGATCGGGCAGGGCAGCCCTTTAGAACATCAAGAACAACAGGCCCCGGTGAACGACATGGTCTTGGGCAGCAATGCTCCCTGCTGGAACGAGATTGATCGTCTTGCCGCGTTGCGTGAGTTCGAAATTCTCGACACTGCGCCGGAAGGCGCATTCGACGGTATCGCCAGGATCGCAGCCCATGTCTGCAACGCTCCGATCGCTCTGGTGAGCTTCGTCGACGAACGGCGCCAATGGTTCAAATCCGATATCGGCCTAGGCGTGAAGGAGACAGGACTGGACCTGTCGGTCTGCGCTCATGCGATCCTTCAGCACGGCCTTTTTGTCATTCCGGACATGGCCCGGGATCCGCGCCTCGACTGCAACCTCTCGAATGCCGAAGGGCAGCGCCTGCGCTTCTACGCGGGCGCGGTGCTCGAAACGAACGATGGGTTTCCCCTTGGGACGCTGTGCGTTCTCGACTACGCGCCGCGCCCGGAAGGGCTCACGAACGAGTAGGAGGAGACGCTGTCGGCTCTCGCCCGTTCCGTAATGGACCAACTGGAGCTCAGACGTACCAATAAGGCGCTCGCGGAAAGCAAGAGGCGGCTCGAAACGATCACCGAGACCATCCCCCAAATGGTTTGGTCTGCCCGTTCGAATGGATACAATGCCTCCTATAACCATCGTTGGTATGAATTCACTGGCGTACCCCCCGGCTCGGCGGACGGCGAAGGCTGGGACAGGGTCGTTCACCCGGACGACCGGGATCGGGTTCTATCCGCTTGGCAGGATTCCCTCGCGACCGGCGAGGACTACGAGATAGAATATCGGCTTCGCCACCATTCGGGGGTGTATCGGTGGATCCTGGGCCGCGGAAGCCCGTTCCGCGACAGCCAAGGGCGGATTGAGCGATGGTACGGGACTTACACGGATATCGATGATTGGAAGAAGGCCGAGGCGTCTCTTGTGGACGGCGAGGAGCGCTACCGTGCATTGATCGAGGCCAGCACAGCCATCGTCTGGCGTGCGTCGAAAGACGGCTCGATCATCGAGGGCTGGGGCTGGGAGACCTTCTGCGGCCAAGGACCTGACGCCTACAGGGGCGAGGGCTGGTTGGACGCGGTCCATCCCGACGATCGGGAACGCGTCATGGCCGCTTGGCGGGAGACGCTCGCCTCTCCCAAGCCCAGCGCGAACGAGTATCGGGTTTTGCATCGGGATGGCCAATACCGGTGGATCCACGCCCGGGTCGTGCCCCTCAAGGGAACCGATGGTTCGATCCGGGAATGGGTCGGCACGATCACCGACATCAACGACAGCAAGCAGGCCGAAGCCGAACTCTGGCGGGCTGCGAACCATGATTCTCTGACCGGATTGCCCAATCGGGTCCTGTTCCAGCTTCGTCTGGAGCAGGCCGTCGCGGAGGCGAAGCAGAACAACGGGGCCGTGAGTCTCCTGCTGATCGATCTGGACGACTTCAAGGACGTTAATGACACCCTCGGTCACGATGCAGGCGACGCGCTGCTCAAGGAGACAGCGGCTCGTCTGTCGATGATGACCCGCGATTGCGACACCGTGGCAAGACTCGGAGGCGATGAGTTCGCGGTGCTTCTGGTGGAGCCATTTCGGCTCAACCATGCGACGGGTTTAGCCGAGAGCATGATCAAGAGATTGCGCCAGCCCTATTCCTACGCGGGACGAGCGCTCGTCACCCGGGCCAGCATCGGGGTCGCGGCATTTCCCGATCATGATTCGGAGCCGGTCGAACTCATGAAGGACGCAGATATCGCGCTCTTTCGAGCGAAGGCCGAGGGCCGCAACCGGGTCACGGCGTATTCGCCCGCCATGAGAGCATCGACAGAACAGCGCCTCACGCTGGGACGAGAGGTGCGGGAGGCGATTTCCCGGGACTGTATCGTGCCTTTCTACCAACCGAAGGTATGCCTCTCCACGGGCAGGATTATCGGCGTGGAGGCTCTGGCGCGGTGGAGGCACCCGACCAAAGGCATCTTGACGCCGGATACCTTCGGCGCAGCCTTCGACGATCCCGAACTTGCGACAGCTATCGGCAAGCGGCTGATCGGAAAGATTTCCTCGGACATGCGCAGGTGGCTCGATGCTGGCATCAATCCGGGTCGAGTGGGCGTCAACCTCTCATGCGCAGAGTTCGGCCAGCCTGATCTTGCAGAGGATATCCTGCGCATCCTGGCGCTCGTAAAGGTGCCGACGGATCACTTCGAGATCGAGGTCACCGAAAAGGTCCTGCTGGAGGGGCGGTCGGATTCCGTGTCGGCCACGTTGGAGAAATTCCAGCGGCATGGGGTTCAGATCGCGCTCGACGATTTCGGAACGGGCTATGCCTCCCTGGCCCATCTCAAGCGGTTTCCGGTCCATCACATCAAGATCGACAGGACCTTCGTTTTTGACCTTGAGCAGGATGCAGGCGACGAAGCCATCGTGGCAGCGGTCATTGGCCTTGGCCGTAGCCTCAACATCCAGGTGACCGCTGAAGGCGTGGAGACCGAGGGACAGGCGCAAAGGCTGCGTGAATTGGGCTGCAATAACGCCCAGGGCTACCTCTTCGCGAAGCCGATGGCAGTTTCAGAGCTTTCTTCGTATTTCAGCAACAATATCCGCCCTTCTGCCTGAGCCGCAAGCCTAGACGCTCTCGCCCTTTCTGATAAGCCGTGCATCACTTGCCCAGTATGGGGATAGGCCTATAAATGCGTACTGGCCGGGCTGGGGTGGCTCGGCAAGACGGCATTCCTATCAGGTCGGTGCCCAGGCGTCGCCCTCACTTCATGCAAAGGCCATAGATGGCACTGGTCAAGACGTCTGAACTTCCAGGCAAGGGTAACTCACGTTCTGCGAGCAATGACGTGTCGCCGACCCCTATCAAGGGGCCGGGCGGGCAGCGGCGGGCGCTCGACCGGATGAGAGCCCGACAACAGAAGGCTGCGGAGCGCATCGGCGCAGCTACCGAAGAGCTTGCAAGCGGAGTGGTCGAAGCATCCTCGGCAGCTGAAGAGCTACGCCGCGCCATGGAGCAGATTGCGACCGGCGCGGAGGAAGCCGCCGGGGCCGCCCAGCAATCCCTTACCGCCATCATGAGCCTCGGCGCATCCTTTTCCGATGCCCGTACACATGCGGAGGCCTCCCGGGCAAGGACGGCGGCTCTTCAGACCCTTCTCGCCGAGACAGGCGCTCAGATCAATATCTCCGTGGCGGCCGTGGAGGCGAATGCTTCGCGCCAGCAGACCCTGGTGGACATCATCGCGCTGCTAGAAAGGCAGGCTGTCAACATAGGTGATATCACGCGGGCGGTCGGCGACATTTCGGACCAAACCAATCTTCTGGCGCTCAATGCCGCCATCGAAGCGGCCCGGGCCGGGGACAACGGCCGGGGCTTCGCGGTCGTAGCAGACGAGGTGCGTGCCCTGGCGGCCAACTCCGAGAAGAGCGCCCATGAGGTTCAATCGCTCGCGGAAGGAATCGCGACCGAAGTTCGCTCCGTGGCCGAAAAGATCAGAAAATCCGCAGAGGACGCTTCCGGAGAGGCCCAGGTAGGCCGGTCGGTGGTTGTGGTGCTGGACAAAATCAGGACGGACGTTTCGGTCCTGGCCGAAGGCAGTCAGGCCATTCTCCTGGCTGCCGTCGAAGCCGAGTCGGCGGTCCGTGAGGCGCAGCGGGGCGCGGAGCAGGTCGCCAGTGCTGCCGAGGAGCAGGCTGCCGCAGCCGCAGAGGCGCAACGGGCCGTCCAGCAGCAGAGCGTTTCCCTGGATCAGAGCCAACAGACCGCGCAGGCTCTCGCGGCACTTGCTGACGATCTCCAGATGGGATCGACAGGCGCTGCGAATGCCGAGCAGGTCGGATCAGCCGCGGAAGAACTGTCGGCGGCGATTCAGGAACTGTCCGGCGCGGCGGGCCAGATCATGACCGCTGTCGATCAGATCAGCCGGGGGGCTCAGATGCAGGCTGCCGCGACCCAGCAGGCGAACGCGGCCATGCAGCAGATCGAGAAGGCCACGAGCGACTCGCGCGACGCAGCCGGAGCTGCGGTGAGGCAGGTCGAAGAGTTCTCGGAAGTTCTCCTGCAGAACCGGTCCTCGGTGATGCGCCTCGCCGCCGGGGTCGAAGCGACCTTGAAAGAGATGCGGGCGGTCGTCGGATCGATCGGAGGACTGGAGGATTCCAGCCGACGCATCGAGAAGATCGTGGACGGGATCGCGCTTGTGGCCGTGCAAACCAATATGCTGGCCGTGAGCGGATCGATCGAGGCCGCCCGGACAGGCGAGGCGGGCCGAGGCTTCGCCATCGTTTCCGGCGATATTCGCGCCTTGGCGCGGGATGCATCGGATAACGCCGACCGCATCAAGGACGTGGTTCGTCAGATCCGTGATCAGGTCACGGCCGTGCGCCACGATCTCGATCAAAGCATCAATGCGTCGGAGGCTGAAATCGCCAGAAACGCGCTGATTGTCTCGAGGCTTGGCGCGATCGATACGGATGTGGCGGCCATCCGGCAAGGAAATGTCGCTGTTCTGTCGGGAGCAGAAGGCATCCTAACCGCCGCTCGTGAGGTTCGAGCCGGAACGCAGCAGGTCGCGGCTGTGGCCGAGGAGGCCGGAAGCGCCGCCACTCAAGCCGCAACTGCCGCTCGCCAGCAGGCCACCAGCGCCGAGGATCTAGCAGCGGCCATCGAGGAGATTGCTTCGCTGGCCGATGAACTCCAGATCGCGGAGTCGTAAGGCCATGACGGAGACGGCCCCTCCGGCTGTCGATCGCTCGTTTCTGACAATAAAGGTCGGCGACGAGCGCTTCGCCGTGCCTGCATCCGACGTAGCAGAGGTGATCCGCCCCCCAAGCGTGACGCGCGTTCCTCTCGGACCAAAGAGCCTTGTGGGCGTCGCCAATCTCAGGGGCGCGGTGATGCCGGTGGTCTCCCTGCGGGCTCTTCTCGGGACCGAGGGTGAGCCGCCGGCAAGCCCTCGTGTGATCGTGATTGATCGTGGTTCGCCGATCGGCCTCATGATTGACGAGGTCACGGCGCTCGGCGCCGTGGATGGCGTTGGCGACACGGATCGCCCCGATGACGGGGCGCCGGCTCGGCTCATCAATCTCGACGGATTGCTGGCCCGAGACTTCGGCAGCCTTGTGCGCCGGGCGCGCCAAGGCCAGTCGTCATCTCCGGCAGGTCACGAGCAGGAGACGACGGCCGTCGACGAGGAGGCTCTCGTCAGCTTCGGTGTCGCGGGCCAGGACTTCGCCTTGCCACTCGAAAGCGTCCGCGAAGTGGTGGCTCTGCCGACCGGCATTGCAGCTGTACCGCGCACGGAGGCGGTCATGCTCGGCGTCATGACGCTGCGGGGGCAACTGCTGCCGCTTGTTTCACTTCATGGGCTTCTTGGATTGCGCGGGGGCAGTCAGAGCGATGCTCGGTCCCGGGTCGTGATCACGCATGTCGGCGATGAGGCGGTCGGCCTCGTCACAGACGGCATGAAGGAGATCCTTCGGGTGCCCTCCGGCATGATCGATCCTGTTCCGGCGGTCCTGACCCGGGGCGCTGCAGAAGCCGAGGTGCAAGGCATCTGTCGTCTCGACGGCGGGCGGAGACTTGTGTCGATTCTCTCGGCGGACCGCCTCTTCCGCGACAGGTCATTGGCCGAACGGATCGCGCCTCATACCACAGAGAGCCACGACATGGGCATGAAGGACATGCGCGCGGACAGTGACGAGCAGTTCATCGTGTTCCAGCTCGGCGGCGAGGAGTATGGCCTGCCGATCGGGTCGGTCGATGAGGTGGTTCGCGTGCCCGAGACGCTCACAAGGCTGCCCAAGGCTCCCGCTTTCATCGACGGAGTCATGAACCTGCGCGGGCGTGTCGTTCCCGTGATCGACCAGCGGCGGCGCTTCGACTTCGAGGGCAGGGGCGAGCGTAGACGCGAGCGCGTGGTCGTCGTCACGATCGATCACCTTCAGGCCGGGTTCGTCGTGGACGGCGTGTCTGAAGTACTGAAAATACCCGCAAGCCAATTGCGTCCAACGCCGGAAGTCGGCGGCGACCGAAGCCAGGTGATCGATCGCATTGCCAATATCGAAATCGAGGGGCGGATGATCCTTCTTCTCGATCCGCGCGAACTACTGGACAAGGCCGAAAAGGATCTTCTTGCGGCCATGAACGACGGCAACACGGAACGGCCCACTTCGTGATCCGGCTGCTCATCGTCGATGATTCGCCATTGATGCGCCGCCTTCTGGGCGGCGTGTTCGCCGCCGAGGGCGATTTCGAAGTTGCGTTCGCGCGAAACGGCGTCGAAGCGCTGGAACAACTGGCTGCCTTCGAGCCCAACGTCATCACGCTCGACGTGCACATGCCGGAGATGGATGGCCTCACATGCCTCGACCGGATCATGATCGAGCGGCCATGCCCGGTCGTCATGGTGTCGTCGCTGACGGAGGCGGGGGCGGGCGTAACGCTGGAGGCGATGGATCTCGGCGCCGTGGATTTTATCGCAAAGCCGGAAGGGGCCATGTCCCTTGAGATCGATATGCTTGCGCCGCGTCTGGTGGAGAAGGTTCGCGCCGCATCCGAGGCGCGTCTGCGGCGGAGCCTGAGATTGACTGATCGGGTGCGGATGCGAAGCGGCCTCGGCGCAAGACCTCGAACGGCATCTCAAAAGGCTGCTCCAGCAGCAAGAAGACGGCTTGTCGAGACTGCGTCAACCGACGGTGTCGTTCTGGTCGGAACATCCACCGGAGGCCCCCCAGCCCTGGATGCCTTGCTGTCCCGACTGCCATCCAGTTTTCCATGGCCGGTTCTGGTGGCGCAGCATATGCCGGCTTCATTCACGGGACCCCTCTCTCGCCGCCTTGACAAGCTTTGCGCATTGACCGTCACCGAGGTGACGCATCCCATGCCTCTTGCGCCGGGGTCCGTCTATATCGGTCGGGGGGATGCCGACATCATCCTTGGCATGCGCTCGACAGGCCTTGTGGTTCTGCCGGCCCCGTCGCTTCCAGAGCATCGCTGGCATCCCAGCGTCGACCGCATGGTGGAAAGTGCCATGCAGCACTTCGCGCCCGACAAGCTTGTCGGCGTATTGATGACCGGGATGGGCAACGATGGCGCGGATACCATGAGCCGCCTTCGCGCCAAAGGCGGGCGGACCATTGCCGAGGCTGAGGAGAGCGCGGTGGTATGGGGCATGCCCGGTGAACTGGTCCGTAAGGGCGGCGCCGAGTTCGTCGTTCCCCTGGACCAGATCGCCGATCGGGTCATGGACGTGGTAGGATCCCCATGAGGCGGCCGTCGAACCCTCGCGGAAGAGCCGTCAACGACGCAGATGCATCTGCGTCCATGCTCACGGCCGACGAGCTGCGCCGCTTCTGCGAATTCCTCTATCGGCGCACCGGAATGCTGTTTGGAGAAAGCAAGCGCTACTATGTGGACAGGCGCATCGCGGATCGCATGTCGGTCACGGGCGCGCGTTCCTTTCCGGCGTACTTTGCGTACCTGCAATCCAACAACGAAGAGATCGAACGCCTCATCAACGTCTTCACGGTGAATGAAACTTATTTTTACCGGGAGGAGCACCAGCTCCGCGTCCTCGGTCGGTCGCTCCTGCCGGAGATCGTGCAAGGCAGACAGCCCGGTGATCTGGTTCGCATCTGGTCGGTGCCATGCTCGACGGGCGAGGAGCCTTATTCGATCGCCATCTGGCTGCTCGAGAACTGGGCTTTGGTTGATGCCTACCATATCGAAATCGTCGGCTCGGACATCGACACGCGCGCGTTGCTCGACGCGCAGGCCGGCGAGTACGGAGAGCGGGCATTGTCGCGCCTGCCCCAGGAGGTCGTGGAACGCTATTTCGAGCCGTCCGGCGACGGACGCCGTACGCTGATCCAGGATCTTCGGGAATCGGTGAAGTTCACGCCCGTCAATCTCGTCGAGACCGCCTCCACAGCGACGCAGGGGCGGTTCGACATCATTTTCTGCCGGAACGTCCTGATCTATTTCGATGACGCTTCGCGCCTTCTCGCCGCCCACAATCTCTATGATTCTCTCCAGCCAGGGGGATTCATCTGCCTCGGGCACACCGAATCGATGTCGCGTATTTCGGACCGGTTCGCAGTCCGCCGCTTCGAGGACGGCATCGTTTATCAGCGCTCCGAGGGGAGGGGCTGATGGACGATCTCATCGAGCACTTCATCGTCGAGGCGCGAGAGCTCGTGCAGCAGGCGACGGAGGATCTCCTGGCGCTGGAGAGCGACCCGGCCGACTCCGTGCGCCTCGACAGCGCTTTCCGTGCGGTGCACACCCTTAAGGGATCGGTTGGGCTTTTCGATTTCCCGCCCTTGAACCTTGCGCTCCATGCCGCCGAAGACGTTCTCGGCGGACTGAAGGATGGACGCGCCACCGTTGACAGGGCTGTCGTCGACGCGCTGCTCGAATGCATCACTCGAACTGAGCAGTGGGTTGGGGTCATCGAGCAGACGGGGCATCTGCCGCCGGACGCCGCAGCGGAGGGGCGGCGTCTTGAGCGCGCGCTGCGCTCCAAACTCGATGCGCGCCCCTCTAACGAGGCCGGCAACGCGCCATCGACAGATGCCTCCTGGGCCTGGAAGCTGATTGCAGCCAACCCAGAAGCGAATACGATCCTGGAGGCGGGCGAAACGCCCCTGACCGCGATCCGCTATACGCCGCGTGCCGATTGCTTCTTTGCGGGCGACGATCCGATGGCGTTGCTTCGCTCCGTTCCCGACTTGGTGGTGCTACGACTGTCGAACAGAGAGCCGTGGCCGAGCCTGTCGGCGTTTGATCCGTTTTCGTGCAATCTCCGGATTGATGCCCTGTCGTCCGCGTCGCTCGATGAAGTGAAGTCCGTCTTCCGCTTCGTTCCGGATCAGGTCGCATTCCATGAAATGCGGAACGAGGCCGTGGATGCCTCCGGACGGGATGTTGGTCTGGGGGAGCGGGCGGCAGTCGTCGACGGCGCGGGCGCACGGGTGCTTCGCGTCGATGCGAAGCGGGTTGATCACTTGGCGGATCTCGTTGGCGAGCTTGTCATCGCCAAGAACGCCCTTGCCCATCTGGCGGCGCAGATTGACGAAGGGTTGGATCAGAGGGAGGTGGCCCAGCGCGTCGCATCGAGCCAGGCCACCATCGCGCGTCTGATAGCAGACATGCACCGGGGCATCATGGATGTGCGTATGCTGCCCCTGCGGGACATCTTCCGGCGCTTCCCGCGCGCGGTCCGGGAGATTGCAGGCCGGCTCGGCAAGGGCATCGACTTTACTGTGGAAGGCGAGGGAGTCGAGGCTGACAAATCCGTGGTCGAGGGATTGTTCGAGCCGCTCCTCCACGTCATCCGCAACGCCGTCGACCATGGAGCCGAACCGGAAACTGAGCGCCTGAAGGCCGGCAAGAGCGCACGGGCGAGGGTGACGCTGCGGGCTCGACGCGACGGCGACCGGGTGATCATCGAGGTCGAGGATGACGGGCGCGGGATCGATCCGGCAAGAATCCGTCAGGTTGCCCGCGAGCGGAAACTCCTCCCCGGCCACCAGATCGACGGGATGAGCGACGCCGAGACCCTTGATCTCATCTTCGCGCCCGGATTCTCGACCGCCTCCGAGGTGACCGATCTGTCGGGACGTGGCGTCGGTATGGACGTTGTGCGCACCGCCATCGAGAAAATGGGCGGACGCGTCGGCGTCGAGAGCTCACACGGGCGGGGGACCACCCTCCGGCTGTCCCTGCCGCTGACCGTCGTGATGACCAAGGTGATGACGGTCCGGGTCGGGGGTGAGCTTTATGGCATCCCCATGGACGGGATCGTCGAGACGGCTTTTGTGCCGTTCGAGCGCATCGTCCCGGTCCGCGACGCACAGGCCTTCGTACTGCGGGACCGGACCCTCCCACTGGTCCACCTTGCCGACCTTTTGGGCATTCGCAACGCGAAGACCGAGGAGGGCGCGAAAGTGCTCGTCATGCCGATCGGGAAGGACTTGGTCGGGATCGCAGTCGATGGGTTCGCCGAGAGGATGGACGTGCTGATGCGGCCAATGAGCGGCCTTCTCACCGGAATGCCCGGCGTAATGGGAACGACCCTGCTGGGCGACGGCAGCGTTCTCATGATCCTCGATATACCGGAGCTGATCGGATGAGCGTTCGCCTGGACGGCCACATCATCAAGCTGGAGGGGGCCTGCCGGGTCGAGGATGCGGAGCCGCTTCTGGCATGGCTTCAGGCCGACAGGAGCCGCGTCGTCGACCTGACCAGGGCAGAGCACCTTCATGCGGCCGTGGTCCAGGTTCTCATCGCATTAGAGCCTCCTTTGCAAGGCGAGAGCCGGGATCCTTTCGTTCGCAGCTGGATCGCCCCGCTCCTCCGGGAAGCGGGGCCTATCGACACAGGGTTGCAGGAGGGCTGAACGGTTGTCATTCCTTCCTCTTACATTAAAAAGAGCATATGAGTTTTCGCCCCAGGCGAAGCCGGCCGCCCGGCCAACCCTTTCCCCTCGCGGAGTACATGAGTGCCAACTACCGTTCTGATCGTCGATGACAGCAAGCTCGCCCGCATCGTTGCGGGCAAGACCGTGGCTGCGCTTCAGCCCGAATGGGACCGTATTGAGGCCAGCAACGCGAACGACGCGCTTGCGATCCTGCGGGAGCAGAAGGTCGATCTGGCCATGATTGACTTCAACATGCCGGAAATGGATGGCCTCGCACTGGCCGCACAGGTGAGGGCTCTCCACCCAAACATGCCGATCGCGGTGATCACCGCCAACATTCAGGACGAGGTGATCGCCCGGGCGCGGGAAGTCAACGCTACCTTCGTGAGCAAGCCTCTCACGGAGGACGGGCTTCGGGGCTTTGTGTCCGGGGCGGCGCTCCGCCTACGAGCGACGGGTGCTTGAGCTTTATGTCAGTTGATATCGCCCTGAGCGAGCTAGAACGTGACGCGCTGACGGAGCTGGTGAACATCGGCGTGAGCCGGGCAGCCTCGAGCCTTCGCAAGATGATCGGCGAAGAGGTGATCCTGTCCGTTCCGGCGATCGAGATACTTTCCCCGAAGGACGCGTCAAGGCTGATCGAGGAACGGGAAGCCGGTCAGCTCGTTGCTGTCCGCCAGCAGTTCGAGGGGGCATTCGCAGGTCGTGCTCTGCTGATCTTTCCCGAAGAAACCAGCCTGGATCTGGTCCGGGCTGTTGTCGGCAATCAGCTCTCGCCGGACGAAGTCGCGGAAATGGAGCAGGAGGCGCTGGCCGAAACCGGTAACGTGATCCTGAACGGTTGCCTCGCCACCATGGCGAATATGCTGAAACGCTCGCTCGACATTTCGCTGCCTGAAGTCATTCGGGGCGACGGGCCGCTTCTGTTCGAGCTCCTGCATCAGAGAGCCGAAGGCGGGCTGGTGCTGTTTCTCTACATCAATTTCTCCGTCCGCAATCGGGATATCCGGGGCTATATTGCCATGCTCATGGATCTGCCGTCGTTGGCGGCTTTGCAGCAGTTGATCGCCGATTTCATTGAGCGAGTTGTCGGAAAGGAGGTCGAATCTGTGTCATCCAAAGGAACGGATTCACAGAACGCCTCCTGGCAGGCATGACGGTCCGGAATTCACCCCAGCAGCCGCACCGGCGGGCGATCGAGTCCGCGGTCGACGAACTGCGTCGGCAGGCCGGTCCGATCTTCACCGCCCTGGAACAATCCGGGCTGCCCTTGGCTATCACCGACCCGCGGCTGCCGGACAACCCCGTCGTTTTCGTGAATGACGCCTTCTCGGAGATCACCGGTTACCCCGCAGAGGAGGCTATCGGACGCAACGGCCGATTCATGCAGGCGCCGGAGAGCGACCCGGCCACCACTGCGCGAATCCGCGCAGCCATCGAGGCCGGACGGGAGATCTCCGCCGAGGTCCTGAACGTTCGCAAGGATGGTACGCCGTACTGGAACAGGATGTTCATCGCGCCGATCCGTGATGCGAGTGGAAACATTATCTTTTTTCTGTCCACCCATTTCGACGTCACACAGGTTCACGAAGCCGAAAGGATACATAGGGATCTCCAGACCGGTCAGAAGAAGCTCGACGAAACCAACGAACGGCTCCGCTTCACCCTTGCCGTTGCAGGCGCCGGCGGGTCCTGGGAATGGGACATCGTCAACCAATGTCTCAATGCCGATGCGCGTTTCTCGGCTCTCTACGGTCTCGATCCGATAGAAGCTGCGCGGGGCGTACCCGCCGATGTTTTTTTCTCGGCGATCCATCCGGAGGACCGCCCGAGGATCCGCATTGCCGTCGCGGGCATTCTCGGCGGAGCGGAGATTTTCTCGAAAGAGTATCGGCTCGTCGCTCCTGATGGCTCGTTGCGGTGGGTCCACGCCCGTGGCCGATGCCACTTCGACGAGAACGACCAGCCTCTGCGGTTCACCGGCGTTCTGGTGGACATCACAGAGCAGAAGCACGTCGAGGAGCGCTTGCGGATTGCGCAGACCGCTGGCGGCATCGGAACCTTCGAATACGTTCAGGGCTTCGGCACGGTCAGCGTTTCGGACGAATTCTGCCGGCTCCTCGGGCTTCACCTTACCAATGCTCTGCCGGTTCGCACGATCAATGCTCTGGTGATGCCGGGAGATCCCCCGGTGATCGAGCAGAGCCCTGGCCTTGAAGGCACGTCCTACGCGGAATTCCGCATTGCGCGCTCCGATAACGGCGAACACCGTTGGCTCGCCCGCAGGGGCGAATATGTGCAGGACGTGGAGACGGCCGGCATCAGATTTATCGGCGTCGTCTATGATATCACGACCGCGAAGCAGTCCGAGGAGAGGCTTCGGGAGCTCAACGAAAAGCTCGAGAGCCGGGTCGAGGAACGGACACGTGAGCGGGATCGCCTCTGGAGCCTGTCGAGCGATCTCTTCAGCGTTTGCGACGGCCATGGACATCACACCGCCATCAATCCTGCTTGGACAGAATTGCTTGGCTATAGGGAGGACGAGGTCGTCGGAACCAGGTTTGACGCCTGGGTTCATCCCGAGGATGAAGCCTCTACACACGAACACCTGAAGGCTGTCCTGAGGGGGGATGCGGTCGGGGACTTCGACATGCGCCTCCGGGCAAAGGACGGCGCTTACCGGTGGATCAACTGGACCTTCGCGCCCGCTGGCGACATGTTCTACAGCGTCGGCCGGGACGTCACGCAACGTAAGCAGCTGGAAGACCAGCTTCGCCAGAGCCAGAAGATGGAAGCGATCGGCCAGCTGACCGGGGGCATCGCGCACGACTTCAACAACTTGCTCACCGGTATCGTTGGGTCGTTGGACCTCATGCAAACCCGCATCAGCCAGGGCCGAACCGAGAATGTCGAGCGCTACGCCAAAGCGGCAATGACGTCGGCGAACCGGGCCGCGGCGCTGACCCATCGGCTCCTTGCCTTCGCCCGGCGCCAACCCCTTGATCCTAGGTCCGTTGACGCCAATCGGCTCGTGACGTCGATGGAGGATCTTCTCCGCAGGACCATCTCCGAGTCGATCCAGCTCGAACTGGTCCCGTCAGACAACCTTTGGCTGACCCTGTGCGATCCCAACCAACTGGAAAGCGCCATCCTGAACCTCGCCATCAATGCGCGGGACGCCATGCCGGATGGCGGCAAGCTCACTATCGAGACCAGCAATTTTCATCTCGATGCTGCCTCTGCGTCGACCCAACAGGACGTCGCCCCCGGCCATTACGTGGCAATCAGCGTCTCTGATACCGGAACGGGCATGCCGGCCGACATTGTAGCTCAGGCCTTCGATCCGTTCTTCACGACCAAGCCCTTGGGTGAGGGGACCGGCCTCGGCCTCTCCATGGTGTATGGGTTCGCCAAGCAGTCCGAGGGGCATGTGCGGATCTACAGCGAGGTCGGCAAGGGCACGACCGTCAACGTCTATCTTCCGCGGTATCATGGCGAGCTCGATGACCAAGATGTGCCATCAGGCCTGAGGCAGGCTCATAGGGCCGAAGCTGGCGAGACGGTTCTCGTCGTCGAGGATGAGCCTGTGGTCAGGGGCCTCATTCTGGAGGTTCTTGGCGATCTGGGTTATCGGGCCCTGGAGGCGGATGATGGTCCGTCCGGACTGAGCGTCCTGGAATCGAAGCAGCGCATTGATCTTCTTGTCACGGATGTAGGCTTGCCAGGTCTCAACGGTCGTCAGCTGGCTGATCATGCCCGTCTGCTGCGGCCGAATCTGAGAGTCCTTTTTATCACTGGTTATGCGGAGAAAGCCGCGATTTCGTCCGGCTTTCTGGAGGCCGGCATGGAAATGATCACCAAGCCGTTCGCGGTCGATGACCTCGCAAGCCGGATTCGACACATCATCGAGAGATCATAACTTAAGGGGCGCGCCTCCGAGAGAATCCTTGGGCTAGGCCCATCCGGCAAGGCCACGGACCTGCATTGTCGAACGCTCGTGCTGACGTATTTATGGGGCGCCGGGGCTGCTGCCCGCCAGTGAGGACATCCCATGACGAAAGCCGCACTTGTCGAAGCCAATGGCGCTCACATTCCGGCCCTCGGCCTAGGAACCTGGACCCTTCGCGGTGATGCATGCTCCGAGGCTGTGCAATGGGCGCTCAAGGCGGGCTACCGCCATATCGATACGGCTGCCATGTACGGCAACGAAGAGGCCGTTGGGGCTGGCCTGAGGGCATCGGATGTCCCACGTGATGAGATTTTTGTCACGACAAAGATCTGGCACAGCGACCTCAGACCCTCCGAACTGTTGCACTCCGCCGAGGCCAGTCTCCAACGGCTCGGCCTCTCCCAAGTGGATCTTCTCCTGATCCATTGGCCCAACAGTGACGTTCCGCTCAGCGAGACCGTGAGCGCCCTGAACCAAGCCAAGCGCCAGGGGCTGACGCGTCATATCGGCGTGTCGAATTTTTCAGTCCGGCTACTGGACGAGGCGGTGCAGCATTCGAGCGAGCCACTGGTGGTGAACCAGTGCGAATACCATCCCTATTTGGATCAGACCCGCGTTCGGGCGGCCTGCCGGAAGCACGGAATGGCCTTCACGTCCTATTGTCCTCTTGGGAAGGGCGACCTGACGAAAAATCAGGTCATTCAGGCCTTGGCATCGGCGCACGGCAAGACACCTGGGCAGGTGGTGCTACGTTGGCACGTGCAGCAGCCGTCAACCGTGGCCATTCCCAAATCGGGCAACCAGGGCCGCATTGCCGAGAACCTCGACATCTTCGATTTCGAGCTGTCAGTCGACGATATGCAGCAGATCTCAGGCCTGGCGCGGCCAGACGGCCGCATGGTCCGCCCCGGCTGGGACATGGACTTCGATGACATGGCGTAACGGGAACGCCTCCGCTGGAACAGCCCTTCCAGCTTGGCGTTTCTCTCTAGAGGAGAACGCGATGCCAACTCAGCTTCCGAACGAGAGCCGTCTTCGTGAGCCAGGCTCAATGGAACTCGACCCCTCGGCGGAGGGCGTCGCCATCGACGAGACCCGACGTCTCATTGCATCCAGCAAAGTCGAGGGCACCCCCGTGTTCAACAGGGCAGGGGAGCAGCTTGGAACCGTTTATAACTTCATGGTCGACAAGATCTCCGGCCATGTGGCCTACGTGGTCATGAGCTTCGGTGGTTTCCTCGGCATTGGAGAGAGCTACCACCCGTTGCCTTGGCGGGCGCTGACCTACGATACGCGGCTTGGCGGTTACATGGTCGACGTGGACAAGGACCGTCTCGCCGACGCTCCCCGATATGGCGCGAACGAGGATCCGTTTACCGACGACGAGTACGGCGCCAGGGTAGACGCCTATTATAAAACTGCACCGACGGTGTGATCCTTCGCGCACCCATAGGGCAGCTTCTCAGTCGGCATGGCTTATGGGTTGGAGCCGTTCAAGCTCTGCCGCATTTTTTCGAGCTGCTCCCTCAGGGCGTCGAATTCTTTTGCCTTGAGGCCAGTCCCGCAGACCACACGGGGATAGGCCTCCGAGACCGGCTTTTGCAAGGCGTGACCCTTGGCCGTGAGGCTGATCCGAACCTGCCGTTCATCCTCCATGTCGCGTGACCGTTTCACGATCCCTCCCGCCTCAAGACGTTTCAGCAGAGGCGTGAGGGTGCCCGAGTCGAGATAGAGCTGCCGCCCGATATCCTTCACGGTCAAGTTGTCGTTTTCCCAAAGGACCAGAAGGACAAGGTACTGAGGGTAGGTGAGACCAAAGGGCTCCAGGAGAGGCTTGTAGAACCGACTGAACGCGTGTGACGCCGCATAGGTGGCGAAGCACAGCTGCTTGGAAAGCCTCAGAGCCTCGGAACTCAGCGTGTCAGGCTTTTTCGGCGCCATTCCGGTCTCCGGTTTGATTGACGGCCCTTTCGGATAGAAATTAGAGTGCTTGTTCATTTTACTATTGTTTGCAGTTCGATTGTAGGCTAACGGAAGTTCAATTCATTGTGTGTGTGGCTTCGACTTTTTTGACCGTCAGCCATTCTGGTTTCCAGTATCACGTTGTGTGGCGTTGCCGTTCCCGCAATGGCGTAGCTCTGCGTATAGCTGAATGAACTTCGGTACAGTTGCCGCCGACCGCTTTCGCGTGCGCGAATGCGGTGGTCTGGACTGATGTCCTCCAGTCTCGGGGAGATTTCGCCCCGTGGAAACAACCTGAACAGTGCAAATGATTGAAGGTCGGGCACACAGCCCGGCGGAGTTTCTCGGCGTTTGACGCTTCCCTTGTCGTCCAACGCTTTCAAGCAGGAAGGGAGAATATAATGTCCCGATTCAATGCGATGCAGGCGGAGGCCTGTTATGACCAGATCGAGCAGGACATCATCAGGGCTTATGTCCAGCTGGCTTTAACGCCGGATCATGCCGATGGTTCCCGCACCATCAGGCTTGCGCAGTTTGGCGCTGTCGAGGTGCGGTTGTCCGAGGCTCCCTTGGAAGACACGCCTCCCACGGTCCCTCCCTTCTGGGTAGAGATCTACTCGTATGAAAGCGATTCCATTGTCGACAGCTGTGGATGCTTCGAGTTCGACGAGGACGAGTTGTCAGCTGCGGTCGAACTCGTGATTGAAGCTCAGCAGGGTCAGCTTCTGCACTGAACGGCAAAGCTCGCTCTCATTTGATGAGAGCAACTGCCTCGCGAAAGCGCGGGTGTTCGGCCGTTCCAAGCCATTCGAACAGCACCATTTCGACGGTCACGATCTCGGCGCCGTGACGCTCCATGCGACGGATGGCTGCTTCTTTGCTTTCGGCGCGTCTCGACCCGATCGCATCGCGGGCCACGAAGACTTTTCGCCCTGCGTCGAGGAGACCGAGAACGGTCTGCAGCACGCACACGTGCGCCTCGCACCCAGCAACGACCACATCAGGGCGACTTGGGATCATCCCAGGGAAGGTTTCAGCCCGGGATGCGTCGAAGGTCATCTTGTGGACGACAGCCGCGTTGCCCGTCGGTAGCTCGTTGACCGTGGAACCAAGGCCCTTCGGATTCTGCTCGGTGAACAGGGTCGGGACGTCAAGCATGGCCGCAGCGTTGATGAGACGCCGCGCATTTGCCGTAGAGGCCGCACCGTCTTCAATGGCCGGCATCAAACGGGACTGAAAATCGATCACCAGCAGGGTCGAGGTTTCAGGATTGATCGTTCGCATCCGATTTCCTTTTCAGCCTTTCGATGCTCTCATCGGTATAGCGCGCCATGAGCTCGGAAGCCGACGCTCCGAACATTCTGATGCGACCTGTGTGTGCGAGCAACAGGAGGCCAGCCGCGTGCGCGAAAGCATCGACCATGAGCAGATCGGCCTCCTCAGGCGTCGCGCCCATTGCCATCGCGGCATTCGTAATCGGCTTGAGAGCTGCCGCAAGGCCGGCGTTGAGCTGCTCGTCCCTCTCGAGGCCAAGGCCCCTCGGCCTCATGCCGCCCCGGAAAAGATAAAAGCCAAGGTCGAGATCCCGTGGGTTCTCCGCATAAAAGCCGAAAAATGCCATGGCGGCTGCACGCAAACGAACGGCAGGATCAACGAGATTTGCTATCGCTTGGTCGACGGTCGCGCTTAGGCTCACCAGCGAGGTCTGCAGCACCTCCGCGTAGATCGCTTCCTTCGAATCGAAGTGAAAATAGAGCGCAGCCGGCGTGTATCCGGCCTCCGCCGCGATAGCGCGCAAGGACGCGCCGTCCAGTCCTTCGGTTTCGAAGACCTTTCGCGCGGCATTAAGGATGAGGCCGCGCTTCAGCTCTTTGACCGCTTGGGATCGTCCCTGCCTGCGTTGTTCCGCCACCGTTTCGGGATCTCTGATTTGCGCTTGACGATTTTTCTAACACTGTTCAAATTCGTCGGCAAGGTCGAACCAGGAGGCGTCCATGATGATGACGGCTGCGGACTACCGTGAATCGCTCCGCGCCTACAGGCCGCGGGTGTTCGTGAATGGCAGCGCCGTGGAAAGCGTCGCTGATGAGCCCCTCCTTGCGCCGGGGGTGAATGCGGTCGGCATCACCTACGACCTCGCCCACAAGACGGAGCATCTGCCGATCATGACCGCCCGCCAGGGCTCATCCGGCAAAACGGTCAACCGGATGCTCCACATCAACGAGACCTCGACGGATCTGCTCTACAAGCTCGAGGCCATTCGACTCGTGTGCAAGATTTCCGGCTGCGCTCAGCGGTATCTCACCCACGATGCCCTCAATGGGATCTTCCAGGCGACGCGGCGCACCGACGACGCACACGGAACAGATTATTCCCAGCGCTTCATCAACTATCTGCATGAGGTGCAGGATGGCGACCTGACTCTTGGCGTGGCTATGACGGACGCGAAGGGCGACCGGTCCAAGCGCCCTGGCCAGCAGGCGAATCCGGATGTCTATGTGCACATCAAGGAGCGGCGGCCGGACGGCATCGTGATCCGTGGCACGAAGGCGATCGTCACCGGTGCCCCGTACATGCACGAGTTCCTCGTCATGCCCTGCCGCACCCATACTGCTGAGGACGCCGACTTTGCGGTGTGCTGCGCCGTGCCGGTCGATGCGCCTGGTGTCACCATCGTGGCGCGGCCCGCCGGTCGGCCCGGCGAAGCGGCGGCGAAATTCTCCGCCAAGTACGGCCAATCCACGGGTGTCGTGATCTTCGACGATGTTTTCGTACCACATGACCGGGTGTTCCTAGCCGGCGAGCACGAGGAGGGTGGCTTCCTGACCACGTCTTACGCCACCCATCACCGCCATTCCTGCATCGGTGCGCGGGCAGGCTTCGGTGACCTCCTGATCGGGGCAGGCGCTTTGATGATCGAAGCGAACGGGCTCGATGGCGACCGGCATGGACATATCCGGGATGCAATGGTCGAGCTGATCACGATTACCGAAAGCTTTTATGCCTGCGGCGTCGCCTCGTCGGTCTACTGCGTCAAGGATCCTGCCGGATCCGTGATGCCGGACGCGGTATTTTCGAATATCGGCAAGCTCCTGCTCGCGACGAAGATCTACGACATGCACAAGCTTGCACATTATGTATCGGGCGGGCTCATCGTGGCCCTGCCAGGTCCAGATGAGGACCACAACCCCGAGACCCAGGGATCGCTGTCGGCGGTTCTCAGAGGACGGCCCGATATTCCGATGGAGCAGCGGATGGAAGTCTCCCGCCTCATCGAGGATCTTACCGTCTCGCACCAGGCCGGATGGTACTCCGTGATCTCCCTTCATGGTGGTGGCTCACCCGAGGCGATGAAGCGGGAGATCTGGCGCAACTATCCGATGAACGAAAAGGTCGAGCTTGTGGAGAGCCTGCTCGACCGGGGCGTGCTTGAGGATGGCAGGCGCGTATTAAAACAGCCGGGGCGGTGCTGTGCAACGGGCTGCGAGGTGCCCAGCCTGCCCGCTCCCGCGCCCGATCCTCAGCCGCCGACCCCGGTGGCGGCCGAGTAGGGGTGGCAAGCCTGGACGTGGACATTTCAAGACTCTTCGAAGCATTCTTTGCTCGGGATGCGGTCACGGTCGCCCGCGACCTGATCGGCATGACACTGCTCGTGGATGGGGCCGGCGGTCTAATTGTCGAGACGGAGGCCTACACAGGCGAGGATCCTGCGTCTCATAGTTTTCGCGGCCCAACACCCCGCAACGCGCCCATGTTCGGCCCGGGCGGCCACGCTTACGTCTATCGCTCCTATGGCATTCATTGGTGCTTGAATTTCGTATGCCTGCCTGGGAGCGCGGTCCTGATCCGGGCAGTGGAGCCCACGACGGGTATCGAGACGATGCAGGCCCGTCGTGGGGTCAATGATCCGCGCCTGCTCTGCTCAGGTCCGGGACGCCTCTGCCAGGCGCTCGGCGTGAGCAGCGCCCATAACCAGCTCCGCTTGGATCAGCCGCCTTTCAGGATCATGGAACGCGCAGAAGACGTCGAGGTCGCCATAGGATCGCGGATCGGGATCACCCGTGCGATCGAAGTGCCCTGGCGTTTCGCACTGGCAGGATCACGATTTCTCAGTCGAGCGATCTGACAAGCAAAGCTTCAGTACGTCTGCTCGGACCTCGAACGCCAATCCCGCGGGCGCTGGTCGTCGTAGAGATCGGACGGTTCTTCGGGCGGCCGGGCACGGGGCAAGCGGGCATCTTCCTCCAGCGATCGTGCCTGGCCGGGCGGCTCCTGGTCCGCAATCCTGTTGAGGAGTGCAAGTCCACCGAGGAGGAAGTCGCGGACCGCCGCGACAGCCATATCGGCAACATCTCTCAGGCGTAGATCCCCCAGACCGCCTGCATCATCCCCTGACCTATGTTGAGCTTGACTGTAAGGCGTATGGCGCTCCGGCCCGTTAGGCATCAGGCCTGAAAAGACTCCTGCGCCTGCCAGAACGGCAATCAGAACCAATGGGACGAGGAACCGGAATGCCAGACCGATGACCCTGGTGATGATCACGTAGCCGACAATCAGTATGATCGCCGTAGTTATGATGCCAATGCTCAAGCTTTCATGTCCCCATCCGATGTTCGCAACGACTGGGCGCCATCGCATGCATTGGCGGCCTTTTTATGGTTTTCACGACACCAGATGGCCCTTGAGGGCTCCCCATCCGCTGTGAACTTGCGGCAGAAAAGGTTTGTCAGGCGACCCGCGAGGCGACAGCTTGGGCCTTATGCAGCAGGCTTTGAACCCGCCGGTGTCGCGCTGAGAGGCGGAAAGCTTCCGCCACGCATGGACATCCATGACCCTCAAGGACCGAAGCCAGAAGGGCGAGATCTTCGGCCAAGCAAGCATCGTCAAACGCTGCTTGATCCAAGGCGGCTGCATGGTCGCGAGCAATCAGGGACGATCCGCATCTCTCGGTCATTGACAGGCTCTGGGGCTGGAGGGGTTGCTGGTCTGCAGGTGTGGCCTACGCAATCTGTTTGCAAGGCCCTGACTTGTATTATCTGGTATTAGGCGTCGTCGACGCCCAAGTTCTGTTGGTGCATGATTCCATGAAAGGAGTAAGCGCCATGGTTTATCGGTTCGCTGTCGCTTCAGCGTGTCTCTGGGCATTCTGCGCGCCTGCTCTCTCCCTCGAGCCGCCGGTCGTCTGGCGGGAGCCGGAAACGGGATGCGCCTACCTGCTGACACCTCAGGGGGGTGTGTCGCCGCGCCTTCGACGGGACGGCTTGCCTGATTGTCCCGATGCCTCCGCCAGTTCACGTCTCGTGGATGACGCAGCTCGCGGAATATCGCGGGGGCTCGACACCCTGCAGCGCGAAGTGGAACGTTTGCGCGAGCGCTTTCGCGATCAGCCGCCATCTGAGCGAATGGGCAATCGGACGTGAGACCACGTTGCCAAGCAGGCGTAGGCTCTGGGTTTAAGCACTGCGGTGTGTTTGCCGCGTATTATTCGGCCGGCACGGTAGCAACGTCTGATCTGCTCCCAGCTTCAGGCTCGGCCTTCAAAGTCAGGTCGAATTTCGCACGGGGCAGGTGAACCTCCCGTTCCGGCGCTGGCTCCGGTGTCCGTATCCTGTCGACATTCCCCCGGTCGGAACGCTCTGGCCGGTCCGCAGCAGGTTCACCTCTGCCCCTGAAATCCTCATGCCGATTTCTCCCGCCCATGCCTTGTTTGGCGTTCTTCCGTCTCCGGCGCTTGCGAGACTCCTCTCGGGCTGGGGCGCTCTCAAGCAAATAAGCTCCTTGGTCCCTGCGATCGTAGTGGAGATCTTTCTGCCACGCAGTTGGTCCGATGTTGCGGATCTTGCCTCCCTCAAGAGTGACGACCCGTCCCGACATGCGAATGGTTTCCGGTCGGTGGGCAATGACGATGCGCGTGATGCGCATGTCGCCGAAAGCCGCGTTCACGAGCCTTTCCCGTTCGACGTCCAGATGGCTGGTGGCCTCGTCGAGCAACAGGATGCTGGGTTGGCGGTAGAGCGCGCGCGCAATCACTACGCGCTGCTTCTGCCCACCGGACAGAACGGTGCCCATATCGCCGATCAGCGTACCATACCCCATCGGCATGGCGGCGATGTCGTCATGCACGGCGGAACGCTTGGCGCATGTGACAATGCGCTCGAAGTCCGGCCGTTCGGAGAAGAAGCTGATATTGTCAGCGATGGACCCTGCAAAAAGCTGATCGTCCTGCATCACGACGCCGATCATCGCCCGATAGTTCTCGATCCCGATGCGGGCCAGAGGCTCCCCGCCGATCAGGATCTCTCCATGAGTGGGCTTGATGAGACCAGCCAGCAGCTTCAGCAGGGTTGATTTGCCGCCGCCGGATGGCCCGACGATAGCGACCGATTCCTCCGCCCCGATGCGCAGGCTCACATTGTCCAGCACCCACGGGTCCTGCTCGCTGTAGCGAAAGCTGACATTGCGCAGTTCGATCGACGGGGGCGGTTGTCCTCCAGACGGCGGCGCCAGGGAGGTGCGTGTCTCCGGCTCGGTGAGCGCGATATCGGCCAAGCGCTCCGCGTGAAGCCGCAGCATCTTTAGGTCTACGGCCCGATCGATGAGCACGCTGACGCGGCCGATGAACTGGTCCTTGTAGGCGATGAATGCGAGCAGCAGGCCGATCGACAAGGTGTTGTCCAGGACCTGCCTTGCGCCGAGCCAGATGATCAGGATTTTCAGCAAACCCATGAGGAGGGCGTTGCCGTTTCGGAACAGGAATCTTAGCTTGGATGTCGTGAGCTCCCGGTTGGTCGTCTCCACAAGCAGATTCAACCAGTGCGCCCGGCGATCCTCCTGTCCGTTAAAGAGCTTGATGGTGCGAATGCCCCGCAGGGTTTCCAGGAAATGAGTGTCGAGCCTTGCGTCCCATACGATGGCTTCCATGGAGGCTTGGCGAAGGGGCGTGTACAAAGCCCACCGGAGAAGACCGTAGACAACTGCGCCCGCTACCACGATTCCCGCCATGCCGGGTGCGATGACCAGCATGATGGCAAGCGTGAGCCCAGCCATAAGGCCATCCATGACCGCTTCAATCAGTTCGGTGGTAATTGCGTCAAGGATTGTTTCCTGGGAATGGAACCGCGAAGTGACATCGCCCAGGTGTCGAGCCTCGAAGAACGACGCTGGAAGGTTAATGAGATGGGAGAACAGGTTTGCCCGCGACTGCACCTTCAGCGTCGCGCTCAAGCCCATGAGCATCCAGCTTCGCATTGCGGAAATCGATATCTGCATCAGTAGCAGAAGCATAAATGCGAGCACTAGCGTGACCAGCAGGTCCCGGTCGGCGGAGACCAAAGCGTGATCGACCACCCATCCCAGGAACAGCGGAGAGGCCATCGCGAAGACCTCGATGGCCAGCGCGAGGGACAATTGATGGGACAGGGCCCGCTTCACCCCGACCATGCGGCCCAGCAGCCTACGGAACCGGATACGCGGCGGCGCGGCCGCAGGCTCGAAACGGTCGGTGGGATAGAGCTCGAGCGCCACCCCCGTGAAGTGGCGGGAGAAGTCCGCTTCCTTCATGCGGCGCACGCCTACGGCGGGATCATGGATTACCACACCGGAGCGTCCGACGCTGACCAGAACGACGAAGTGATTGAGGTCCCAATGCAGAATGCACGGCAGCCGTAGCTTGGACAATTCATCGACATCGAGGCGCAACGGACGCGGCGCGAAGCCGAGTTGGTCGGCAATGCGTACGAGCTCCTTGAGCGTCGCGCCTTTCAGCGACAGGCCGTAACGCCGGCGCAGGTCCGCCAGATCCGCCTCGTAACCGAAGTAGCTCGCTACCATGGCGAGACTTGCGAGGCCGCATTCGGAGGCCTCCGTCTGCAGGATCATCGGAGCGCGTCGTCCCCAGCCGAGATTGAGACGTTCGACGGCGCTCATGCGGCCCACTTCCCGCTGATACTGAACAAGGGTTCGAGCATCCACTCCACGAGCCGGCGGCTCTCCAAAAGTACGTCGGCTTCGAGCTGCATACCCGGCTGCAGGGGCATCTGCTTGCCATAGGCGACGACGCTCTGCTGCGAGAGAGTGACGGTCACACGGTAGACGGGCTCATTCGATCCGTAGAGCGCCGTCAGACCGGAGAGTTGCTGGGTCATCTCAGACGGGCTGACGGCGGAACGTGAGACAGATGTCACGATACCCTCGTGGAAGCCGAATTTTTGGTAGGGAAACGCCTCATAGCGCAGCAGAACTCGCTGGCCCTCACGGAGGAACCCGATGGCGCGGCTGGGACTGAAGAGCTGAGCCTGCAGCGTGGCTCCCGCGGGAACGATGTTCATCAGGGGAACGCTGGGCTGGGCGTTGCTGCCCTTCTCGATTTGCAGTCCTGTGACCGTGCCGTCCTCAGGCGCCAGGATCACGATTTCGCGGCGCTCTTCGGCTTCTGCGAGCTCCTGTTCGAGCAGCGCCACGTTTCGCTCGATTTCGGCGAGCTGCGTGAGACGCCGCAAGGGAATCTCCCGTAGCGAAGCCTTCATCTGCAGGTACTCGCGTTGCAAGGCGGCTTGAGTGCGCTCGAGAGATTGCAATTTCGCCGCCTCTTGGATTCTCTCCCGCTCGGCCTCCTCCAGGCGCGGTTGCGGGACGATATCGCGGGCGCGCATGGCCCGTGTTCGCTCGGTGACGCGCTCGCTAAGCTGCAGGCGGGAGCGCTGAAGGTTCATTTCCTGGACCAGATATTTCTGCTCGTCTTCAAGCACCCCGATGCGCTGCAACAGGTCGGCAGTCTGTTGGGCAAAGAGGCGGTCCTGGGTGAGTTTTTCCGCCGACATGCTGTTGCGGCGCTTCGTCAAGCGGTCGACGACTTCCTGACGTGTTGCTCCGGCCGCCTGGCTCTGCATTTCGGTCGAGACCGCCAGAAGGGGCGCACCTTTCTTGACGTCCATGCCCTCCCTCACGTGGATTTGAGTAATGACCCCCGTTTGCGGAGCGAAGACACGCACGACCCCCTGCTGAGGCACCAGCCATCCGTTGATACGCGCCTTACGGGTATAGGAGGTGAAGAACAGGAGCCCAAGCACCGCCGCAGTGGCAAGAAGCGCCAGAGAGGCAAACATCCAATGGGTGATCCTCGGCTCCAGCAGCACTGTTCCGAGCCACTGCGACTGGTGCTCGACCATCACCTCCGGCCGAAACAGCGGTTGGGCAGGGGGCTGGGCCGGAGCCGGCTGAAGGCTTCGCTCGGAGATGTCGAGCGTTGTGCGAGGAGCTTGGGTGGCGGTGTCAGTCCGCAACGTTGTGATCCTGTACCTCGAACTTTATGTCGATCATCTGAACAGGGCGAGGAATGCGTTGCACCTTGCGGATCCTCGGGTCGAGAAAATCCTTGAGCAGCGGCGGTCGGGCAGCCTTGAAATAGAAGGCCGGAGCCTCCTGCACATCCTCGCCGGCGATGAGGTTGAGTTCGTCCCTGCGTGTGACTGTTTGAATGATGCAGGGGGCGTGAGTGACGCCATGATCGAGCAATGCGAATGCTCGGTGATGGCCGTTGTGCAGGAGCAGACGGTTGTCGGATTGTATTGCCGTCAGAAAGTTCGAGCTGAAGCCGACGACGAGCCCCATGATCACGGCGGTAGGTCCGAACCGTTCCCCGCCGGCGATTTGGTCCGAGCGGAGAAGGGCCGCTTCGCGGAAGCGAAGGTCGGATGAGTCCGATGTGAACGAGTAGCGCGTCCCGCTGATGCGCCTGATGTTGATCTGCGGTCCGGGGCGGTCGATCGGGTGACAGAAGCGAAACACTTCCTCGGCGCCAGGCTGTGCGGGCAACTGCTGCCTTAAGCGATTGGTATGGGTCAGGTTCACATGCAGCTGCGCCACGACCAGTCGCTCCAGCTCCACCATCGCAAAGCGTGTGGGAAGCATGTCGTAGGAGCGGCGAAAGCACGCATTCGCTCTGACGTCGTTCTCGAGAGGCTTCAATGATTGCGGAAGATCGTGGATCCCGATCTTGTCCGCAATGCCTGCCTCGCTGATCTCAAGGTCATAGTAGTAATCGTTCGCCGTGCGCCATTCGTCCACGAGAGCCGAACGTGGGAGGGCCTTACCGTCGATCACGTGGTCCTGCACGTAGTCGAGATAATGGTGCAGGGGCGGTTGGCCGAGCAACCACAGTTCCTCCTGCGCGCCATCGCGCTGGGTGACTTGTTCAGCCCAGCCTGGGAGAGCATCCATGCCTCAATCTCTATCGCATCTTTAAAAGTGGCGTTTGAAGAAAAGCTTGTCATCCTGCGGACAGAAGCCCGGCGCGCCGGAAGAGGTCCAACGCGCCGGCGCCAGAGTGATTAGTATTTCTTGCAGTACTTCTTGCTCTTGCTGTGGCTCTTGCTATGGCTCTTACTTCTGCTCTTGCTGTGGCTCTTGCTGCCCCTCTTATGCTTATATTTCCGGGGAGCACATTTACCGCCGGCACCGTAGACGTGGCCAAGCTCTTCCATGTTCAGGTCGCGCATTGTTTTAGCTCCTGTTGTCTTGAATTATTTATTCATAAAAGCGGGACGTCCATTGCATGTATGCGCAATGTATCCATGCCGCTAATGCTAATAAGATTTGAAAAAACACAATTTATCAATTCACCCCTCAGAGTATTGTTTAAAATCATTTTGATTAGATTTGTTATAAAATTATAACTCTTGTGTTGTAATAGTAATTATATATAGAAAAGTCAAAAACGATCGCGCCGTAAATCCAGCGCAAGTATCCTATATAAAGACTATAAGCTAGTCAGGACCGACTATTGATCAGTCGAAGACATAGTCGCTCGATTTACCGGTGGCAAAGCTCATGGCGTTTCCTGTTCTGGCAGCTTCTGAGCCGGCGATCATTGCGCCAGCATCGGCACCTTTCCCATAGACGCCTTGGTTGGAGAAATATTCCGGAGCCGACTAAAAACCGCCCACTTCAAAATGGCTACCGCCGATGAGTGGTGATCGGAGAGGAATAAATGGCCTATCTTGCGGCTCTGTCGCTGGTCGAGTCCGCGGGTGGGCGGCCTTTCGCAGCCGCGCTTCAGAGCAGGTTTCATGGATGAGATTGCGGCGCTGATCGAGCCGAACATATCAGCCTTGCGCCGCTATGCTTTCGCGCTTACGCGCGACGGTGATCTTGCGGATGACATGGTCCAGGATTGTTTGGAACGTGCTGTCAGAAAGTGGCACCTCAGAAGTTCTGATGGAAACTTGAGGGCATGGTTGTTCGCCATCCTGCACAACGTCTTCGTGTCGCACATGAGGGGTCCTTCCAGGCGAGGGCACCAGGTCGATCTGGAAGGTGCCGAGAACACGCCGTGTCCGACCATGAGCCAGGAGCGTCACTTGACCGAGCGGGATGCCTTGGCAGGGCTTGATGACCTTCCGCCCGAGCAGCGGGAGGTCCTCTTGCTGGTTGGGGTCGAGGAGCTGTCCTATGCTGAAGCCGCCGAAGTGCTCGGCATTCCGATCGGTACGGTTATGTCCCGGCTGAGCCGTGGACGAGAGGGATTGCGTCGGTTCATGGAGACCGGCTGCTCGGAGCCCGTAAGGAGCATCAAGTGAGCAAGGTCGAGCGGCCAACGGAGGCGGAGCTGCAGGCCTACGTGGACGACAGGCTCGGCTTCGAACGAAGGGTTGAGATCGAAGCTTATCTTCTGGCGCATCCGGCGGCTGCCTCCCGTATCCAGTCCTATCGGAAGTCGCGCCATGATCTTCAAGAGGCTTTGCGTGCTAAGCTCAGGGAACCGATCCCACGGCGTCTCCGCGTGAGCGGGTCTTCGGCAGGCGCGTGTTGCCCGCGCCGCTGCGGTTGCATTCGCAGCTTTTTGTCTCGTGTTAGGTTTTCTTCTGGGATGGTCCGTACGCAACTTTGATATCCCGCCACTTGGGGCCTCGGCCCAGGTGCGTGCCCTGAAGCATGATGCAACCTCCGCTCACCGCCTCCTTGCTGCAGGCGGGCTGGCCAGTGCGTTTCTGACAGCCGAGGAAGCCCAACTCCAACGGTGGGTGCAGAGGAGAGTAGGTGGGTCGTTCAAAATCCCCGATCTGTCAGAATTCGGGATGCGGTTCATGGGTGGTCAGATCCTTCCCTACAAGCAGGACAATGCCGTGGCGCTGCTGCTGTACCGAGACGATAAGGGAGGGCGGGTCACTGTCTATCTCCGGGCTGGGGAGCATGGGCAGACGCGTCTGCATTCAGCCCGCCTTGACGATACGCTGGTTTTCTATTGGCTCGACAGCCGGTGTGGCTATGTGGTTGCCGCTGCCCCGGATCTCGAACGCCTGTCGAATATCGCGAAAGCAGTCTATGATTATTTCGAGAGGCCCAGCGACGACGGCGCGCGCCTCTGAAGCTGTGCCGGAAGAGGGCGGTTGATCCTGCCGGACGTCTGCCAAGCCTTCGGAACAACGCCGCATGCAGTTGATTGTCCCACAGAACGCTGCTGTGAGGAGCCTGTGCCGAACATTCCATTGCCCAATCAGCCCTATCCGGAGCCGACGCCGGCGGATCCGAACCCAGCCCCGACGCGCCCACCTGAGCCGTCAGAGACGCCCCAGCCCGAGCCCGTCGGCGTGCCGCCAGCCTCTGCTCCGGAAGGACTTCCGCCGTCCAACGAGCCTGTCGGTGTACCACCGACCTCGCCGCAGGAGATTCCCGTAACGCCGACGACTCCACAGCCCACGGCTTAGAAAGCTTAGCCGTTCAGCTCTCTGACGCGGTAGTGAAGTGGCTGACAATTCATTCAAAAGCTGTTGTTGGTGCTGCTCGCGACCTCGGCAGAACCGAAATACCAACCCTTTCGGTCCGGCCGGGCGCTGTTGGGCGTCCAGTGCCGCGTCCGAGCCAAGCCAGGACGGACATTATAGACCGGGCGCCATTGATGCTTGGTGGCACCGCGCGACCGACTAGCGAGAAGCCAGCCGAGGGCGCAGCGGACCGCTCCGGCAACGGCAATGGCCGCGAACGGATGTTCCACGATCCGATGCTGCACCGCCTCAAGGTGATATCCATCTGAGCGCATGGCTGCAGCGCCCTTTCGCCAGCTCTCGGGAACATAGGCTTCGCCGCGCCGATAAAGATTGCGCGCGACACTGGTGGCAGCATCCGCAATGTGCTGCGCAGAGGTTTCGGTTCTCATGTCCAGTCCTTGATCAAGAGGCTTCAACGCCTCGTGAAGTATTCCGGACGAATGTCGTGCAGCTACGCTCCGCGCGCCCGACATCGTCCATGCCGGTGGATCGCTTGCCGGGAAGCTCTCCTCCACGGTCTCATCGACAAGTTGCTCTGCTTCTCCGAGGTCTCTTTCCGCAATTGCCTGACGCGACTGACCAATCTTCTCGTCGGGCATGCCCGTCTCCGTGAATGCTTCTCGGTGTTCCTGCAGGCCAATGGAGGGAAGGCCCGTTGGTTCCCGTATCGGTCAGTGCATCGGATGAGAGAGGTTGATCGCCTCAACGAACGGAAACTCGTGCACGATGTCTCCGGCCTCGTCCGTGACCTGAAAGTAGCAGGCAGTCCAATTGACGGGTCGCGAGAACTCGGTCTGCATCAAATTCCGGGCCATGGCGAGAGTTGCCTCCCACGCCTCGTCGGCGTCGCGGAAGTCCTGACCCTCCAGGTCGGGAACAACCTCGCCCTCAAGATTCAAGTTGAAGAAATAGCGCGGCATGACATCGCCTTTCGTTGTCGGCTCCGCCGCTGTCACAACAGGACCGGAAGGCCGAAGTTCCGTAACTGGGTTTAGTCGCTCGGGAGCCCGGGCGAGCGTGATCCCGCAGGATCATGCATGCATCTTTGCAATCAATCAGTCGTGGTTATTCGCCCGTCCTTCTCCTATTTTCTGACCAGCCCGGGCAAACAGGCAACCCTATGAAAGGACGCCACAATGCGCCAGAACGGTATCCATCACGTCACGGCAATCGCTGGTCCGGCCCGCCGCAATATCGACTTCTATACTCGGACCCTCGGACTGCGTCTCGTCAAGAAGACCGTCAACTTCGATGATCCCAGCACCTACCATTTCTACTATGGGGACGAGGCCGGGCATCCAGGGACTGTCCTGACCTTTTTCCCGTGGGAGCATGCGGCTCCGGGGCGGCTGGGCATCGGCGAAACCCAGGAAACGGTGTTCCGTGTGCCGGAAGGGTCCGTTGGCTACTGGACCCACCGTTTCATCGAGCACGGCGTGTCCCACGACGCGCTGGAGAAACGTTTCGGCGAGACCGTTCTGGCCTTCAAGGATCCCGATGGCATGAGGCTCGCCCTCGTGGCCGTGCCGGGGATCGAGAATGAGCCGGCCTGGACGACTGGCGAGATTCCGGCCGAACATGCCATTCGCGGGTTCCACAGTGCGAGCCTTCTCCTGGCGGACGCCACGCCGACGGGCGCGATCCTGACGGACGTGCTCGGATTTACCGAAGTCGCCCGGGAGGGAACCCTGGTTCGCTACAAGGCGGGCGATACCGCGATCGGCGGCATTGTCGACCTGCGCGCGGCAGGCAACTTCATGCGGGGCCGGTCCGGCGCTGGAACCGTCCACCACATCGCCTTCCGGGCCGAGAACGACGCCGCGCAGGGCGAGATGGTGAAAAGACTTGCCGAGAACCACGGTATCCACGCCACTGAGCAGAAGAACCGCGATTACTTCCGGGCCGTTTATTTCCGTGAGCCTGGTGGGCTGCTGTTCGAGATCGCTACGGATGATCCCGGTTTCGCGGTTGATGAACCTGCAGCTTTGCTGGGGCAGGCCCTCAAACTTCCACGTTTCCTGGAATCCAGGCGACCCCAGATCGAGGCCGTTCTGCCGGAGGTCGCTTGACACGAACCATGCGCCGGACTTGAGCGGGCCGGCGCAATCATCAGACGATCAAGGAGGATCGCATGGACATCGGACTTCTAATCGGCAACCAGGATCAGGCTGCCGGGACTGGAGCCACGTTCGAGCGCAGGGACCCAGTCACGGGCGAAGTCGTCACCCGAGCCCCTGCGGGGAGCGTCGAGGATGCCCGCCGGGCCATTGAGGCTGCGGACGCGGCCTTCGCTGACTGGTCGGAGATGGGCCCAAACCAAAGGCGCTCGCTGCTTCTGAGGGCCGCCGATGTGATGGAGTCCAAGGTTCAGCAGTTCACCGAACTGATGATCAAGGAGACCGGAGCCACAGGTCCCTGGGCCGGCTTCAACGTGAAGCTCGCGGCCGGGATGCTGCGCGAAGCAGCCGCCATGACGACGCAGATCACCGGGGAGGTGGTTCCATCCGATAAGCCTGGCACGCTGGCGCTCGCAATCCGCCAGCCGGCCGGCGTCTGCGTTGGCATTGCGCCCTGGAACGCGCCTGTGATCCTGGGCACCCGGGCCGTCGCAATGCCGCTCGCCTGCGGCAACACCGTCGTGCTGAAGGCCTCGGAACTTTGCCCCGGAACGCACCGCCTGATCGGCGAGGTGTTGTCCGAAGCAGGGCTTCCGCCCGGTGTCATCAACGTGGTGACGAATGCGCCGCCGGATGCGGCGCAGGTCGTAGAAGCTTTGATCGTGCATCCGGCTGTCAAGCGCATCAACTTCACCGGTTCGACCCGGGTCGGCAAGATCATCGCCGAGACGGCCGCCCGTCACCTGAAGCCGGTTTTGCTCGAACTCGGAGGAAAGGCTCCGTTGATCGTTCTGGACGATGCGGATCTCGATGCGGCCGTGAACGCGGCCGCCTTCGGGGCCTTCATGAACCAGGGTCAAATCTGCATGTCGACGGAGCGCATCATCGTTGATGAGGCGGTTGCGGATGAATTCGTCGCCAAGCTCGCCGCCAAGGCAAAGGCACTGCCTGCCGGCAACCCGCGCGATCGGGTGGTTCTGGGATCTCTTGTCAACTCGGAGGCGGCCGAGCGCATCGAGGAACTGGTTCAGGACGCCGTCGAGCAGGGGGGCAAGCTCGTCGCGGGCGGAACCCGGACGGGGACGATCATGGATGCAACCCTTGTCGATCATGTGCTGCCGGGGATGCGCATCTACAGCGAAGAATCCTTTGGGCCGGCCAAGAGCATCATCCGCGTGAAGGGGATCGAGGAGGCTATACGGGTCGCCAACGACACGGAGTACGGCTTGGCGTCGGCAGTATTCGGCCGCGACATCCAGCGCGCCATGAAGGTTGCAAAGCGGATCCAGTCTGGCATCTGCCATATCAACGGTCCGACAGTCGGTGACGAGGCTCAAATGCCCTTCGGTGGCGTGAAAGGGTCAGGTTATGGTCGCTTCGGCGGCAAGGCCGCCATCGCCGAGTTCACCGATCTGCGCTGGATCACCATTGAGGATCCTGACCAGCATTACCCGTTCTAGCATCCAAGAAGGTTCATAAGCACTCGCGCCGGAAGTCTATCTGGGATATCGACATTTTTGGGCGGACATCACGGATTCCCTCAAGACTCCATTTGACAGCCAGAGGGCGGGAGGCTACGAGCGCGTCTCCTTCGTTCGTCGAACCGCTCCGGCAGTTCGAAATCACCCTGCGAAGGATGTTACGCGGGCGTAGCTCAGTCGGTTAGAGTGCCGGCCTGTCACGCCGGAGGTCGCGGGTTCGAGCCCCGTCGCCCGCGCCACTACACTTCTTCAAGAGCAAGCCGCAGGTCCTCCGCGTTCAAAAGGGCGCGTCGCTCGGCGCGCTCGGTCGCCTCCTGAGAGCATTTCTCCAGATGGGCCGACTTGTTGATGACCTGAAGATTCGGCACACCCCAGAAATCGAGCAGTTGCGGCCAAGAGCGTTGGCGATGCTCCGACCAGACAGCGAAAAGCGGGACGCGGTGGTCGACTTCGGAGGTCTTCAGCAGGCGGCGCCCGGTTATCGGACATTTGCGACCCTGGCGCAGCTTGAGAGCCTTCAGATAGTCTGTCGGAGCATTCCAGAGCGTCCAGGCGACGACGCAACAGGCGTGCCAAGTGGCGTTCTTGTTCGGCTTGCCATCCCCCCATGCATCACAATGCCAGCCGAGACGGTAAACTGGTTGTCCGCACACGCAGCAATGTCCAGGACCACGATCGAAAGCGGGTTCGCGGTATGGGGCAGGGGGCGCCCGAAACGACATCGGCAGACCCGATGATTTGCCGGTTCCCAGCTGCCATTGCCACCCCTCGGGTGCTCCGCTCTTTGCCGCGAGTGCGCGGGCCAGCCGGTCGGCACGCAGGGGATGATGCCGCCAATACGACTCGACGGCCCGGCGTTGCGTCGGCGGGATCAGCGGCTGTCTGAGAGCATGCGCCAGGACGCAGGGCGGAAACAGCTGCGAGAGACGCCTCTCGAGCCGAACGCGGGACTTTTCGTTTCTCTCATCTCTCCAGGCGGACATGGCACCTGTCTATCGGTCCAGATGCTTAATTTTTGCTGAAGACCTACGACGGCCGGCGATTCTCCAAATGGCAAACAGAATCGGAGATACGGCTCCTGGTCGAGCCAGGAGCCGTATCTCCGATAACAAGACGGTCGTCAGGAGCTAGCGACGACGAGCATGCCGGGAGCGACGCTGGGGCCGTTCCTCGCCAGGGAGCAGGCTATAGACAGCCAGACCCGCCAGAACGCCGGCTCCGAGCAGCAGAAGCGGGTTGGATTTCATCGTTTGGAACGTGCCCGACGCCGCCCTCTGGAGGGTGAATCCGGTGGGGGACTGGTGCATGATCTGCTCCACACGAGGCAGATTTTCCTCCCGGGTATGAACCGTGAGATCGTAACCCTCGTCGTCCTCGTGCCGGTCGAGATCGATGCTGTTTCGGGCGAATCCGCTTGAGACGAGCCGTTGAACGGCTTGATCGGCGGCTTTTCGGGACGGAAAGGTTCCGTGGGCGACTGTAGTGCTCGGCATTAACGGCTACTCCTTGGGTTGCTCACGGGAATGGCCAAAGGCTGCCGAAGGTTCCTTTCCACGCTTCCGGGCCCACAGGCGCCGGCTCCTCTCAGACGGTCTCCGCAGCCCTAACTGACTTTTTACCTGTCGGATCCACATTGCAGGACAACGTCAGCCGATGAGCGGATGGTCCGCTCCAACAAACCAGATCAAATGCAAACGAAACAACAGTCTCCGTTTGAATTGCCCGCGAATCATGATTCGGCATCAGAGCTGGCCGCCCAGCCGAACCCGGCCGTCATTCCGTCGGATCAGACGCCCCTGCCGGCCCAGGCTGCCCCAGTCGCGGGCGCTGCCGGCTATCAGGCCGTCGCCCCGAGCTGGTGGCAGGCCTTCGTGGTCGATAAGGGAGTCACATCCACCCGCACGCCGGACCGCTTCCTGCGGGAGCGCAGCGGGCGGCCGGCCGAGTCCCGTCCGGATGCGGTGGCCCCCGCTCCCCGGGTAGCCCCGGCAGGAGTGCGATCCTCGGTCAACCCACGGACTGGCGCGCCTGCTCAGAAGGTAGCTCCGCCCACCTCTGTTCGCCTTCGGGCCGAGCCCATCCAGGAGCCGACCGTTCACAATCAGATCGCCGAGCTCCGTTCGGCCTATGCGTCGAGCACACCCGGTGCACAGGCACCCGAGCCCGTTCCATCGCCTGTAATCGCCCAGCCGGCCGAGCAGGCCGAAGCGCCCACCCGCGGCATTGATCTGCCGGCGACCTCATTCGCTTGGCAACCAAGCCTGTACCGGGTGGGGCCTGTCTCACTCATGGGTTCGTTTGCCCCTTCAGCCCAGACGATCGAGCACGAACCCGGCGTGAAGATCGATGAGGTCGTCGCTGAGGCGAAGCCTGCTCCAGTGGAACTCGATGCATCCGACGACCTCGATAGCGGATATCTGTTTCTCTATGGAGACGACGTTCCAGGGCCGGCACCGCGCCCGGAGAGGGTTTCGGTAGGGCAGGGGGGTTCGAAGCCTGTGCCGAAAGATGATGGTTCAGCGCCAACCAAAGTCGCGGCTTCGGAGCCGGCTCCAACGGTTGTCGCGGAGGAGGTGCCGGAGACGCCTGTCACCCGTCCCATCATACCTGTGCTGCCGGCGGTTGTGACCGAAGCACCATTCCTGCCGGCTCCCGTTCCGGCACGGATCCTTCCCCCGCGTTCCGCCATCAACGACAATGGATCCTACGAGTATCCGCACATCGAATTCCTGGCCGAGCCACCCGTTTCCGAAGGCCCCGCGCTGACAGAGGACATCCTCGAAGAGACCGCGGGACGTGTCGAGAAGACGATCCGCGACTTCGGCGTCAAAGGTGAGGTGATTCATGTCCATCCCGGTCCGGTGGTGACGCTCTATGAGTTCGAGCCGGCTCCGGGCACCAAGTCGTCGCGGGTGATCGCGCTATCCGAGGACATCGCCCGCTCCATGAGCGCGGTCTCGGCCCGCGTCGCGGTCATCCCAGGGCGCAACGCCATCGGCATCGAGCTGCCTAACCAGAAGCGCGAGACGGTTTTCTTACGCGAATTGCTTGCAAGCCAGGATTTCGAGACCTCGAAGCACAAGCTGCCGCTTTGCCTCGGCAAGACCATTGGTGGTGAGGCCGTGATTGCAGATCTGGCGCGCATGCCGCATCTGCTGGTGGCGGGCACCACCGGCTCGGGCAAGTCGGTGGCCATCAACACCATGATCCTGTCGCTGCTCTACCGATTCACTCCGGAAGAGTGCCGGCTGATCATGGTCGACCCGAAGATGCTGGAGCTCTCCGTCTACGACGGCATCCCGCACCTGCTCACCCCCGTCGTCACGGATCCCAAGAAGGCGATCATCGCCTTGCGCTGGGCGGTTCGGGAGATGGAGGACCGGTACAAGAAGATGTCGAAGCTGGGGGTGCGCAACATCGACGGCTTCAACGC
>NZ_QOIO01000026.1 GCF_003332305.1 Microvirga aerophila | reverse complement strand
CGGCACCCCCAACGCTGCCGAGCGCGCCGAGGCCGACGATGCCGGCGTCCCCACGGTCACGACCCCTCCGACAACCTCCCCCGCCACTGAGTCGACGCCCTCCGTCACGACCGGAGAGACCATCACCGGCGACAGCAGCAACAACGTGCTGCACGGCACGTCCGGCGTCGATGCCATGTATGGCGGCAAGGGCAACGACACCTATTACGTCGATCAGGCAGGCGACAAGGCCTACGAGCAGGCCAACCAGGGCGCCGACAAGGTCCTCAGCACGATCTCGTATTCCCTGGCAGGCCAAGGGGTGGAGCGTCTTACCTTGAGAGGTGCGGACAACCTGAACGGCACCGGCAACAGCCTGAGCAACAAACTGTCGGGCAATTCCGGAGCCAATACCCTCAAAGGCAAGGGCGGCCACGATAACCTCAATGGCAACGCCGGCGCCGACATTCTCTGGGGCGGCGCAGGCAAGGATGCGTTCATCTTCGATACGGCGTCTGAAGCCAATGGCGATGCCATCGGCGACTTCGTCCACGGCGCCGACAGGATCAACCTGAAAGGCATCGACGCGAATACCGGTGCCGCCGGCAACCAGGCCTTCACGTTCATCGGCACGCAGGGCTTCCACAAGGTCGCGGGCGAGCTGAAGGCCTACAAGTCGGGCGGTGATACGTACATCGCTGGAGACGTGAACGGCGACGGCTCTGCCGATTTCGCCATCAAGGCGCTTGGCGCCCACACCTTCGCAAACGCAGACTTCGTCCTCTGATGACAAAGACCCCCGACGCCAGGCGTCGGAGGTTCTCGCTTAAAGGGCCGGCCGTGAGGGGCTGCTTTACAGCCCCAGCTTCTTCTTGCGCTGGGCGAGCGTGCGCAGGCGAAGCGCGTTGAGCTTGATAAAGCCCGCGGCGTCGCGGTGGTCGTAGGCCACTGCGCCTTCCTCGAAGGTGACGAGGTCCTGGTCGTAGAGCGAGTACGGGCTTGTCCGGCCGATGAGGTGGACGCCGCCCTTGTAGAGCTTGAGCTTGACCTCGCCGGTGACGAATTCCTGGCTCTTGTCGATCATCGCCTGCAGCATCTCGCGCTCCGGCGAGAACCAGAAGCCGTTATAGATGAGCTCGGCGTATTTTGGCATGAGCTCGTCCTTGAGGTGAGCCGCCCCCCGGTCGAGGGTGATCGACTCGATGCCCCGGTGGGCGAGGTGTAGGATCGTGCCGCCCGGCGTCTCGTACATGCCGCGGCTCTTCATGCCCACGAAGCGGTTCTCGACCAGGTCGAGGCGGCCAATGCCGTTGAGGCGGCCGAGTTCGTTGAGCTTCGCCAGGAGGTCGGCGGGCCCCATCTTCTGGCCGTCGATGGCGACCGGGTCGCCCTTCTCGAACGTGATGGAGATCACGGTGGGCTGATCGGGAGCCGATTCGGGATCGTTGGTGCGGGAATAGACGTAGTCGGGCACTTCCGCCGCCGGGTCCTCAAGCACCTTGCCCTCGGAGGAAGCGTGCAGGAGGTTGGCGTCGACCGAGAACGGGGCCTCGCCGCGCTTGTCCTTGGCGATCGGGATCTGGTTCTGCTCGGCAAAGGCGATCAGCGCCTCGCGGGAGCGCAGGTCCCACTCGCGCCAGGGGGCGATCACGGTCACGTCGGGCTTGAGCGCATAGTAGCCGAGCTCGAAGCGCACCTGGTCGTTGCCCTTGCCGGTCGCGCCGTGAGCCACCGCGTCGGCTCCGACCCGCTCGGCGATCTCGATCTGCTTCTTGGCGATGAGCGGCCGGGCGATGGAGGTGCCGAGCAGATAAAGGCCCTCGTACTGGGCGTTGGCCCGGAACATGGGAAAAACGTAGTCGCGCACGAACTCGTCGCGCAGGTCCTCGATGAAGATGTTCTCCGGCTTGATGCCGAGAAGCTCGGCTTTCTTGCGCGCGGGCTCCAGCTCCTCGCCCTGGCCGAGATCGGCCGTGAAGGTCACGACCTCGCAGCCATAGGTGGTCTGCAGCCACTTGAGGATGATGGAGGTGTCGAGACCGCCCGAATAGGCGAGCACGACCTTGTTCACGCGCTTGTCGGCCATAGCAAGGATTCCAAAGGACGAAGGATGCCCTGCGACTTAAAGGGTAAGCGTAGGCGGCGCAACCGGGGATCGATATGCGTCTGGGGCATTCCTGGCCGGAATAAGGGCGGCTGTTGTCCGGTTGTGGAATAGGATACGGGCCTGAACTCTGGTGTCGCCTAAGAAAGAGATTGCCATGCCCGGGCCGGTTCTTGAGTTCTGGTACGACTTTGCCTCCACCTACTCGTATCTGGCGGCCATGCGCATCGAGGCCGCCGCCGAGGAGGCAGGCGTGAAGGTGCACTGGCGGCCCTTCCTCCTGGGACCGATCTTCGCCGCGCAGGGCTGGACCACGTCGCCCTTCAATCTCTTCCCCGACAAGGGCCGCTACATGTGGCGCGATATGGAGCGAGAGGCGGCGCGCCTTGGGGTGCCCTTCTGCCGGCCCGATCCCTTTCCGCAGAACTCCCTTCTCGCCGCCCGGGTGGCGCTGGTGGGGCTCGATCAGGGTTGGACCCCGGCCTTCACCAAGGCGGTCTTTGCGGCGGAGTTCGGGAAGAGCCGCAACATCAGCGATCCGGCCGCCTTAAGCATCGTCCTGACCGATCTGGGGCTCGACGCCGGGGCCGTGATGGAGCAGGCGCAGGCCGAGGCCAACAAGGCTCGCCTGCGCCGGATCGGCGAGGAGGCGCAACTGCGCGGCATCTTCGGCGCCCCGTGCTTTGTGGCGGAGGACCGGGAGCTGTTCTGGGGCAACGACCGTCTCGAGCGCGCCCTGGACTGGGCGACCGCGCGAGCGCGGCACTCCGACGTGCCCGTCTAGGCCGTCCTTGCCTCGTTCCCGCGCCGGAAGACCCGGCGCAACGAAGCTTGGCAGAAGCCCGGAGGCCAGAGGTCGCCGGAGGGTTCGGAAACCCTTGTGATGCCAGTCGAAATGGGATAAAACAGCGCCATCCGACAGGACAGTGGCGGTTGTCGTTATGTGAGGGTGCGTGTTCCGCGCCCTCGCGGTGCTTCCAAAAAGTCCTTTCGGTATAAGCGTTTCCATCCGTCGATGATACGCCGGCCCGCTCGATAGAGCGGCATGCCTTGGTCCTGGCCCTCGAGGGGCGATCCTGGCAGCGGCGGCTGGAAACGGCCCGTTCACACGAGCCGCCGGCGTTGCCCCTTCAAACAAGGGCCATTCAGGAGAACATATGTCCGCAGCATACCAACAAGCGCCGAGCCGTGAAGATTTCGCGGCCCTGCTCGAAGAATCCTTCCGCACGAACGAGATCAGCGAAGGCTCGGTCGTCAAGGGTAAAGTGGTCGCGATCGAAAAGGACGTCGCGGTCATCGATATCGGCGCCAAGACCGAAGGCCGCGTGGCCCTCAAGGAATTTGCAGGCCCCAACCGCGACCAGACGATCAATGTCGGCGACGAGGTTGAGGTCTATGTCGAGCGCATCGAGAATGCGCTGGGCGAGGCCGTCATCTCCCGCGACAAGGCTCGCCGCGAAGAGAGCTGGGTCAAGCTCGAGAAGGCCTTCGAGGCCCAAGAGCGCGTCAACGGCGTCATCTTCAACCAGGTCAAGGGCGGCTACACGGTCGACCTCGACGGCGCCGTGGCGTTCCTGCCCCGCAGCCAGGTCGACATCCGCCCCGTGCGCGACGTCACCCCGCTCATGGGCGTGGCTCAGCCGTTCCAGATCCTCAAGATGGATCGCCGCCGCGGCAACATCGTCGTGTCGCGCCGCACGGTCCTCGAAGAGAGCCGCGCCGAGCAGCGTTCCGAGCTCGTGGCGAACCTTGAAGAGGGTCAGGTCATCGACGGCGTGGTCAAGAACATCACCGAGTACGGTGCGTTCGTTGATCTCGGCGGCATCGACGGCCTGCTGCACGTGACCGACATGGCATGGCGCCGCGTGAACCATCCGTCCGAGGTCGTAACCATCGGCCAGACGGTCAAGGTCAAGATCATCAAGATCAACCACGAGACGCACCGCATCTCGCTCGGCATCAAGCAGCTGCTGGCCGATCCGTGGGAGGGCATCGCCGCCCGTTACCCGGTTGGCGCCAAGCTCAAGGGCCGCGTGACGAACATCACCGATTACGGTGCGTTCGTTGAGCTCGAGCCGGGCATCGAAGGCTTGATCCACGTCTCCGAGATGTCCTGGACGAAGAAGAACGTCCATCCGGGCAAGATCATCTCCACCTCGCAGGAGGTTGAGGTCGTGATCCTCGAGGTCGATCAGGTGAAGCGCCGCATCTCGCTGGGCCTGAAGCAGACGCTGCAGAACCCGTGGGAGGCCTTCGCCGAGAAGCACCCTGTCGGCTCCGAAGTCGAAGGCGAGGTCAAGAACAAGACCGAGTTCGGTCTGTTCATCGGTCTCGAGAACGACGTCGACGGGATGGTCCACCTCTCGGACCTCGACTGGAACCGTCCGGGCGAGCAGGTCATCGACGACTTCAAGAAGGGCGACATGGTGCGCGCCCAGGTTCTCGACGTGGACGTCGAGAAGGAGCGCATCTCGCTGGGCATCAAGCAGCTCGGCGGCGACCCCTTCGCGGAAGCCGGCGAGATCAAGAAGGGCCAGATCGTCACCTGCGAGATTCTCGAGGTGAAGGATGGCGGCCTGGAGGTGAAGATCGTCGATACCGACCTCACCACCTTCATCAAGCGCAACGAGCTGGCCCGCGATCGCGGCGATCAGCGCCCCGAGCGCTTCGCCACCGGCGAGAAGCTCGACGCCCGCGTCACGCAGTTCGACCGCAAGGCTCGCCGCGTCACCGTCTCCGTCAAGGCCCTCGAGGTCGCTGAGGAGAAGGAAGCCATGGCGCAGTACGGCTCGGCCGATTCCGGCGCGTCGCTCGGCGACATCCTCGGCGCGGCCCTCAAGGCCAAGGACAAGAAGTAATCGGGCCTAGCCCGATGCTCTCCGGATCCGTCCGAGGAGCGCTTCGAACATCAAACGACCCGCGCGAGTGATCGCGCGGGTTTTTCTTTGTCTCAAGCAGCCTGATACGCTGGCTCCTCGTCAGGCCGGAGGCGCGGACATGGATCGACCGAAAAGAACAGGAGTGTTCGCCCGCCTGCGAAGCTGGGCGAAGGCCATCAAGACCGACGTAGTCGCGCTCTATCTTGCGGTTCGGCATCCGCACGTGCCCTGGTATGCCAAGCTCGCGGCGGCCACGGTGGCGGCCTATGCGCTGAGCCCCATCGATCTGATCCCTGATTTCATCCCCGTGCTGGGCTACCTGGACGATGTGATTCTCGTGCCTCTCGGGATCCTGCTGGCCGTCCGGTTGATTCCGTCCGGGCTTATGGACGAGCTGCGCGCAACGGCACGCCAGCGGGCACAGCGCCCCGTCAGCCAGGTTGGCGCCCTGGCAATCGTGATCCTCTGGATCGCGGCCGCAATCCTTCTTCTGTGGGCTTTCTGGCCCCGACGGGTTTCATAACGGGCGACAGCAGGCCGCAAGAGCGGCACTTTTTATTGGCCAAACGCCTTGCTGCCCTATCTGCCTTCGCCATAGGGTGACACCCTCGAACAGGCCCCAAGCAAGAGACGACGATTCATGTCCATTGATGCCGAAGCCATCGCCGATCGCCGCCGGTTGCGACGCAAGCTCACGTTCTGGCGCACAGCCGGGGTCCTGGCCCTCATCGCGGCCGTGGTTGCCTTAGGGTATGCGGCCGCCGACCGGATGGGCGTCGGGGCCGGGCAATCCCACGTGGCGCGCATCTCCGTCGACGGGTTCATCGCCAGCAACCAGCGCATGGCCGATCTCATGCAGCGGGTGGGCGAGGCGAACTCGGTCTCGGGTGTGGTCATCTCGGTCAACAGCCCCGGCGGCACCACCACCGGGTCCGAGGAGCTCTACCGCAACATCCGCCGGCTTTCGGAGAAGAAGCCCGTCGTCACCTTCGTGGAAGGCACGGCCGCCTCCGGCGGGTACATCACGGCCATCGCGGCGGACCACATCGTGGCCCGCGAGACGGCCCTTGTCGGCTCCATCGGCGTGCTGTTCCAGTATCCCGACCTCTCGGGCCTTCTCGGCCAGCTTGGCGTCAAGGTGGAGGAGGTGAAGTCCGCTCCGCTCAAGGCTGAGCCCAGCCCCTTCAAGCCCACGAGCCCGGAGGCGAGGGCCGCCCTGCAGCAGGTGGTGGCCGACACCTATGACTGGTTCAAGACCCTCGTGCGCGAGCGCCGACGCCTGAACGATCAGGAGCTGGCAACCGCCTCCACCGGCCAAGTTTTCAGCGGACGTCAGGGCGTGCCCCTGAAGCTCATCGACAAGATCGGCGGAGAGCGCGACGCCATCGCGTGGCTCGAACAGGAGAAGGGCGTCGCCAAGGACCTGCCGGTTCGCGATTGGAAGCCGCGCGGCGACCGGGATTTCTCGGTCTTCGCCTGGGCCGCGACCGGGGCCGATCTGATGGGATTCGACGAGGCCGCCGCCGCGCTTCGCCGTGCTTCCGTCAGCGTTGGCGCTGCGCAGCTTGACGGTCTGTTGGCGGTCTGGCACCCTTCGGAAAAATAAAGCAGCGTCAAACATATAGCCCTTACATGATCAAATCCGAACTGGTGCTCAAGATCGCCGAGCAGAACCCGCATCTGTATCAGCGAGACGTCGAGAACATCGTGAACGCGATTCTCGACACCATCGCGGATGCGCTTGCCCGAGGCGACCGGGTGGAGCTACGCGGCTTCGGGGCGTTCTCCGTCAAGAAGCGCGACGCTCGCACCGGACGCAACCCGCGCACGGGTGAGTCCGTTTCCATCTCCGAGAAGGTCGTCCCCGTCTTCAAGACGGGCAAGGAGATGCGTCAGCGCCTCAACACCTCCCCGAAGGTACTGAAGGCTGCCGCATCCCATTGAACACGCGAGGTGCTTCCGCGGCCGTGGAAACATCCCTTCGCGTTTTATTGTGCCGTGTTTTGACGGCGGGCCGAATCCGGTTCGCCGCAGGATGCTCTAGGGAGAGCCAGTCGTGATTCGTTTTCTCAAGGCGCTGATTCTATTGCCCGTGGCGATTCTGGTCGTGCTGCTCGCCGTCGCCAACAGGGCTCCGGTGACCCTGTCGCTGGACCCGTTCTCGCAGGAAGCGCCGGAAATCGCCACGCAGCTTCCCCTCTTCGCGGTCATCTTCGCGGCGGTCATGCTCGGCGTCGTGATCGGCGGTACGGCGACCTGGCTTGCCCAGGGCAAGAACCGCAGGGCGCGCCGCCAGTCCCGCCGCGAGGCGCGCCAGCTGCGCTACGAGACCGAGCGCCTGCGCGCCCAGGTGCCAAGCACCAACCTGCCGGCCACTCTGCCGCGACCGCAGCCCTCGACCTATTAAGGCTCTCATGCACGTCATCACCGCCGCCGAGATCGACCGGGCGCTGACGTTTCCGTCCCTGATCGATGCCTTGGCCGATGCGTTTCGCGGCGACTTCGTCACGCCGGTGCGTCACCACCACGAGATCGAGCGCCCCGGCTCCCACGGAACGCTCCTGCTCATGCCGGCCTGGACGGGACCTGCCACGCCAGACGGCTATGTGGGCGTCAAGATCGTGTCGGTGTTCCCCGACAACGGCGCGAAACACCTTCCCAGCGTTCTCGGCACCTACCTGCTCATGGACGGGGCGACCGGCGAGCCCCGCGCGGCGCTGGACGGTACGCGCCTCACCGTGTGGCGCACCGCCGCCGCCTCGGCGCTCGCGGCCCGGTTTCTTGCGCGGCCCGAGGCAGCCCGCATGGTGATGGTGGGTTCCGGCTCCCTCGCGCCTTTCCTGATTCGCGCCCACATGAGCCAGCGGCCAATCCTCGAAGTCGTGCTGTGGAATCACAACGCCGACAAGGCCAAAGCCCTGGCGGAGCAGTTGCAGGCGGAAGGCCTGCCGGTGACGGCGATGACTGATCTCGAAAGCGCCGTGCGCGAGGCTGACCTCGTCTCCTGCGCCACGCTCTCGCGCTCCCCCATCGTCAAGGGCGAATGGCTGAAGGCGGGAGCCCATCTCGATCTCGTCGGGGCCTTCAATCTTCACATGCGTGAGGTTGACGATGAGGCCATTCGCCGGGCGCAGGTCTATGTGGACACCCCAGCGGCCAAGCACGAGGGCGGGGACGTGGCGCTTGCTCTCCAAGGCGGCGCCATCGCGGAAAGTCACGTGAAGGGCGATCTGGCCGATCTATGCCGCAGCTCCGTGCAGCGGGCCCCGGAGGCGATCACCCTGTTCAAGTCGGTCGGCACGGCGCTGGAAGATCTCGCTGCGGCGATGCTGGTGTGGCGCAAGCAGGCCAAAGCGTCGTAACATCGTGCCATGGACAAGCTGGTCAAGATCTGCGGGCTCTCGACGCCTGATACCCTCGACGCCGCCCTTTCGGCGGGCGCGGACTGGGTCGGCTTCGTGCGGTTTCCCAAAAGCCCACGCCATGTGAGCCTGGAGACGGGCCGCGATCTCTCGGCTCAGGCCAAGGGCCGCGCCCTGCGCGTCGTGCTCTTGGTCGATGCGGATGACTCGTTCATTCAGGAGGCGGTGGAGGCGCTCGATCCCGACCTGCTTCAGCTCCATGGGCATGAGGGCCCCGAGCGCGTGGCGGCGATTCGCGCCCGTTTCGGCCGTCCGGTCATGAAGGCGATCGGCATCGCCGAGGCGGCGGACCTTTCCGGGCTGGCCGCCTATGCGGGCGTCGCCGATCATGTGCTTCTCGATGCCAAGCCGCCCCGCATGCCCGACGCTCTTCCGGGCGGCAATGGCCTCTCCTTCGACTGGCGGCTTCTGGTCGGGCTTGACCCCCGGCTCCCCTTCATGCTGTCAGGAGGACTCGGCCCGGGCAATGTGACGGAGGCGATCAAGCTCACCGGATCCAAGGCCGTCGACGTGTCGTCCGGGGTCGAGGTCAAGCCGGGCGTCAAGGACCCAGACAAGATCGAGGCCTTCGTGAAGGCCGCCCGGGCGGCTTTCGCCGCCTGAGACAAAGAAAACAACGCACTTTCTCCGGAAAAGCGCTATTCACCGTTCCGGTAAAAGTGCACCGAACACCTTAAGGCAGGACAGGCGTGTCAGCTCAAGCCCAACCCAATTCCTTCCGCACCGGCCCGGACGAGCGTGGGCATTTCGGCATTTTCGGCGGCCGCTTCGTGGCCGAGACCCTGATGCCGAACATTCTCGAACTGGAAAAGGCCTATGCCGAGGCCAGGGCCGACCCGTCCTTCAAGGCGGAGATGGATGGGTACATGACCCATTACATCGGCCGGCCGAGCCCGCTCTATTTCGCCGAGCGCATGACCGACCATTTCGGTGGCGCGAAAATCTACTTCAAACGCGAAGAGCTGAACCATACGGGCGCCCACAAGGTGAACAACGTGCTGGGCCAGATCCTTCTCGCCCGCCGCATGGGCAAGAAGCGCATCATCGCCGAGACGGGCGCGGGCCAGCACGGGGTCGCCACCGCAACGCTCTGCGCGCGGTTCGGCCTTGAGTGCATTGTCTACATGGGCGCGGTCGACGTGGAGCGGCAGAAGCCCAACGTGTTCCGCATGAACATGCTGGGCGCCAAGGTGGTGCCGGTGCAGTCCGGCACGAAGACCCTCAAGGACGCCATGAACGAGGCCCTGCGCGACTGGGTCACGAATGTCGCCGACACCTTCTACTGCATCGGCACGGTGGCGGGCCCGCATCCCTATCCGGCCATGGTGCGCGACTTCCAGTGCGTCATCGGCAACGAAACCCGCGAGCAGATGATGCAGGCCGAAGGCCGCCTGCCGGATTCGCTCGTCGCTTGCATCGGCGGCGGCTCCAACGCCATCGGGCTGTTCCACCCCTTCCTCGACGACCGCAGCGTCGAGATCTACGGCGTCGAGGCGGCGGGCCATGGGCTCGACAAGCTCCATGCGGCCTCCCTCACGGGCGGGCGCCCGGGCGTGCTGCACGGCAACCGCACCTATCTGCTGATGAACCAGGACGGTCAGATCCAGGACGCCCATTCCATCTCGGCGGGTCTCGACTATCCGGGCATCGGCCCGGAGCATGCCTGGCTGCACGAGACGGGCCGGGTCAACTACATCTCCGCCACCGACGACGAGGCGCTTGCAGCGTTCCAGCTCTGCTCCCGGCTCGAGGGCATCCTGCCGGCGCTCGAGCCGAGCCACGCCCTCGCCAAGGTGGCGGACCTCGCGCCGCAGAAGCCGAAGGACCACCTGATGGTGGTCAACATCAGCGGCCGCGGCGACAAGGACATCCCGCAGATCGCTGAGATCCTGGGGGATAATCTATGAAGCGCCTTCTCCTTCTCATCCCTCTCATCTCGGCAAGCGCTTCACCATCATTTGCGCAAGCCAGAATGCCCGTCACCTATGGAGGTATTGAGGTGGAGCAAGTGCTCAACACTGGAACGGGAAAACGCGTCTCCACGATTTTCCTTAAGCTTGCCAATTCAAACGCCGAAGCCGTGGAAGTCCGCAATATCCGTTGCGAGTTCTATGACGGCGCCAAGCTCGCTAAACAGTTTTCCATTCCACGTCTGATGGTCCAACCCGGATCGGACAAGTACGAAGCTCCTGAGAAAGTCGAGGGCCCTTTCAATCGCCCTGTCTGCAGGCTCGGCAAATAGGCGTTGGATGGTGAGCGTAGCCTTGGAACTCTGGCATCCTCGCAAGGTCCGGCCTTTAAGTCTCTGGCGCGCGGGAGAGCGGGTCCTGAAGGCTTATGGCATGCACGGCAGCGATGTTGTCCTGTCTGCGGCCTCCATCGAAACAGCCCAAGCGCTTGTGGCCCAAACTTCGCTGAATGCTGAGGGGCGCGCGAACACACCCTACGGCTTCGCCATTCTCCATCAGGGCGATGAGGCGATCTGGCTTCTGCTTCACTGGTGGCTTGACGGCGGCATCTGCGCCCAGCGCCTCTGGCGTGCTGCTCATGCCCAAGTCCTCTCGTTCGTGGAGCAGGACCGCCCTCTGATGGCCTGTGTCTGGGAGCTTGCCGTGATTGATCACGAACGCCGGGCCTGGACGCGAACCGCCATGGACCCTGACTCATCGCCTGAGGCTTACCTGCGGGACTGGATGGCTGAAGGGTTTTGCTGAAGGCCCATCATCCTGGCCGTGACCGGCAACATCCCTGTCCACATCCCCGATTTCCCATGCTAAAGACCCGCCCATGACAAAGCGCATCGAAGCCCGTTTTGAGAAGTGCCGTGCGGAAGGCCGCGCCGCCCTCGTTACATACGTGATGGCCGGCGATCCGGATCCCGAGACGTCGCTTGAAATCTTGAAGAGCCTGCCCAAGGCGGGGGCCGACATCGTCGAGTTCGGCCTGCCCTTCACCGACCCGATGGCGGACGGTCCGGCCATCCAGGCGGCAGGGCTTCGCGCCCTGAAGGTCGGTCAGGACATGGTCAAGACCCTAGATCTCATCCGGCGCTTCCGGGCGGAGGATGCGGACACGCCCGTGATCCTCATGGGCTATTTCAATCCGATCTACGTCTATGGGGTCGACCGCTTTCTGGCTGACGCGCAGCAAGCCGGCGTGGACGGCCTGATCGTGGTCGATCTGCCGCCGGAGGAGGACGATGAGCTTTGCCTGCCGGCCCTTGACGCGGGCCTCGCGTTCATCCGGCTTGCCACCCCGACCACGGACGATCATCGCCTGCCGGCGGTGCTCGAGAATACGGCAGGCTTCGTCTATTACGTGTCGATCACCGGCATCACCGGCGCGGCTACCCCGGATTTCGGCCGGGTCGCCACGGCGGTGGAGCGCATCAAGCGCCATACGCCGCTTCCGGTAGTGGTGGGCTTTGGGGTGAAGAGCGGCCAGCATGCGGCGGCGGTGGCGCAAGGGGCCGATGGGGTCGTGGTGGGGTCTGCCCTGATCGACGCCATGCGCGGCACCCTCGACGAACAGGACCGCGCCACCTCGCGCACGGTCGAGTCCGTCACCACATTGGTAAAGGAACTGAGCGAAGGCGTGCGGTCGGTCGCCAAGCGCGCGGCTGCTTGAGAAACAACAGGCGTCATGGCCGGGCCTGTCCCGGCCATCTACGTCTTGCCACGCGAAAGGCGTGGATGCCCGGAACAAGTCCGGGCATGACGAAAGGATAAGTCATGAACTGGATTTCCGAAGTCGTCCGTCCGAAGATCAAGACGCTCTTCAAGCGCGAGACGCCGGACAATCTCTGGATCAAGTGCCCGGAGACCGGACAGGTCGTGTTCCACAAGGACGTGGAGGCGAACCAGTGGGTCATCCCCGGCTCCAACCACCACATGCGCGTCTCGGCCACCCAGCGCCTGCAGATGATGTTCGACGGCGCCACCTGGCTCGACGTGGCCCTGCCGGAAGTGCCGGTCGACCCGCTCAAGTTCCGTGACGAGAAGCGCTATGTGGACCGCCTGAAGGACGCCCGCGCCAAGACCGGCCAGCAGGACGCCTTCAAGGTGGGCTTCGGCCGGGTCGAAGAAACCCCGATGACCATCGCGGTGCAGGATTTCGGCTTCATGGGCGGCTCGCTCGGCATGGCGGCGGGCGAGGCCTTCATCAAGGGCGCGGAGACGGCCCTCGACAAGAAGACCCCTTACGTGCTCTTCGCCGGCTCCGGCGGCGCGCGCATGCAGGAGGGCATCCTGTCGCTCATGCAGATGCCGCGCACCACGGTGGCGATCCGCCGCCTGAGGGAGGCGAAGCTCCCCTACATCGTCGTGCTGACCAACCCAACCACGGGTGGTGTTACCGCGTCCTACGCCATGCTGGGCGATGTGCACCTGGCGGAGCCGGGCGCGCTCATCGGCTTCGCGGGTCCGCGCGTGATCGAGCAGACCATCCGCGAGAAGCTGCCCGACGGGTTCCAGCGCGCCGAATACCTGAAGGACCACGGCATGGTGGACATGGTGGTGCATCGCCATGAGCTCAAAGCCACCGTTGCCCGTCTGTCGCGCCTGTTCACCAAGGCTCCGGTGGCGAGCACGCCGGTGGCTGAGGCCGCCGAGTAAGATCTATCCGGAGACAGGGCGATGGATTCCTCGGATGCGCTGATCGCGCGCTTTCTCGCCCTGCACCCCAAGACCATCGATCTGTCGCTGGGGCGCATCCAGCGCCTGCTTGGGGAGCTCGGTCATCCCGAGCGACGCCTGCCGCCGACGATCCATGTGGCGGGCACCAACGGTAAGGGCTCGACCATCGCGTTCATGCGGGCGATCCTGGAAAGCGCCGGTTTGGCCGTCCACGTCTACACGTCGCCGCATCTGGTGCGCTTCCACGAGCGCATCCGGCTCGGCCGCATCGGGCGCGGCGAGTATGTGAGCGAGGACCGTTTGGTCGAGGCCCTGCGCCGCTGCGAAAAGGTGAATGCGGGCCAGCCGATCACAGTGTTCGAAATCACCACCGCTGCCGCCATCCTGCTGTTCTCCGAAGAACCTGCCGACGTGCTTCTGCTGGAGGTGGGCCTCGGCGGCCGGTTTGACGCCACCAACGTCATCGACCATCCGGCCGCAGCGGTGGTCACGTCGATCGGGCATGACCATGCGGAATATCTCGGCACGACCCTTGAAGCCATCGCCAAGGAAAAAGCCGGCATCTTCAAGCGCGGCTGCCCGGCCGTCATTGCCCCGCAGGATTATCTCTCGGCCGACGAGACCCTGCGCAAGGAGGCCGAGCGGATCGGCGCATCCCCCCTTTTCGTCGGCCAGCAGGATTTTTCCATCCATGAGGAGAGCGGGCGGCTCGTCTATCAGGACGAGAAGGGCCTGCTCGACCTGCCGCGCCCCCGCCTCGTCGGGCGGCATCAGTTCATCAATGCCGGAACGGCGATTGCGGCCCTGCGGGCGGCAGGCTTCGAGAAGTTCGAGACCTCGGCTTTCGAGGCCGGCATCACCCGCGCCGAATGGCCCGGCCGGCTGCAGCGCCTGTCCCGGGGCCGCCTGCCGGAGATTTCCCCCGAAGGCTGCGAGATCTGGCTCGATGGCGGGCACAACGCCGATGGCGGACGGGTGCTTGCCGCTGCCATGGCGGACCAGAGCGAGCGCAGCGATGCCCCGCTGGTGGTCATCGCAGGAATGCTGGGCACGAAGGATTCAGAGGCTTTCTTCAAGAACTTCCTGGGCCTTGCTCGCGAAGTGATCGCTGTGCCGATCTCCGGCCAGATCGCCGCGCGTCCTGCCGAAGAAGTGGCCGCCATCGCGGCGAGCGTCGGGCTCACCACCTCGACCCAGCCCAGCGTCGAATCGGCCCTGGCGTCCCTGCACGACTACGTCTGGGAGCACCCGCCCCGGGTGCTCATCTGCGGCTCGTTGTATCTGGCGGGCGAGGTGCTGGCCGCAAACGGGACGTTGCCGCAGTAGATCCCCATTTTGCACGGCTCATGTTCCCCTCCCCCTTGCGGGGAGGGTGGCCGCGTCAGCGGTCGGGTGGGGGTGGAGCGCCCAGGTGAAAGGCGACGAGGTAGGACTGTAGCAACCTCGCGCTCTAACAATCAGCTTAGAGCTCTGACTGTCCGACCCCCCTCAATCCCTCCCCGCAAGGGGGAGGGAAGAGGCGTGGCGCCAAAATGAAAAGGGGCCTCTCGGCCCCCTTCGAATTCTCATAATGCTTAGAAAGATCAGGCCGAAGCCTGGATCCACTTGGCGAGGTCACCCTTGGGGGCGGCGCCGATCTTCTGGGCCACCACCTGGCCGCCCTTGAACATCATCAGGGCCGGGATCGACCGGATGCCGAACTGGGACGCAACCTGCGGGTTCTCGTCCACATTGAGCTTCACGATCTTCACCTTGCCGGCCATCTCGTTGGAAATCTCTTCGAGAGCCGGTCCGATCATGCGGCAGGGACCGCACCACTCGGCCCAGAAATCGACCACGACGGGCTCGGAGGAGTTCAGCACGTCCTGCGGGAAGCTCGCGTCGGTCACCTTTACGGTCGCCATTGTGTCACCTTTGTTCTGTCACGACTCAACATAGAGCCGCACAATGATAAGGCCTAGTTAAGAACGGCCCTTTCGGGAATCAAGCGAGGGGCCTTTCCCTCACGCTGCTTTGATGAGGGTAAGGGCTCGGTCCAGCTCCGGTTCCGTCAGCTCGTGGATGACGGGTCCCGAGGTCCAGACCAGGAAGGCGCGCACCCGCTTCTCCGGGTAGATCTCCTGGAGAAGCCTCCGGTAGAGAGCAAGCTGGGCTACGTAGGAGCGGGGAAGCGGCTGCCCCGGTCCGGGCGGGCGGGCCGTGGTCTTGAAATCGGCAACCAGAACCTCCCGGTCGCGGACGGCCAGCCGGTCGATCTGGCCCGACACCATGATGTCGCCATCCGGCGTCCGCACGTGGCCCGCAATGGGAGCCTCGGCCCGGGAATGGGTTCCGAACAGAGCCTCGAGATCTTCATGGGTCAGGACGCTCAGGGCATTGGCCACGACAGCGTCGTGGAGATCCCGGCGCAGGCGGGGCGCGCGGGCGGTCACATAGGCCTTTGCCATGGCTTCCCGGCGCTCGAGCGGAAGGTTGGGCAGGCGCTCCAGCAGCGAGTGAACCAGGGTACCGCGCAGTCGCGCATCGGGCGCATAGGGACCGTCCCCCGGCCGGGTCATCCGGTCGGCGGCCCCAAGGGCGCTGGACGGGCGGATCGGCGGCAGGGGTTCCGGCTCGGCCAGCGCGGGAGCGTTCAACCAATCCGGCACCTCCACGGGATCGAGAGGTGCGACCTCGGACACGACCGGCGGCCGCGCCAGGCCCGCGCCATCGCGCCAGACCTTAATGGGCCCGTAAGGCGCCTCGCTCAGCTCCAGGCCCCCCGCCTTCTGCACCAGCCCATGCCGGATCATCTCGCACCAGGCTTCCTGGGGCGAGTTCTTCTTGCCGGTCAGGTAGGGAGCGATCACCAGCCGGTCCTTGGCGCGAGTCATGGCCACGTAGAGGAGACGGTTGTGCTCCTCGTGCCCCTTGTCGTGCAGGTGCTGGCGCGCCTGCGCCATCACGGCGGAATCGTAGTTCTTCCCCGGCGACCAGACCGGCACCGTCAGGCCCGACCGGGTGGTGAGCTGCATGAGCGCCGGGTCGCGCCCCAGAACCTCGCAGCCGTCGATGAGGATCACGATGGGCGCTTCCAGACCCTTGGCCCCGTGCACGGTCATCACGCGCACTTCGTTGTTCACCGCGTCGAGGTCGCGCTTGATGGTGTGGGAGGCGGATTCGAACCGGTTGAGGAACACCGTGAGGGACGGCGTCTCGGTCATTTCCGATTGATGCGCGAAGCACAGGAAGGCGTCGATGGCGTCGCCCGCCTCGCTCCCCAGCCGCCCCACCAGTTGACGCCGCCCGCTCCAGGGGCCGAGCAGGGTTGCGAAGAACCCGAAGGGACCTTGGGTTTTGGCAAGCCCCTGCCAGGCCTGAAGAGCATCAAGACCGCGTATCGCAGCCCTGTCCTCTGCCTCCGCGTGGCGCTTGAGAGCGGCATGCAGGGATTCATCGTCGGCCCGGTAGGCTGCAAGGCGGATGAGGTCGTCGTCGGTGAGGCCGACCAGCGGGGATTTCAGCGCAGTCGCGAGCGTCAGGTCGTCATCCGGCAGAAGCGCCGCGCGGCCCGCCGCCACGAGGTCAAGAACCGCGATGTGCTCGCCGATGTTGAGCCGGTCCGCGCCCGCCACCGGCACGCCCGCTTCCTTGAGAGCCCTGATCACGGCCTCGAAGGCCGCGCCGCGTTTGCGCACGAGCACCAGCACGTCGCCGGCGGTCCAGACCCGGCCCATCTCGTCGCCCTTGGTGGTCCAGCACTTCACCGCCTTGGCGACGCGCCGCGCCACCACCACGGGTGGGGATTGCTGCTCGGGCTCGTCGATGGGCAGAACCCAGGCCTCGGGCTCCTCCTCCTCGGCGGGTGTCTCGGTGGGCCACAATTCCACAAGGCCCGGCGCATGGGGGCGGGCGCTTTCGTGCACGGTGCCGATGGCCTTGTCCTCGAAGGACAGGCCGCGAAAGTGCCGGTCCACCGCGAAGGTCGCGTCCACCGCCGAGAGCACCGCCTTGGCGGACCGGAACGAGACGGTGAGGCGCACATCCTCGAACAGAAGCTCCGCCTCGGTCACCTTGCGCGACCAAGTCATGCGGCTCGACTCGAATTCCTGCGGAGCCGCGCCCTGAAATCCATAGATCGACTGCTTGGGATCGCCCACGGCAAACAACGTGCGCACGCGCTTGCCGGAAGCCCCATGGCCGGTCGTGAAATCCTCGGTGATGCGGCGCAGGATTTCCCACTGCTCGGGGTTGGTGTCCTGCGCCTCGTCGACGAGCACGTGATCGATGCCGCGATCGAGCTTGTAGAGCACCCACGCGGCATCGCCGCGCGACAGGAGCGTCAGCGTCTTGTCGATGAGGTCCTGGAAGTCGAGCGCGCCGAGACGCGACTTCGCCTCGTCCACGCGCCGGCTGATCTCCGCCGCGATGGTGAACAGGGCCGTCGTGCGCTCCAAGGCCCGCGCCGCCTTGCGCTTGTCCATCAAGGCCCAGATGCGCGCCTGCTCGGCGATGAGCCTTTCCTTCAGCACGGGATTGACCGACTTGGTGACGAGCCGCGATTCCGCGCGCGGCGTCTCGTCGGACTCTTTCAGGAACACCAGCAGGTAATGCCGGAGCTTCTCGGCCGGATCATCGGCCTCGCAGGCTGCGATTAACGAGGCCGCGCGTTCCTGGTCGGTGGCTTTCCCGGCAAGGAGCTCCTGGGCGACGGAGGGCCATTCGGGGGGCGCGATTCCATCTTCCAGCATGGTGCGCTCGATGGAGGTCAGGTCCTCGTTCGCATCGAGACCCAGCGTCACGCGCAGACGCGCGAATCCTGCATCGAGTCCACCGGGGTGATGCAGGAACGTCTTGCAGCGCATGGCCGCATTGAGCGCCGAGGTGAGCGCATCGCCTGCCGCATCAGTGCTGATGACGGCCAATGCGTCGTTGAGTTCGGGATAGTCGCCGCTTGCCGCATCGGCCATCACGTTCGACATGGCCTGCGCCAGCATCTCGTCGGTTTGGCTCTCGTCGAGCACCGCGAAGCGCGCCGGCACGTTGGCCTCGAACGGCACGAGATGCAGGAGCCGTTCGCAGAACGCGTGGATGGTGTCGATCTTGAGACCGCCCGGCGTTTCGACCGCCCGGGCAAACAGCGTGCGGGCAAGGCGCACATGCGCGGGACTCGGTACTTCGCCTTCGAGCTTGGTCAGCTCACGGACGAGGCTTTCCTCGTCCATGGTCACCCATTTGCCGAGGCGGTCGAACACGCGGATCGCCATGTTGGCGGCAGCCGCCTTGGTGAAGGTGAGGCACAGGATGCGTCCAGGCGGCGAGCCTGCGAGCAGCAGGCGCACGACCCGGTCCGTGAGCACCTTGGTCTTGCCTGCGCCCGCATTGGCCGACACCCAAGCGGAGGCGCGGGGGTTCGCGGCGCGGCGCTGTGCCTCTTCCGTATACCCTGGGATGACGAGTTCGTCGCTCATTCGAAACCCTCACCGCCGCCCGCGCTCGCCAGAGACCATTCCTTCACGCGCGCCAGGTGGTCGTATTCGGAAAAGCGGTGCGCATATTTCGGGAAGGGCCGCGACAGATAGGCGGCCTCGCCCTTGGCGTAGCGGGCGATCATGCCCTCGAAGCGACGGCGATGCTCCTCGACGATCTCCGCAACCGAGCGCTCTTCGTCGCGCCCCGGTTTGATCTCGCGCGGCTTGATCGGCTCGCGGCCGCCAGTGGTGTGGATGTAGACGAGATCCGGCGTGTCCTTGGCGGCGGGCAGGCCCCTGAACGCACCCTTCATCAGCATCACGGCCTCCAGCGTGAGCTGCGGCGAGAAGCCCGCATAAACCTCGCGCAGGCCGGGAGGCTGCCCGGTCTTGAAATCGATGATCGTGAAGCCGCCGTCCCGTCGTTGCTCGATCCGGTCCGCGCGGGCGCGAAGCGTAAAGATCGTGCCATCGCTGAGCGGGATCGGCAGCTTGCCGGATCGCTCGGCAAAAACCTCGATGAGATCCGGACGACGCCCCTGTTCCCAGACGACGAAGTCGGTGGCAAGCCGCGTGAAGCGCGGCCACCACTCGGCGTAGAGTTCCGGATAGGCCTCGGCGATCTCCGCGAAGGCTTCCACCCCACGTGAGAGCAGGTCCTCCTGCGCATGAACGGGCAGGGCCTTCGGGTAGGCTTCGGCGAATCCGCCCAGCACGTCGTGGATGATCGTGCCACGATCGGCGGCGCTTGGCGCGGTCGCGATGGCATCGAGCGCATCGAGCTTCAGGACATGGCGCGCGAAGATGGAGTACGGATCGCGCACCAGCGTCTCGATTTCGGTGACGCTGAGGGTGCGCGGGAACAGGGCTGGGTCGGGTTTCGGCCGTGGGCGCGGCAGGGGCGGTGAGGCTTGCGGCGTGTCGAGGTGGCGCGCAAGCGCCCGGTACCGCTCGCCCGCCTTCACCATGCGGCCCCAGATCTCGGGGCCCGTGAAAGCCTTGAGGCGCTGCAGGAAGCGCGAGGGCACCATGGGCGAGCCGTCGCGCTTCTGCGCCCGGGTGATCACCACGTCGTGGGTACCGAGCGCCTGAACGAAATCGTGCGCCGTCTGGCCGATGCGGCGCTCCGGCGGCGCAAGGCCGACGCGGCTGCGCATGGGTCGATTGAGGAACGCATCCGTCACCGTGCGCGGCGGCCATGTGCCCTCATCCAGGCCGCCGAGAACGACGCGATCCACCGACAGAAGACGCGCTTCCAAAAGACCTAGGATCTTGAGGCGGCGATGGGTTGCGCGGGGCGACGGGCTCAGGGTCCGCTGCTTGGCGAGCGCCGTGAAGAAACTCGGATAATCGACGAAGCGGCCTTCGATGCTGCCGGTCTGCGACAGGATGAGATCGTCGAAAAGGGCCGCGAGTGCCTCGACGGAAGCGTCCTGCTCCTCCGCCTCCGCGTCGTCCGGCAACGCGCACAGCATCTCGACGGCGCGGCGGTGCTCTTCCGTCAGCGATTTCAGATCGAGCGCGCCTTCGCCATGCACGGCGGGCGTAAAGCCATCGAACGCCATCCCGAGCCGTTGCAGCACCTCATCGGCCAAGTCCCAATCAGCATCGGTGAGGCGCGCCCGGGGCCGCGGCGTGCGGTGGTCCTTCTCGGTGCGACGGATCGCCAATGTGGTGCGGATGCCCTCGATCCCCTGCGCCGGCGCGGGACCGCGCAGCACGCCAATTTCCAGAACACTGGCGGCCTGTTCGACGGTAGCGCGCGGCAGGCCGAGGCGTACGAGGGGGTGGGCGAGGAGCGCGAGGACGCGTACTGGCCGTAGATCGTCCGCCGCCGCCTCCGCCGCGAGACGCGCCATGCGGCCGGCGGGCGTGTCGGAAAGTGGAATGCCGGCCGAATCCTCCACCGACAGGCCCCAGCGGGCGAGTTCCGCCGTCACGCGAGCGGCCAGCGCCCGGTCGGGCGTCACGAGGGCGGCGGTCTGGCCGGGATGCGCGATGGTTTCCCGCAAGGCCACCGCGATGGCCAGCGCCTCCTCGCGCTCGTCCGCCGCTTCCACGACAGTGAGCCCCTCGCAGCCTTTAGCGGCCATGGCCTGCCTGTCGGCAGGGGCGATGAGGGACCAGCGATGGGTGGTGTCCGCCGGGCGCAGCGCCTCCGAGAGCAGATGGTTTCGGGCGCGCGCCTTCTCGGGAACGTCGCCCAAGACTGTCACCTCGGCGCGCTTCACGCGCAGATGCTTGTCGAGAAGGCGGCGCAGGTTCGCCTGCGGGTGGCCGTGCACGGGATCCGTCTCGTCATCGCCGATGCCGCCGATGGTGGCCCAGCTTTCCTCGTCGAGATCCACGTCGAGCCCGGGCAGCACCACAGCGCCCTTCGGCAGGCGCGCAATTGCCGCCATCAGGTTCGCGGTGGCCGGCACCGAACCGGTGGAGCCTGCCACGATGATCGGGTTCGCGGGGCGCTCGCGGGTGAGGCGCCGGGCCTCGGCCTCGATCAGCGCGCCGCGCCGCTGCGCCGGGTCGCTGGCCTGGCGTTCGAGCAGGATCTTCGGCCAGTTCTCGCTGGCGATCTGCACGAAATGCCGGGTGATGCGGAAATATTCGGAGTAATCGGCATCCACGGCGAGTTCCAGGGCATGCCAGTCGATGCCCTCGGTGGTGAACGCATCCATGAGGGTTTCGAGATCGCCCGCCAGCCCCACCGCATCGGCGGGCGAGGCCGGCACCATGAACGGAACGCCGGGACCGAGCTGCAACAGGCTCCTGTCCACTTCCGCCGACCAGCGCTGGACGAGGCGGGTCAGGATGAGGCGGCGCTCCAGGGGCGGGATCGGCGGCTTCAAGGAGGCGGCTTCCTCGAGCGGCGTGCCCTCGAGGCCCGTCAGCTCGAATTCGGCTTCATCCGTTTCGCCGAGAGGCACGATGCGCGGCAGGAGCTGCGCCTTGGCGCCGCCTCGTTCGGCCAGAAGGGCGATCAGCGCCCGGGTGGCGCGTCGGGTCGGCACATAGATCGTCACATCGCTGAGAGCCGCCGGATCATCCGGCAATGGGCCGACGAGGCGGCCGTCGATCAGCGAATCCACCAGGGTGGGCAGGAACGCGCCGCCCGGCGGAATGGAAAAGACGTTGGTTACGATACGCGACACTCAAAAACCCTCACCGCAGGCTGGCGGCCAGGCGCTCCTCTGCCACCTTTATGGCCTGCGGCTCACCAACATGCAGCCACTGACCGTCAAGCTGCAAGCCGTAGAGTCGGTCCTTGGCGATGGCCTTGTCGTAGAAAAGATTGGCCGAGAACGGCCCCTCGGGGCTGCCGTCCACGAGTTCCGGCTTTACAATCGCAACGCCCGCATAGACGAACGGCGCCGTCTCGTCGCCTTTGCGGCGACGTAGGCGGCCATCTTGATCCATGCTGAAATCGCCCCGTCCCTCGTAGCCGACGCTTGTTTCCAAAGGCGCCACAAGCATCAGGATATCCATTCTGGCCGGATCCCAGGCTGAAACCAGGCGCTTGAGGTTGGGCTCCTGTCCCTCAACCCAGATGGAATCGGAGTTGAAGGTGATGAAGGGACCATCGCTCAAAAGCGGCAGCGCCTTCTTCACGCCGCCGCCCGTTTCCAGCACCTCGTCGCGCTCGTCCGACACCACGATCTGCGGCATTTTGCGTGTGCGTAAGTGGGCCTCGAGCATGTCAGCGAAGTGATGGACGTTCACCACCACGGTCTCCATGCCGGCCTCGTGCAGTCGATCGAGGGCGAAGTCGATCAGGCTCCGGCCGCCGACCTTGACCAGGGGCTTGGGCATGGTGGCCGTGATCGGCAGCATGCGCTTGCCCAGCCCGGCGGCGAGAACGATGGCTTTTTGCGGGGACGAGTGGGACAAAGGATCAAGCTCTAAGAAGAGGGGGGCGTGTCGTCCACGGGGATGAGGCGAGGCAGATAGCGCTCGTACCAACCCTTCAGCTTTGCCAGCGCCGGATGGGCGAGGTTGCGGGCAAGATAGGTTTCGATGCGCGGCAGGTGCTTGAGGTAATGCGGCTTACCGTCCCTCAGGTCGAGCCGGGCGAAGATGCCGAGGATCTTGGTGGCGCGCTGCGTGCCCATGATCGCATAGGCGCGGGCAAAGGCCGCCACGTCGAAGTTACGGTCGAACTGCTTGCGCTCGCGGGCGTAGAGCCCGATGAGCTTGAGTTCCAGTTCCGGCGGCACGGTCACCCGCGCATCCTGCAGGAGGGACGCCACGTCGTAGGCGGGCGAGCCCAGCACCGCGTCCTGGAAGTCGATGATGCCGACCCGCTGCAGGCCTTCCCGCTCGGGCATCCAGATCAGGTTGGGCGAATGGAAGTCGCGCAACGTCCAGGTGGTGGGCGCGGCGATGATTTCGCCCAGAACCTCCGACCAGAGATTGACGAATTCCGCCCGCGCGGATCCCGACAGCTGATTGCCGATGATGTGCGGCACATACCAGTCCGCCAGAAGCTCCACCTCGATCAGGAGCGCTTCCAGGTCGTAGGGCGGAATGGAGTGGTCATGGCCTTCCGCGGCGGGCAGAACCTGCGGCAAGACTGTGCCGTGGAGGTGCACCAGGACCCGTGTCGCCTCGGCGTATCGCTCCGGGACTGGGCCGTTTGCGTCGATGACCGGCTCGGAACCGAGATCCTCGATCAGCAACAGGCCGGTCTCGAGGTCTTCGCCGTAGATCTCGGGCGCGCTGAGCCCCAGCGAGCGCAGGCCCCGGTCCACGGCCACGAAAGCATGAACCGTCTCGGCAAGTTTCGCGATCGTCGTGTAGGGCTTGCCGCGGCGCACCGGCGGGCCGACGGGACGGGGAGGCGAGATCATCAGCAGGGCGGTTTCGCCCGTGGGCTTCACAAGGCGCTCGTAGGATCGGATGACGGATGCGTCTCCGGGCATCGGCTTGCGCACCGCATCCGCCCAACCGCAGCGCTCGACGATGCCGCGATAGGCTTTGAGCCGCAGGAGGCGGGGCAGGAATGCCCTCGTGGCCGAGAGCGTCGCGACCCGGCCGCCGCTGGGTGCAATGTCGAGAGCGATGTCGAGGCGCTCTTCCCTCAGGGCGTCGTCCGCACGCTCGGGCCATTCGACCAGCGTGACGGCGTTCTCGGTCATCTCGTCCCAGCCGAGCTCGACCAGTTCGTAGCCGCCCGACAGGCGGTAGAAATCCGCGTGCACGATCGGAGAACGAGAGCCGTCATAGACCTGCATCAACGTGAAGGTCGGGCTTGGAACCTCCAGCTCCGGGTCGCCCGCCAGCGCGCGGATGAGGGCGCGCGCCAGGGTGGTCTTGCCCGCGCCGAGGCCCCCCGAAAGCGTGACGAGATCGCCGGGCTTGAGCTCTTCGGCCACGATTCGAGCAAGACGCTCCGTCGCTTCGTGATCCGGAAGGGTCACGATCCAGAGGTCCTGCGCCTCATCTTCGTCGGACATGCGGGCCAATCCATTCACCATCGCCGATCCTACTCGGCAGCGATCGGTGGTAGCGCATTCTGCGCGGAACGGCCATCCGACGGCGATTCCATCCGCTCGTTCGGGAACGCGCAGGTGACCGTGGTGCCCTTGCCGGGCTCCGAGGATACGTCGATGCGGCCGCCATGGAGCTCCACGAAGGAGCGGACGATGGACAGTCCCAAGCCAACGCCGCGATGGCGCGTCCCCAGGGTGTGGCTCTCGAACCGGTCGAAGATGCGGGCCTTGATCTCGGGCGGCATGCCGCGTCCCTGATCCCTCACGGTGAAGATCACTTCGCCGCCTGTCTTCCGGGCGCTGACCTGGATGGTCTGGCCAGGGCCTGAGAACCCGACCGCGTTGGACAGGAGGTTGAACAGGATCTGCCGGATGCGCTTGCCGTCGGCCACGAAGGAGCCGATGTCGTCCGGCGCGTCGATGATCACGTTAAGGGTGGATTCCGTGAGCCGGTCCTCGAGGCCCCGCATGGCGGCCTCGATGGTGGAGCGGATGTCGACGATCTCCGGCACCAGTTCCAGGGAGCCGGTGTCGATGGATGCCAGATCCAGAATGTCGTTGAGGATCGCCAGAAGCGCCGCCGAGGAGCGCATGATGTGATCCGCGTAATCCCGCTGGCGTGGATTGAGCGCGCCCACCGTCTCGTCGCCGAGAAGCTGCGTGAAGCCGATGACGTTGGTCAGCGGCGAGCGCAGCTCGTAGGACACGTGGTGCACGAACTCGTCGCGCAGGCGCGAAGCCCGCTCCAGCGCGTCGTTGCGCTCGGTCAGAGCGCGCTCCACGCTGACGCTTGCGGTCACGTCGATGAAGGTCAGGAGCGTCGCGCCATCCGGCAGGGGCTGCGCGGTGCAATCGACCGCGGAGCCGTCCCGACGCTCCATGCGGCAGCTGAGACCCATGCGCATGTCCGCAAGCCCTGCGACTGCGCCGCGAATGTCGATCCACGGCTCTTCGCGCGGAGCCAGCAGTCGGCAGGCCTTGATGACCACGTCGATATGCGGGTGCTCGGCCGGCAGGTCGGACGGCAGGCTCCACATGTCCGCGAAAGCGCGGTTGTGCAACTTGAGCCGTCCGTCCGAGCCGAACACCACAACGCCTTCCTTCAAGGTGTCGAGGGTCTCGCTCTGCACGCGGGTCAATGCCGTCACCTGCGATTCCAGCTCGAAGCGTTCGCTCACGTCATCGAACAGGTAGGTCACGCCGCCCCGAGGATTCGGGTTGATGACGACGCGCAGGGTCCGGCGGTCCGGCAGGTGCCACCAGATTTCCTGGGGCTCGACCGCCTGATAGCCGGTGAGGAAATCCGCCTTCCAGGCGCGGAAATCGGCCTGCTCCGGGAGCTTGCGCCCGGCGCGCAGACGATCAAGCACTTCGCTGTCCGTCGGGCGCGAGCTTAAGAATGCGTGGTCGAGATTCCAGAGGCGCTGATAGGCCGCGTTGCTGAAGATGAGGTGCTGCTTGGCATCGAAGATCGCAACCGCCGTCGGCAGCTGGTCGAGGGTGCGCACATGAGCGTCCATCTGGCGCTGCAGGTCGGTGCGGACCGATTCGAGTTCCGATACGTCCACGGCGATGCCGGCGCTGCCGCCCACTGTCGGCCGCTCGACCACGTCGAGCACGGCGCGCTGGCCGGCCATGAAGGCGGTGACGCGGGCTGTGAACGTTCCGCCGGTCATGCGCTGGCGTTTCGATTCATCGCGGGTCTGCTGGTCGAGCAGCTCCAGGGAGCGGCTTGCCGCGTCGTCCAGGTCGGACGCCTCGACGGAGCGCAGATAAGCCTGGTTCGCCCACACGAGCCTGTTCTCCGCATCGCGGATCCACAGCGGGTAGGCGACCGCATCGAGAAGCGTGGTCATCGACCGCAGGTCGCCTCGGGCCGCCAGAAGGTCCGAGCGCGCTTTCAGCAGTTCGGACCGGTCTCCGGTGATGTCGCGCAGCCGCAGGATCGCCCGGCCGCCCATGGTGCGGCCTTCCACGTCGATGAACCGGTTGGCAAGCGCCCTGGCCGTCAGCCGGAAGCTTTCGCCGCGTTGTTTCAACTGCTCGAGAGCGGCCTCGACAGCGGCGGCGTCGCTTGGCGCGAGCCATGCACCGAACGCCAAGGCGCGCTTGGCCGGAGCGCCGTCCGCCACGATGGACGGATCGCCCTCGAATCGCGGCTCGCCGTCCCGCCCCTGCCAGCTCACCAGGAGCTGACGCTCCGAGCCCATGAGCAGGGCCGCGAGGTCATCGGCGCCGCGCAACGCGGCGAGCTCCGCCCGCAAGGCCCGCTCGCGCCGGGAGGAGCGCCGCTGCTGCTGCAGCAGCATCAGGGCGGTCGTGGTCGAGAAAGCCACCAACCCTAAGAAAATGCCGAAAGAGGCGGCGTTGTGGAGGTTGTAGCTTTGCAGGAATCCGAAGAAATCCAGGGCTTCTTTGGTGAACGGGAGGGTGACGTCGGCGGCGAGCGCCGGCCAGGACGTACCCGCCAGCAGGGTGAACGCCAGGGGAGCCCGGGCCGCGGCGAGAATTCCCGCCGTCTCGTCTGCGCCCTTGTGCTCCGTGGCCTCGGCCATGCCGCGCTGTCCTTCCCGGTCGTTGGAAGCTCTTGAAAAAGAGCCAAAAATGTTCTTGCCCCGGCGGATTTCGATCGCCGCAGAGGGGTTTTCGGTTACGCATGAACGGAACTGCCGGCACGGTTTGTGAAACCCGACACGCCGGACGATTCGCGTTCACAATAGACCACCGATGACTCCGCCAGAAAGAGGGTTAAGGCCCTCTTAAGCTTCCTTTGGAGAACCTGTGGACAATCGGCCACTAACCTTGCGTCAGGCTTATTTCGCGCGGCGGAAATCGCGCCGATTCGGATGGGACGTCTGGCCTTGCGCAAGAAAAAAGCCCGGCATTGCCGGGCTTTTCTCAAGGGTTTGATCGTCGACGGGCGATCAGTAGCGGTAGTGATCCGGCTTGAACGGACCGGTCTCGCTGACGCCGATGTAGGAGGCCTGATCGGGGCGCAGCTTGGTGAGCTTCACGCCGATCTTATCGAGATGCAGCGAGGCCACCTTCTCGTCCAGGTGCTTGGGCAGGGTGTAGACCTTCTTCTCGTACTTGCCTGCGTTGTTCCACAGCTCGATCTGGGCGAGCGTCTGGTTCGTGAACGAGGCCGACATCACGAAGGACGGGTGACCCATGGCGTTGCCGAGGTTCACGAGGCGGCCTTCCGACAGCAGGATGATGCGGTGGCCGTCCGCGAACGTGATCTCGTCGACCTGCGGCTTGATGTTGGTCCACTTGAGATTCTTGAGGCCCGCAACCTGGATCTCGTTGTCGAAGTGGCCGATGTTGCAGACGATCGCCCGGTCCTTCATGGCGCGCATGTGGTCGAGGGTGATCACGTCCTTGTTGCCGGTGGCGGTGACGAAGATGTCGGCGCGGGGAGCCGCGTCCTCCATGGTCGTGACCTCATAGCCTTCCATGGCGGCCTGAAGGGCGCAGATCGGATCGACTTCGGACACGAGCACGCGGCAGCCGGCCTGACGGAGCGAAGCGGCCGAACCCTTGCCCACGTCGCCGAAGCCCGCCACCATGGCGACCTTGCCGGCCATCATCACGTCCGTGCCGCGGCGGATGCCGTCCACGAGCGACTCACGGCAGCCGTAGAGGTTGTCGAACTTCGACTTGGTGACCGAGTCGTTGACGTTGATGGCCGGGAACAGAAGCTTGCCTTCCTTGGCCATGATGTAGAGGCGGTGAACGCCCGTGGTGGTCTCTTCCGAGACGCCCTTGATCGACTTGGCGACCTCGGCGAACCAGCCCTTCGGCTTCTCCTGGAGGAGGCGCTTGATCAGGGCGAACAGAACCTCTTCCTCTTCCGCGCCGGGCGTCTCGAGGAACGCCACGTCGCCCTGCTCGGCGCGCAGGCCGAGATGGACCAGCATGGTGGCGTCGCCGCCGTCGTCCAGGATCATGTTGGGCACGCCGCCGCCATGCCAGTCGAACAGCTTGGCGGTGTAGTCCCAGTACTCGGTGAGGGTCTCGCCCTTATAGGCGAAGACCGGAATGCCCGCAGCCGCAATCGCCGCGGCGGCGTGATCCTGGGTGGAGTAGATGTTGCAGGACACCCAGCGGACATCGGCTCCGAGAGCCTTCAAGGTCTCGATCAGAACCGCTGTCTGAATGGTCATGTGGAGCGAGCCGGCGATGCGGGCGCCCTTGAGGGGCTGCTTCGGGCCGTATTCCTCGCGAACCGCCATCAGGCCGGGCATCTCGGTTTCGGCGATCGAGATCTCCTTGCGGCCGAACTCGGCGAGGCTGATGTCTTTGACGATATAATCGTGCGCGTCGTTCGCGCTCTTCAGAGCGGCTTGGCTCATGATGATCTCACTTGGCGTTAGATGACGTGGCGTGTCGGATTGAGCCCGTCTCTACCAGAGAGCCGGCCAGGAAGCAATCAAGATATAAAGATGTCTTTATATCTTGATTGCTACTCGTCTTCGCCGAACCGGTTGGCCAGGAGATCGCCGATGGCCTGGAGGCAGGCCTCGGCATCCGGGCCCTTGGCCGTAACCGTGATGGAGGTGCCCTGCGCCGCCGCGAGGGTCAGGAGGCCCATGATGGAGCGGCCGCCGACCGTCTCGCCGCAGCGGGTCACCGTCACGTCGGAATCGAAGCGCTCGACCGTCTGGACGAATTTCGCGGAAGCGCGGGCATGGAGGCCCCGGCGGTTGATGATCGGAATCTCGCGAGCCTGGGCTCCATCGGGAACCGGGGCCGGGGGACAATCGTCATCAAGGCTGCGCTGCATAGGCTTACTTTCCGGACAGAACGCGCGACGCGACGTTGATGTATTTGCGCCCGGCTTCCTGCGCGTGGGAGACAGCGTCCGTGAGGGACTCCTCGTCCCGGACGCTCGCGAGCTTGATCAGCATCGGCAGGTTGATGCCGGCGACCACCTCCACGGAGCTGCCGTTCATGCATGACAGGGCGAGGTTCGAGGGGGTGCCCCCGAACATGTCGGTGAGGACCACGACGCCCTGGCCCGAATTGACGTTGCACACGGCGGCCATGATATCCTTGCGCCGTGTTTCCATATCGTCATCGGGGCCGATCGTGATCGTTTCGAGCTGCTCTTGAGGCCCCACCACATGCTCAAGCGCGGCTTTGAATTCCGTCGCGAGCTGCCCGTGGGTGACGAGCACCATTCCAATCATAATTTCCAGGTCCGAACGCTCCGGGGAGCGGAGCCGCTATTTTGTGCACCGCGAAGCCAAGCGCAAGAGCGTTTGCGACGAAATGTTCATCACAGTGTCACGACCGTGTCGCAAACACCACTCAGGCGACCCAGGGCGATGTCGGCCGAAAATGCCCCTGTTCTCATATGAAGGCGAGGGACCATGACGCCGCAGAGGCCAGCGTGGCCCTCCAACTCTTCCGGATAGCGCTCCGGATCCTCCGACAGATCGACGATCAGCCGGACGACGGCCGAGGGTTCGAAGGGGCGGCGGACGATGCCGACGCCCCGCACCTCGATGCAGCCGGCGAGCGGGTCGGTCGGCCAGGCGACCAAGCGGCCATGAAGGGCCTGGACCCGCGTCCTGTCATCGCTGACGAGGCGGCTGAACCGACCGGCCTGTGCAGCGTGGAAGATGATTTCTCGGGCAAGGGACGACTTCCCCGCATCCGATGCGCCCCGGATAAGCAATCCGGCCTCTCCGACGACCACGCAGGAGGCGTGGATCGTCTCGGGGATGCCTCGAGACGGGGTCATCCCTTCTGCCCCGCCGCCGGCAGGCGGATGATGAAGCGCGCCCCCAGCCGCCGGGGCTCCCCGGTTTCGTCGGGAGGACCGAGCCGGTTCTCGGCCCGGATCTTGCCGCGATGGGCCTCGATGATCTGGCGCGAGATCGACAGGCCAAGACCTGAATTCTGGCCGAAGCCCTGCTCCGGCCGGTCGGTATAGAAGCGCTCGAAGATCCGGTCGAGGGCATGGGGCTCTATTCCCGGGCCGTCATCCTCGACGACCACCTCGACCTGCGCCTTGCGCCGCCGCAGGGTGACGCGGACGCTCCCGTCGGGCGGCGAGAACGAGCGGGCGTTGTCGATCAGGTTGTTGAACACCTGACCCAGGCGGCTGTCGTGTCCGATGACCAGGAAGGAGTCGCGCCCTCGCGGGTGCTGCTCGATCGTGAGCCTGATGGGAGGATCGTCCTTCTGCCGGCGTTCGTTGGCCACGGAGACGACCGCCTGCAACAGGTGCGCCATGTCGATGGACTCCGCATCGGCCCGCGCCAGCTCGGCATCCAGCCTGGACGCGTCCGAGATGTCGCTGATCAGGCGGTCGAGCCGCCTCACGTCATGCTGGATGATCGACATGAGCCGCTTCTGCGAATCCTCGCTCCGGGCGAGCGGCAGGGTCTCGACTGCGCTGCGCAGCGATGTGAGCGGGTTCTTCAATTCGTGGGCGACGTCCGCTGCGAAGCTCTCGATCGCGTCGATCCGGTTGTAGAGCGCCCTGGTCATGTCCCGCAGCGCGCCAGAAAGATGGCCGATCTCGTCGGAGCGGTTGGTGAAATCGGGAATTTCCTGACGGGACTGGGTGCCCCACCGCACCCGCTCGGCCGCCTCAGCCAAGCGCCGGACCGGTCCGGCGATGGCGCCGGCGAGCAGGAGGGACAAAAGGATCATCACCACGGCGGCCACGAGGAAGACCTGGAGCAGGGCGAACCGCTCGGACGCGATGATGGCGTCGATGTCGCCTTCCTGGGTCGAGAGAAGCAGCACCCCCTGCACGGCTCTGAAGCGCTGGATCGGCACCGCGACCGACACGATGGTCTCGCCCCGGGCGTTGACGCGCACGCCGCTCGACTGCTTGCCCGCGAAGGCCTGCTGCACCTCCGGCAGGGACTTTCCGTTGGCCGGTCCCACCTCTTCGCGCACCGGGCGCTTGGTGCGCCGGAACATCTTGCGAATGGAGTTCCAGGCGCGCTCCATGGCGCTTGTGGTGTCCTCAGCCGGAACCGGTGGCAGCTCGAGGCGCATGATGTCGCCGCGGGAATAGAACGTGCGGGAATCGAGGAGCAGCGCTCCTTCCCGGTCGAAGATTCGGGCTCGCGTCTGGGTCGGCGTCACCAGCCTGCGCAGAAGAGGGGCGACCCGTTCGGGGTTGATCGAGAATTCGAGGGAAGAGAGGTATTCGTCGGAAAACCCTTCCGTCTCGCCCGCCTGCATCTGGAGGAGCTTGTCCGGATCGATGGTGATGGCGTTCGTGTCCACCGTGGCCGAGCCCGCGATGGCGCCCGCGATGATCTCGCCCTGGATCAGAAGGCTCTGCACCCGCGCCTCGATCAGGCCCTCGCGGAACTGGTTGAGGTACAGGAAGCCGACGAGGAGCGCCACGAGGCCCGCGAGATTGAGCACGACGATGCGCCGCGTCAGGCTCGACGAGGCGCGCTGCGCGAGCATGCGGCCGAGACCCCTCAGGCGCGCCAGGGTGCCGCGCGGGGCCGGCGCGTCTTCGGCAAGGGCCTCGACGTGGATCGGATCAGCCTTCATGCATCCATTAAAGCACAATCCGGTGAAAACGGATCATGCCCTTCCGTTTCGGTGGTTCCGTAAGGTCTTGGCGGCGGCCGGCTTTCGCCCGGCCGAAATCGACCTCGCAGGTCGCTTCAGTGGCCTTAGGCTTCCTTGAAGCGATAGCCGACGCCATAGAGGGTTTCGATCATTTCGAAACTGTTATCAACCATCTTGAACTTCTTGCGCAGGCGCTTGATGTGGCTGTCGATGGTGCGGTCGTCCACATAAACCTGGTCGTCATAGGCCGCATCCATGAGGGCGTTGCGGCTTTTGACCACGCCCGGGCGGGTCGCGAGGGCCTGCAGGATCAGGAACTCGGTGACCGTTAGGGTCACTGGCTCGCCCTTCCAGGTGCAGGCATGCCGCTCCGGGTCCATCTTGAGCTGGCCGCGCTCCAGGGCTTTGGCGTCGGTCTCGCGAGGGACTGTCTGGTCCTTGGGGGCGAAGCGGCGCAGCACTGCCTTGACGCGCTCCACGAGAAGACGCTGGGAGAACGGTTTGCGGATGAAGTCGTCCGCGCCCATCTTCAGGCCGAACAACTCGTCGATCTCCTCGTCCTTCGAGGTCAGGAAGATCACCGGCAGGTCCGATTTCTGGCGCAGGCGGCGCAGGAGCTCCATGCCGTCCATGCGCGGCATCTTGATGTCGAAGATCGCCAGGTCCGGCGGGGCATGCTTCAGGCCATCCAGGGCCGAGGCCCCGTCGGTATAGGTCTGAATGCGGTAGCCTTCCGCCTCGAGGGCGATGGAGACCGAAGTCAGGATGTTGCGATCGTCATCGACAAGGGCGATCGTTGGCATGAAGTCTTCCTTAGCTAAACTCGGAGGGCCATGATCGGCAAATCTCGCCGGCCTCTGGCCTGACAACGCGGCAGGGAGCGATACGTGCCCAACTGCGCCTTTCTGGTGGCATAAATAAGGTGCATCCTGCGCCATGCCAGGGCCAGGACACAATTCCGATGATAGGCCTGTCGATCCAACAGGAGATGAACGATTATGGATAAGCCGGGTCAGGCGATTCAAGGGTTCGACGGCGTCGCCCTGGGCAAGCACCTTCTGCGCACGATCCGGTCCGGCGCTCTCGCGACCCTCGACAGCCAGGGCTTTCCGTTTGCAACGCTCGTGACGGTCGCCACCGACATCGACGGCTCCCCGATCCTGCTGACATCGCGCCTGTCCAGCCATACGGCCAATCTTGAGCGTGAGCCGCAGGTATCCCTTCTCCTCGCGCAGACGGGCAAGGGCGATCCCCTGGCTCATCCGCGCCTGACTGTGATCGGCCGGGCGGAACGAACCGATCTGCCCCGCATCCGCGCCCGGTTTCTCGCCCGGCACCCCAAGGCCGAACTCTATGTGGACTTTCCAGATTTCTCGTTCTGGCGCCTTGAGATCCTGGCCGGCCATCTCAACGGCGGCTTCGCCAAGGCCGCTACCCTGTCGGGCGCGGACCTGCGCACGGACGTTTCTAGGGCCGAGACCTTGATCGAGGCCGAAGCGAGCGCCGTCGCGCATATGAACGAGGACTACCGCGAGGCTCTGCAGCTTTATGCGACGCACTTCGCCGGAGCTGCGCCGGGGGCATGGCGGACCACGGGGCTCGACCCGGACGGGATCGACCTGATGCTGGGGGACCAGACGGCGAGGGTGGCGTTCCCGGAGCCGGTGGTTAACCCTGAAAAGCTCCGCCTTGCGCTGAAAAATCTCGCCCAACAGGCCCGGGACGACCTAGCCTGAGGGCGAATAGAATGCGATGGAATGGTGTCATGTCCGCACCGCCCAGGCCTTTTTCGGCATAAACGGCAAAGCTTGGGCGGTGTGACTTGAACAACAACAATGTAGCGCCATTTTGTCGGCAAACATCAGGCCGCGCAGTGGCTTGCGATCAGGGAGTAGTCTTCCGTGGAAACTATCGGCGTTTTCAACAGCGCGCAGGGGGCTGAGACCTCCGGCTTCCGCAATCTCAAGCGGGTCTATTGGAACCTCGAAGCGCCTTCGCTGTATGAGCAGTCCATTGCCCGCGGCGAGACCCAGATCATTCAGGGTGGTGCGCTGCTGGCGGAAACCGGGGTTCATACCGGCCGCTCGCCCAAGGACAAGTTCGTGGTGCGCGACGAAACCACCGAGGACAATGTCTGGTGGGACAACAACGGCGCGATCACCCCTGGCAATTTCGACACCCTGCTGGAGGACTTCCTGGCCCATGCGGAGGGCAAGGAGCTGTTCGCGCAGGACCTCTACGGCGGAGCCGAGCCGGCTTACCGGGTCAAGGCCCGGGTCTTCACGGAATATGCCTGGCACTCCCTGTTCATCCGCAACCTGCTGATCCGTCCCGACCGGGGCGACCTTCCGGGCTTCGCGCCGGATCTCACCATCATCGACCTGCCGTCCTTCAAGGCCGATCCGGCTCGCCACGGTTGCCGGTCCGAGACGGTGATCGCGGTCAACTTCGCCCGCAAGATCGTGCTGATCGGCGGCTCGTCCTATGCGGGCGAGATGAAGAAGTCGGTCTTCACCTATCTCAACTACGTGCTGCCTCCGCAGAACATCATGCCGATGCACTGCTCGGCGAATGTGGGCCGGGACAACGACGTCGCCCTGTTCTTCGGCCTCTCGGGAACCGGCAAGACCACCCTGTCGGCTGATCCGAACCGCATCCTTCTGGGCGATGACGAGCACGGTTGGAGCCCCAAGGGCGTCTTCAATTTCGAGGGCGGCTGCTACGCCAAGATGATCCGCCTGTCCCGCGAGGCGGAGCCGGAGATCTTCGCCACCACCGAGCGTTTCGGCACGGTGCTGGAGAACGTGATCGTCGATCCGATCACGCGCATTCCGGATTTCGACGACGCGTCCCGCACCGAGAACACCCGCGGCGCCTATCCGCTCTACTTCATTCCCAATGCGAGCGAGACGGGCCGCGCCGGCATCCCGAAGAACATCGTGATGCTCACCTGCGACGCCTTCGGGGTTCTGCCCCCCATCGCCAAGCTCACGCCCGCCGAGGCCATGTATCACTTCCTGTCCGGCTACACCGCCAAGGTGGCCGGCACCGAGAAAGGCGTGAAGGACCCGGAGGCCACGTTCTCCACCTGCTTCGGCGCGCCGTTCATGCCGCGTCATCCGTCGGTCTACGGCAACCTGCTGCGGGACCTCATCGGCAAGCACCATGTGGATTGCTGGCTCGTCAACACCGGCTGGACCGGCGGCAAGTTCGGCGTCGGCCGGCGCATGCCGATCCGCGTCACCCGCCGCCTGCTCACGGCTGCCCTCGACGGCTCCCTCAACCGGGCCGATTTTCGCCGCGACCCCTATTTCGGCTTCGCGGTGCCGACCTCGGTGCCGGGCGTCGAGCCGCACATCCTCTACCCGGTCAAGACTTGGCAAGATAAGGCGGCTTTTGCCGAGACCGCCAAGCGCCTTGTCGACATGTTCAAGGAGAACTTCAAGCGCTTCGAGGATCATGTGGACGCCGACGTGCGCGCGGCTGCTCCGCAGATGTCGATTGCGGCCTGACGCAGCTTCGATTTTGCCTTACATGAACGGCGGCTCTCGGGCCGCCGTTTTTATTTCTGCGCATCGTGCGGAAAAGCGGTCCTGGTTTTCCGCCTCAGACGATGCGCAGCCTAGAGATGCTTTAGGGTTCCCGGATGGAAGTTCTCGTCATCGGCGGCGGTGTTGTCGGACTCGCCATCGCAAGGGCGCTGGCGTTGCGCAGTCATGGGGTCATCGTGGCCGAGGCGACCGGCGGAATCGGCAACGGCGTGTCCTCGCGCAACAGCGAGGTGATCCATGCGGGGATGTACTACCCGACGGGTTCGCTGCGCGCGCGCTACTGCGTTGCCGGTCGGCGCATGCTCTACGATTTCTGCCGGAGCCACGGGGTGCCCCATGCCAAGTGCGGCAAGCTTATCGTGGCGACGAACGCGCTGGAGCAGGCCAAGATCGAAGGCATCTACGAACAAGGCATCGCCAACGGCGTCGAGGGCCTCGAGTATCTGACGGTCGAGAAGGCGAGGTCGCTCGAGCCGAACCTCGCCTGCACAGGAGCGATCCTCTCCAAGGAGACGGGCATCATCGACAGCCATGCCCTCATGCTGGCGCTCGAGGGCGACCTGGAATCCGCGGGCGGCGTCATCGCGTTTCATGCACCGGTCGAGCGCATCAAGAGGGCGGGGGAGGGCTGGGAGGTCCATGTGGGCGGGCCTGAGCCCACGGCGCTCACGGTCGACGCGGTGGTGAATGCAGCCGGCCTGGGCGCGCAGGCGATTGCCCACGCGACGGAAGGCTATCCGCAAGAGCGGGTGCCGCGCCTTGTCCTGGCCAAGGGCAACTATTTCGGATGTGTCGGCAAACCTGCCTTCTCGCGCTTGATTTATCCTGCTCCCGTGGATGGGGGGCTCGGCACCCATGTGACCCTCGACCTCAACGGGCGCATGCGCTTCGGTCCCGACGTGGAGTGGATCGACCGGGAGATCTACGAGGTCGATCCGAAACGGGCCGAGAGTTTTTACGCCTCCATCCGCCGCTATTGGCCAGGCCTGCCGGACGGCGCGCTCGTTCCGGATTATTCCGGTATCCGTCCGAAACTCACCGGACCAGGCGAGAAGGCGGCGGATTTCATGATCGACGGCCCGGCCGAGCACGGTCAGCCGGGCTTGGTGCACCTGTTCGGAATCGAAAGCCCAGGGCTCACGTCGAGCCTGTCGCTGGCCGAGGATGTGGCCGGGAGGCTAGAGGTGTAGGAGGCGATTGCTCCAGATACCCGCCGCTTCCATAGCCTCACCCTGAGGAGCGCAACGTCTCGAAGGGCAAGGCGTCTCCAGAGGGCACTGAAACATCCTTCGAGACGCCACTGCGTGGCTCCTCAGGATGAGGACCGACAAGATCCAGCATTCGATTCAGGGCTCTCGCTTGCGCGGCCCCGGAATGACGACCCGGTTAGCCCCGGAAGAACAGCAGCGTCACGAGCAGGAAGGTCGGGATCAGGATCGCTCCGGACCAGACGAGATAGCCGAAGAAGCTCGGCATCTTGACGCCGCCCTCGCGGGCAATCGCATAGACCATGAAGTTGGGGGCGTTGCCGATATAGGAGTTCGCCCCCATGAACACTGCGCCTGCCGAAATGGCCGCGAGCGTCAGCGCGCCCTGGGTCATCAGGGTCTGCGGATTGCCGCCGGCGAGTTCGAAGAACACCAGGTAGGTAGGGGCATTGTCGAGGAACGACGACAGGCCACCCGTGAGCCAGAAATAGGCGGCGTTGTTCGGCGTGCCGTCCGGGTTCGACACCAAAGCCACCAGCGGCGCGAAGGCGCCCTCGCTGCCGGCTTTGAGCATGGCGAGCACCGGGATGATGGCGATGAAAATGCCCGCGAAGAGCTTCGCCACTTCCTTGATCGGTCCCCAGGAGAAGCCGTTCTCCTCCCGGTTTGCCTTCGGGGTGAGGGCGAGTGACATGATCGTCACAACGATCATGATGAGATCGCGCACCGCATTGGCAACCTCGATCTCGGTGCCGAGCACCGTGAAACGGCCGAGATCCACGGTGGCGCTGAACAGGATGGCGCCGATGATGGTGAGGATCAGGAAGAAGTTGATGCCGCCCGTCACGCGCACCGGCTTGTCCGGCGTCGGATCGGGCTTGATGCGCCCTTCCTTCTTGTACAGGTAGGTGTCGAGGACGAAGAAGACCGCGAGCACGACGGCACTGGCGAAAAGGGTTTCTGGCAGCAGGTGGGTAGTGGTCCAGAAAAAATCGACGCCGCGCAGGAAGCCGAGGAAGAGCGGGGGGTCCCCGAGCGGCGTCAGGGAGCCGCCGATATTCGACACCAGAAAGATGAAGAACACCACCACATGGGCATTGTGCACCCGGTCGTCATTGGCGCGCAGCACCGGGCGGATCATCACCATGGATGCGCCCGTCGTGCCGATGAAGCTCGCCAGCACCGTGCCGATGGCGAGCAGCACCGTGTTGGCGACCGGCGCGCCGTGGATGTTGCCGCGGATGAGAATGCCGCCCGCCACCGTGAACAGGGCCAGGAGCAGCAGGATGAACGGGATGTATTCGAGGAACGCCGTGTGAGCCAGCGCGTGAACGGCCGTCATGGGGCCGAAGATCGCCGCCATCGGGACAAGGACCAGGAGGCCCCAGAGGGCTGCGATCTTGCCCTGGTGATGTTCCCAGGCATGGGACGCCAGGAGGGGAAAGAGCGCAATGCACAGCAGGATGCCCACGAATGGCAGGGCCCAGGCGAACCCGAGCGTGCGCCCATCGAATTCCGCCGCAGCGGCGGCCTCGGGCAGCAGGCTTAGGGAAGTTGCGAGCAGTAGCCCCAATGCGCGAAACATGTCTTGAGATCCCCCTTGCCGGTTGACCGGTGTTTTCTTGGTATGGCCAGCTTTAGGGGAATGGCGATGTGGCCGCAACAGCCGGGCTGTTAACCGGGTGTTCACCATAAGTAAAACAGAGTAAACAAGGTCTCATAAAAATCGCGCATGCGTGGGGGTGCCTGTCCGATGTGCCGCTTTCTCGCCTACAGGGGAGAGCCGATCTTCCTTGCCGATCTGGTCTGTGCTCCGGCCCATTCCCTGGTCCACCAATCGCTTCACGCGGTCGAGGCCAAGACGGGTACCAACGGCGACGGGTTCGGCATCGGATGGTACGGCGAGCGCCCCGAGCCCGGCATTTACCGGGAGGTTCGCCCCGCCTGGTCGGACGAGAATCTGAGAAGCCTCTGCGACCAGGTGCGCTCCGGCCTGTTCTTCGCCCATGTGCGCGCCTCCACCGGCACCTCGACCACCCGGGCCAACTGCCACCCCTTCGCCCACGGGCGCCACCTGTTCATGCATAACGGGCAGATCGGCGGCTATGCCCGCATCAAGCGCCGCCTCGAAGCCCTGATCCCAGACGATCTCTACGACGGTCGCCTCGGCACCACCGACTCGGAGGCGATCTTCCTGGCGGCCCTCGCCAGCGGCCTGAAGGACGATCCGGTCGCCGCCATGGCCCGCACCCTCAAGCTGGTGCGGGGTCTGATGAACGAGGCGGGAATCGAGGAGCCGCTGCGCTTCACCGCCGCCGTGACCGATGGCGACAGCCTCTGGGCCTACCGCTGGGCCTGCGACGGCAAGCCGCCGACCCTCTATTTCCGCGAGGAGAACGGCAGTCTTCTGGTGGTGTCGGAGCCCATCGACGACAAGGACAGGGGCTGGCAGGAGGTGCCCAAGGGCTGCACCCTGGTCGCCAGCGCCAAGGGCGGCATCGAGGTTCAGTGCCTGAACGAGGCCATGAACCGGCTGGCCGCGTGAGGCGGTCGGCGGTTACGAATTCAGACGCATGGACGGCTGGGACAGGAGCGGCAGCAGCGCGCCCTTGAGGGCTTCCATCTGCTGCTCCGTCTCGCTGCGGGCCTGGTTCGTATCCGGGTTGATGAGCGCGCGCAGACGGGCGTTCTCGGCCGTGAGCCGGTCGTTCTCGGCCATGAGGATCGCCACCTTCTCCTCGGCGATGCGGGCTCGGGCCTGGGCGTCGTTCCGCTCCTGCTCGCGGATTTGCACCCGGTCACGCCAGAGGCGGGTCGCAACGGTTTCGTTTTCGTCACTCATGCTCGGCTCCCGGCGCGGTCAAGATCGTGTCGTCCTGCCCATCCGTGCAAAAGCCTCTTTCGTGGCTTCTTTATGATGGACGATGTCGTGATCTGGATCGCGAAGTTTAAGCCCACGCCCTTAACGCATCGTTGCCATGCAAGGCGCGTCCTTCCGCGTTACTCCTCCAATTCGGGGTAATGCCGGAAGAGCCCTTCCTCATTGAACGGGATGCGACGTTCGCTCCTGAGATAGGCCTTGATGCGCGGCCGCTCCGCCACGGCTTCGTGGAGGACGGCAATGCGTGGCGCATCCTTCAGGGCGCGCCTCGTGGTCTTCGGGAACGCGTAGGACAGGCCTTCAACGACCTGGAACAGAGACAGGTCCGCATAGGTGACCGCGGTACCGACGAGGTGCGGTCCGCCTGAGGGATTCCTGGCCAGCACATTCTCGAACCATCCGAGAAATTTAGGAATGCGATTCTGGCGAAACTCCTTGGCGCGGAGGCGAGCTTCGTCCTTCTGGTCCTCATAGTAGAGGCTGACCGCCACCGGATGGTGGGTGTCGTGGGCTTCCGCTACGAAATCCGAGATCGTGAGCTGGACTTGGTGCGTCCATAACCCCCCTGCCGGGTCCTTCGGCGCGAGGCCATGGCGCGCGCCGAGATAGAGCAGGATCGCCGGCGTCTGGCCGATGACGAGATCGCCGTCCTTCAGGAAGGGCGGCGCGAAGGGCGGATGCTCGACGCTTTCCATCATCCGCATCATGGCCGATACGCCCTCGGGTCCGCGGGCGACATCGACGTAATCCGCACCTGCCTCTTCGAGGGCGAGCCGCACGAACTCTCCGCGTCCCTGGATCATGGGCCAATAGTAGAGTTCATAGCTCATGAGGCGCTCCAGGGGTTCGATTCAGTGCGCCTCGTCCCAGTTGTGCGCGGCGCGGGCTTCGACCGCGAGCGGCACCTTCAGCGACACGGCCGGGAAGGGCGCTTCCGTCATGACGCGGGAGATCACCGGCAGGGTGGCGTCCACTTCGTCGTCGGGGGCTTCGAACACCAGTTCGTCGTGGACCTGCAGCAGCATGCGGGCGGAGAGGCGCTCGGCGCGAAGCGCATCCTCCATGCGCACCATGGCGCGGCGGATGATGTCGGCGGCGGTGCCCTGGATCGGCGCGTTGATCGCCTGGCGCTCCACGCCCGCGCGCTCGGACGGGTTGCCCGACTTGATCTGCGGGTAATGGCAGACGCGGCCGAACAGGGTCGTCACATAGCCCTTCTCGCGGCAGAACTTCTTTGTCTCGTCGATATAGGTGCGGATGCCCGGGAAGCGCTCGAAATACTGCTTGATGAAGGTGGCCGCCTCGGTGTTCGGGATGCCGAGGCGCACCGCGAGCCCGAAGGCCGAGATGCCGTAGATGATGCCGAAATTAATGGTCTTGGCCTGACGGCGCAGGTCCGGGTTCATCTGGTCGAGGGGCACGCCGAACATGGCCGAGGCGGTCGCCGCGTGAATGTCGATCCCTTGCGCGAAGGCCTCCTGCAATTGCGGGATGTCGGCGATGTGGGCGAGCAGCCGCAGCTCGATCTGGCTGTAGTCAGCCGAGATGATCTTGTGGCCCGGCGGCGCGATGAAGGCCTGGCGGATCTTGCGGCCGGCTTCCGTGCGGATCGGGATGTTCTGCAGGTTCGGTTCGGACGACGACAGGCGGCCCGTGGTGGTGGCCGCGAGCGAGAAGGAAGTGTGCACCCGCTTCGTCTCAGGGTGCATGTGCTGCTGCAGGGTATCTGTATAGGTCGATTTCAGCTTGGCGAGCTGACGCCATTCGAGAATCTTGGCAGGCAGCTCATGGCCGGCCTGCGCCAGTTCATCCAAAAGCGTCGCGGGCGTGGCCCATTGACCGGACGGGGTCTTCTTCGCGCCGGGCAGACCCATCTTGCCGAACAGGATGTCGCCGATCTGCTTCGGGGAGCCGAGGGCGAATTTCTCGCCGGCCATCTCATGGATCTCGTCCTCAAGGCGCGCCAGCGTCTGGGCGAAATCGCCAGACAGGCGACTGAGGATTTGGCGATCGACCGCGATGCCGCGCATTTCCATCCTGGCCACCACGTCGACCATCGGACGCTCCAGCGTCTCGTAGACGGTGGCGCGATGCTCGGCTCCGAGACGGGGCTTCAGCATCTGCCAAAGGCGCAAGGTCACGTCCGCGTCTTCGGCTGCGTAGGCGGTTGCCTTTGCGATCTCGACCTTGTCGAAGGTCACTTTGCTACGCCCGGTGCCTGCCACGTCGCCGAAGCTGATGGGGGAGTGCCCGAGATGGCGGCGGGACAGCTCGTCCATGCCGTGCGGGCCTTTGCCGGCGTCGAGCACATAGGAGATCAGCATGGTATCGTCGAAGGGGCGCACGTCGATGCCGTGGCGCTTGAATACGATCCAATCGTATTTCAGGTTCTGGCCGATCTTGAGGACCGCCGGGTCCTCCAGGAGCGGACGGATCGCATCGAGCGCATCCGTGACCGGGATCTGGCCCGGCACGAGACCGCCGCCGAAAAGATCCGAGTCGCCGCGATGCTGGAGCGGCACATAGACCGCCTTGCCGGGTTCCAGCGCAAGCGAGAAGCCCACGAGATCGGCGAGGTTCGCGTCGAGGGCGCTGGTCTCGGTATCGACCGCGACAACGCCCTTCTCGCGCCCTTGAGCAACCAGTTCCTTCAGGCGTCCCAGGTCCGTGACCGTCTCATAATTTTGCACCTCGAAGGGCATGCTCGAGGCTTCCGTCGCGCGCCTTGCGGCAAGCTGTGACGGGGTGCCCAAGCCCTCGACGGGTTTGCGCGCGGCGATTTCCGGCAGGTCGAGCCCGGCGAAGGGATCGACCTCCCCCGAGACTGGGTCGACCGCGCCGAAGAACGGCATGGCGGTTTCGTCCAGAGGCGGAGTGCTGCCGACCCGCTCCCAGCGGATCGCATCGCCACCCGGCATGAGGCGCGGATCGGGCTCGATCGCCGTCGGGTCGGCGTCATAGAGTTCCGCTACGCGCCGGGTCAGCGAGTTGAATTCCATGGCTTTCAGGAAGCCCACGAGCGTTTTCGGGTCCGGCTCCGGCAGGCGCAGCTCGTCCAGGGACACCGGCAACGGGGCTGCGCAGTCCAGGGTTACGAGCTTCTTGGACAGCCGCGCCGACTCGGCATTGTTGATCAGGGTCTCGCGGCGCTTGGGCTGCTTGATCTCGGGCGCGCGCTCCAGGAGGGTTTCCAGGTCGCCGAAGTCCTTGATGAGCTGAGCGGCGGTCTTCAGGCCGATGCCCGGCACCCCCGGCACGTTGTCGGAGGTGTCGCCCATGAGGGCCAGCACGTCCCCGATCTTCTCGGGCGGAATGCCCTCCCAGCGCTCGGTGACGGCCGCCTCGTCCAGGTTTCGCTCAGGCCGGTAGCCGGGCTTGCCCTTGGAGCCGGATTCGAAATCGTAGAAGCACACAAGCGGCCCCACGAGCTGCATCAGGTCCTTGTCGGACGAGACGATGAGCACGTTCGCGCCCCGGGCCTTGGCCTCCTGCGTGTAGGTGGCGATGAGGTCGTCCGCCTCGTATCGCTCCTGCTCGATGGGCTCCAGACCGAAGGCCCGGATCGCCTCGCGCATCAGGGGCATCTGCACCTTCAGGTCGTCCGGCGCGTCCGGCCGATGGCCCTTGTAGTCCTCGTAGAGTTCCTTGCGGAACGAGCCCTCGGACTTGTCGAGCACAATGGCCAGATGGGTGGGTTTGAGGCCCGCCGCGCCGTCGCGGACGAATTGCAGGAGCTTGGACACGAAGAGGCGCACGGCCCCGGTCGGCATCCCGTCCGAGATGCGGGAATTGTACTTCGAGTCCTGGTTCATGGACTGGAAGTAGGCCCGGTAGATGAAGGAGGAGCCGTCGACGAGGAAGACGTGGTCGCCGGCTTGGACGGGACGGGAGGAAGCCATGGGTCTCGTTCGTGAGGAAAGGGTCACGGAAAGAGATAATGTTTTCGGGCCCGGATGGCTATGCCCGGCGGCCGCTTATGCAGCCTTGAGGCGCGCCAGGCCGTAGTCCAGTTCCCGCAGGGCCTGCATGACCACGCCCTCGGTCAGGAGATCCATGGAGGATTCCACCACCTGGATCGTGGCGAGCGCCCGCAGCTCGGGAATCGTCTGCGATTCGAGCGCGGTCTCGAAGGAGGGGCGCAGCAGGTCCATGGCCCGGGTGCCGGGGCCGCAGATCACGATGTGATCGGGCTCGAGCGTCTGGATCAGGATGCTGACCGCATCGCCCAACACTTCCCCGGCTTCACGGAAGAGGCCGGACAGGGCCGTGTCGCCGGCCCGCGCTTGGGCCACGATGGCGTCCATTGCGTCCTCGCCCGGGATCAGCACGGTCGGGGCGGGCCGGTGGTCTATGAGCTGCGCGTCCCGGTGCAGGGCGTAATCGGCCAGAAAGGCCTCGATGCAGCCGCGCCCGCCGCAGCGGCATTGCGGTCCGCTCCGGCGCAGGCGCACGTGGCCGAACTCGCTGCCGCCGAAGCGCGCTCCGCGATAGAGCTCCCCCTGGATCAGAAATCCCAAACCCACACCGTCGCCGACCATCAGGCAGGCCGTGCGCCCGGACCGGAGTTCCGTGTGCCGCTGGGCGATGGCGAACGCCATGGCGCTGGCGTCGTTCTCGATCAGCACCGGCAGGCCGAGCCGTTGACCGAGGCCGGCCGCGAGGGGAATGTCGCGGGTGCCCAGCACCGGGCTCCAGGCCACGATCCCGTCCCGGGTGTCCACGTAGCCCTGGCACGCGAGGCCAATGGCCTTCACGTCCGGCGCGCCGGTTTCCCGCGCGAAGGCGGTAATGGTCTCGGCCAGCACATCCATGAGTTCTTCGGCCGCGAGATTGCGAAGAGGCCGCTCGATATGGCGGCTCGCCCGGTTTCGCCCGGCGCTGTCCACGAGGCGTAGCTCGATGCGATTGAAGCCGGTCCAGACTCCGATCACGGACCCGAGGGTATCCGCGAAGGTGAGGCGCACCTTGGGACGGCCACGCAAGAGGCCCGCGCCCGATTCCCCAGTCTCGTCTGCCACCAGAATGCCTTCGTCGAGGAGGCTAGCGGTTAAATCGGAAACGCTGGCCGGGCTCATGCCGAGCTGCTGGCCGATTTCCACCCTGGCCATGGGGCCCTCGCGGCGCAACGTATCAAGCAGACGACGCCGGGCGGCTTCGCGAGGGGAGAGCGGGTTCATCGACATAGGCCTTATTTGTTCATGAAATGAATAAAACAACTCCCGATGCTCGGGATATCCGACCAAGGGATGAGGAAAAAGGTGCTTGAAGGCCACAGAGGACCGGATAATTATTTCCGGGCTCGAAAAATAAAGCATGGCAGCCTCACGTCGAACCTGAGACGTGATCGGCCATGACAACCGGGCATTTCGAGGAAATGCCGCCTAGGAGGAATTTTATGGTGTCCAAGAAACATGCTCTGATCAGCCTTGCGGCTCTCGCACTGTCGGCGACCGCTGCCTTCGCGCAGGGAAAAGGTCCCGTTGTCGGCGTCAGCTGGTCGAACTTCCAGGAAGAGCGCTGGAAGACCGACGAGGCCGCCATCAAGGCCGCGGTCGAGAAGGCCGGCGGCACCTATGTGTCGGCCGACGCCCAGTCCTCCCCCGCCAAGCAGCTCACGGACATCGAGAGCCTCATCTCCCGCGGCGCCAAGGCCCTGATCATCCTGGCGCAGGACGCGGACGCCGTCCGTCCGGCGGTCGAGAAGGCTGTGGCTGAAGGCATCGCGGTGGTGGGCTACGACCGCCTCATCGAGATCCCGCAGGCCTTCTATCTCACCTTCGACAACGTCGAGGTCGGCCGCCTTCAGGCCCGAGAGATCCTCAAGGTGAAGCCGGAAGGCAACTATGCGTTCATCAAGGGCTCGGGTTCGGACCCGAACGCCAACTTCCTGTTCCAGGGCTCCATGGAAGTGCTCAAGCCCGCCATGGATTCCGGCAAGATCAAGAATGCCGGCGAGGCCTACACGGATGGCTGGCTTCCGGCCAACGCGCAGCGGAACATGGAGCAGTTCCTGACCAAGAACAACAACAAGATCGATGCGGTGATCGCCGCCAATGACGGCACCGCCGGCGGCGCGATTGCGGCCCTCGCGGCCCAAGGCCTGTCGGGCTCGGTGCCAGTCTCCGGCCAGGACGCCGACAAGGCCGCGCTCAACCGCGTGGCGCTCGGCACGCAGACGGTCACGGTGTTCAAGGATGCCCGTGAACTCGGCGGCAAGGCCGCGGAGATCGCCGTGCAGCTCGCAGGCGGCAAGAAGCTCAGCGAGATCCAGGGCGCTAAGCCGTGGAGCCTCGGCCCCAAGAAGCAGAACATGACCGCCCTGTTCCTTACGCCCGTGGCGGTCACGAAGGACAACCTCAACGTTGTCATCGACGCCGGCTGGGTCACGAAGGATGTGGTCTGCCAGGGCGTGAAGCCGGGCTCCGTGAAGGTCTGCAACTAACTGTCCTGCCGTCCGCGCAGTCCATCAGGGATTGCGCCGGCCAAAAGGTGCGACAGACGTGGCCTCACGGCCTCCATGACAAAGCCTACTCCCATTGTCGCGCCGATTGATTCCGGGTCCGCTCTGCGGGCCCGGAACGTCATCCGATCATCCAAGGGCCTGCCATGACCGCACCGATTGCGACGACCGCACCGCCACAGGGAGCCATGTCAGGCTCGCTCCTGTCGAAGCTCGAGATCGATGTCCGCATGCTCGGCATGCTGGCGGCGCTTGCGGTGATCTGGATCGGGTTCGACATCCTGTCGGGCGGGGTCTTCCTGACGCCGCGCAACCTGTGGAACCTCTCGGTTCAAACCGCCTCCATCGCGGTCATGTCGACCGGCATGGTGCTCGTCATCGTCACCCGCAACATCGACCTGTCGGTGGGCGCAATCCTCGGCGTCGTCGGCATGATCATCGGCGTGCTGCAGGTGCAATGGCTGCCGGCCTGGCTCGGTTTCGAGCATTGGCTCACGGCTCCCATCGCGGTCGCAGCAGCCATCGTGATCGGCGGCGCCATCGGGCTCTTTCAGGGCTGGCTCATCGCCTATCTGGCGATCCCGTCCTTCATCGTAACCCTGGGCGGCCTCCTCATCTGGCGCGGCGCGGCCTGGTGGGTCACCACCGGCCAGACCGTGGCCCCCATGGACACGCGCTTCAAGGCCTTCGGAGGCGGCGTGGAAGGAGCGCTCGGCGCTACCGCCACCTGGGTGATCGCCGCAATCGCCTGCGGACTCATCGTCGTGGCGCTCGGCCTTGCCCGACGCCGGCGCATCCGCTTCGGTTTTCCGGTCCGTCCCGGCTGGGGAGACGCGGTCATCGCGCTTTTCGCCTGCGGAGCCGTTTTGATCGCGGCCGCCATCGCCAATGCCTACCCGCTGCCTGCCGGCACGGCGCGGCGCTGGGCGGAGGCCAACGGCATCCCGTGGCCTGATGGGGGGTTGTTCATCCCCCACGGGGTCGCCCTGCCGGTGCTGATCGCCATTGTGGTCGGTCTCGCCATGACGTTCCTGGCGCGCCGCCTGCGCTTCAGCCGCTACGTGTTTGCCATTGGCGGCAACCCGGAGGCGGCGGAACTGTCGGGCATCAACACCCGCTGGACCCTCATGAAGGTGTTTGGCCTCATGGGAGTCTTGTGCGGCATCTCCGCCTGCATCTCGACGGCGCGCCTCAACGCGGCGACGAATTCCGCGGGCTCTCTGGACGAGCTTTACGTGATCGCCTCGGCGGTCATCGGCGGCACGTCTCTGGCCGGCGGCGTCGGCACGATTGCCGGCGCGATGCTCGGCGCGCTCGTCATGCAGTCCCTGCAATCGGGCATGGTGCTGCTCGGCGTTGACACGCCCCTGCAGAACATCGTCGTCGGAGCCGTGCTGGTGCTGGCGGTCTTCGTCGACAGCCTCTATCGCCGCCGCATCAAGTAAGGGAGAGCGCCATGAAGCAAAACGGCACAACGCCCCTGGTGGAGATGCGCGACATCTCCATCGCGTTCGGCGGCATCAAGGCGGTTGACGGCGTCTCAGTGGACTTGCGCCCCGGCGAGGTGGTGGGACTTCTCGGCCATAACGGCGCGGGCAAGTCCACTCTCATCAAGATCCTATCCGGGGCCTACAGGCCGGATGCGGGCGAGATCTACGTGAATGGCGAAAAGGCCGATATCGGAACGCCGCGCGACGCCAAGCGCTACGGGATCGAGACGATCTACCAGACGCTGGCGCTTGCCGACAACATCGACGCAGCCGGCAACATCTTCCTCGGCCGCGAGGTGCTGACGCCCTACGGCACCCTGGACGACGCCACGATGGAGTCCGAGACCCGCAAGGTGATGGCGCGCCTCAATCCGCATTTCCGCCGCTTCAAGGAACCCGTGAAGGCCTTGTCGGGCGGTCAGCGCCAGTCCGTGGCGATTGCCCGCGCGATCTACTTCAACGCCCGCGTGCTGATCATGGACGAGCCGACGGCGGCCCTCGGACCCGCCGAGACTCAGCAGGTGGCTGATCTCGTGCTCCAGCTTAAGAAAGAAGGCATCGGCATTTTCCTCATCAGCCACGACATTCATGACGTGTTCGGCCTTGCGGACCGGGTCAGCGTGATGAAGAACGGCAAGCTGGTGGGATCGGCGGCCGTATCGGACGTGACGCAGGACGAGGTGCTGGGCATGATCATTCTGGGCAAATGCCCGCCTGGCGCAACGCCGGGACCCGGCACGAGCTGACCCCTTATTCATTCAGGAAGCAAGCATTCATGACCCAGACTGTTTACGGCTCCCTCAAGGACAAGACCGTCCTCATCACCGGCGGCGCGAGCGGCATCGGCGAGAGCATCGCCCAGGCCTTTCACGCGCAGGGGAGCAAGGTCGCCATCCTCGACTACAACCAGGAGGCCGGCCAGGACCTGGCGAAGCGCCTCGGCGAGCGCGTGCATTTCGAGCACAGCGACGTGCGCGACGTCCCCGCCCTGCAGGCTGCGATCCGGCGCGCCAGCGAGGCGCTGGGTCCGATCACGATCCTGGTCAACAACGCCGCCCGCGACGATCGCCATACCATCGATCAGGTGACGCCTGAATACTGGCGCGAGCGCTTCGCCACCAACCTCGACCACCAGTTCTTCGCCACACAGGCGGTGCTGCCCGATATGGAGAAGGCCGGCGGCGGCTCGATCATCAATATGGGCTCCACGAGCTACTTGGTCAGCAACGACTCGTTTGCGGCCTACAAGACGGCGAAATCCGCCGTTGTGGGCCTCACCCGCGCGCTGGCGCGCGAGCTTGGCGACCGAAACATCCGCGTCAATTGCGTGGTGCCGGGCTGGATCATGACCCAGCGCCAGATCGATCTCTGGCTCACGCCGGAGGGCGAGGCGGAGCTCATGAACCGTCAGTGCGTCAAGCGCCGCCTCGTGCCGCAGGACATCGCCAATTTCACGCTCTTCCTCGGCTCGGACGATTCGAGCGCCATGTCGGCGCAGACGTATCTCGTGGATGGCGGCTGGGTTTAAGCAGCCCCCCTTTAGTGTCATCCCGGGGCTGCGGAGCAGAACCCGGGATCGTTCGACCAGAATAGCGCTTGATCCTGCACACGATCCCGGGTCGCCTGTGGCGTCCGGGATGACCATCTAGGGCCGCCTCAAGCCCGCGATCCTGCGCCTACGGCCGGAGAGCTCTCTGGTTCCTCGATGCGCCTTTCTTCGACCGTCTTCATCGTGTCGCGCCGCACCACGAGGCAGAGGATCACGAGCGGAATGCCGATGCTGGCGGTTGCGGTGAAGAGCAGCGGATAGCCATAGGCATCCACCACCGCCCCGGAGGCTCCGCCGATGAGCTTGCCCGGCAGGGCATAAAGCGAGCTGAGAAGCGCGTATTGGGCCGCGGCGAATCCTGGCGAGGTCAGGCCCGACATGTAGGCGATCAGCGCCGAGCCTGCGAAGCCGGACGCGAAGTTGTCGATGCTGATCGACAGGATCAGGAGCTCGAGCCGCGCGCCTTCCAGCGCCAGCCACGCGAACATCAGATTCGAGGATGCGGCGATGAACGCTCCGATGAGGAGAGTCCACCAGAGGCCGAGCCGCGTCAGCGCCAATCCGCCGGCGAACGCCCCGATGATGCCGATCCAGACGCCGTAGAGTTTCGATACGTTGGCAATGTCGGCCTTGGAGAAGCCGAGGTCGATATAGAGCGGGTTCGCCATGACGCCTGCTACGAAGTCCGGCAGGCGGAAACACGCGATGAGGGCCAGGATCGGGACCAGCATCATGCCCTTGCGCTGGAACAGGTCGCTCAGGGGCTCGATAATTGCCTGCACGAACGGGACACGCGTCCGGGCTGCTCCCTCGTCGAGGCGCGGCGCGAGCAATGTGCCCACGAGCCCGATTCCCATAAGGGCCGCCATGGCCAGATAGGCGCTGCGCCAGTTCACGAACTCGGCGATGTAGAGGGCTCCGGCTCCCGCGCAGATGAGGGCAAGCCGGTAGCCGAGCTGAAGCGATGCCGCCATCATGCCCTGCCGTTCGGTCGAAGCCGCGTCGATGCGCCAGCCATCGATGACCACGTCCTGCGTGGCCGACGCAAAGGCAACCAGAAGGGCCGACACGATGGTCAGGCTGAGGTTGGTCTGCGGATTGCTGGACGCGATGCCGATCAGACCGGCGGCGGTCATGAGCTGCGACAGGGCCATCCAGCCGCGTCGCCGTCCAAGAAGCCGCGACAGAGCCGGCACGTCATAGCGGTCCACAATGGGAGCCCAGAGAAACTTGAACGAATAGGCAAGCGCCACCCAGCTCAGCATCCCGATCTCGGTGCGGGAAATCCCGGCCTCTCGCAGCCAGGCCGAAAGAGTGCTGAACACCAGCAGGAAGGGCAATCCGGACGAGAAGCCCAGCGGCAGCATGAGGCCGATGCGCTTGTCCGTCAGGACATCGCGGAGGGAGAGGCGGCGGGCTTGGGCCATGAAGTGTCTTATCCCCGAGGAGCGCCCGACATTGGCACAGGGGAATGACGATGCAAGTTACGCAGCAGCATTTTTCTCCTCGACCGCGTCGCTGAGCTTGGTGAGAAAGACTTCCAGCGCCTGATCGGGCGGGCAGTCCTTCTCGGTCAGGACCCGCAGGCCCCATTGCTCCAGGACAGCTTCCTCGACCGGGTTGTGCCGGAGCATGAACACGTAAGAGGGTGGCCGGTCCCGCTCGTAGCCCGATCCGCACCAGGTCTTCCAAAGCCGGTGCAGCAGGAAGCGGATGTTCAGGTCGGTCATGCTGTAGCCGATGAACAGGATGGTCTTGCCCAGCGCATCCGACCGGAACTTGATGTCCAGGGGCGACTCGAAGGACAGGCGGTCGAGGTAATCCGTCTCGGCGATGACGATGGACTTATCGTCGTCGAAGTCGCCGTGGTACTTCACGATCTGCGGTACGCCCTCCCGGACGCGGGCCACATCCTTGGCATTGACGATCTTCACGTAATCCTTGCCGTGGAGATCGAAGGCGGATTCCAGGTTCCGGTCGAAATTCGTCGTGTAGATGATGGGAAATTCGAGCCGGCAGATGAGCTCGTGCACCCGGGAAGCCTTCAGGGCTTCCTCCGGAATGGTCCAGTTGCGGTCCATCCAGCTGCGCAGGGGCCCGATGCTGCCCTGCCGGATCCGGTAGAATTCCGCCAACGTAAGGTGATTGATGTCGCCTTCGGCGAATTCGCTGAGATCGACCCCCAGTTCCTTGGCGATGTGCTCCACGAGGGTTCGCCACGAGGGCAGCCCCACGGTCATCGAAACGCCGGCACCGGCAAACAAAATGGCCTGCCGCTCCTTGATGGCTTGAACCAGATGTTCCACAGGACTCCCTTCTCGGCCTCCCGCCGATAACGCGCAAAGGGGCCGCCAAGCTTCAAATGTCGATCATCGTGGAGACCATCTGCGCCCTTTGGCGTTGTTCCGGGCACATGCTCAACCGGGACAGGAAGGAACACACGTGACCGGCCATCGGATCGTCAAGGCGGAAACCCTCTTTGAGGGACGGCATGATCTGCTCAAGCTCAGCATACAGGCTCCCGATGGGCAGATGATCGGACGGGAGGTCGTGGTCGCCCCGGACGCGGCGGCTGTGCTCGCCTATGACCCTGAGCGGCGACAGGTCATCCTGGTCCGGCAGTTCCGCGCCCCGGTCCTGCAGGCCGGGGGCGAGCCGAACCTCATGGAGGCCATTGCCGGACTTCTCGATGAGGACGATCCCGAGACGTGCGCAAGGCGCGAGGCCATGGAAGAGGCGGGCCTTCGCCTGACGACGCTCGAACCTGTCGGCGTGATCTGGACCTCCCCAGGCTATTCAACGGAGCGCATCTCGCTCTTTCTGGCGCCCTACACAGCAGCCGACCGGGTCGCCGAGGGGGGCGGTCTTGCCGAGGAGAGCGAGGATATCGAGGTGCTGGAGGTCGGCTTCAATGATCTGGTCGACCTGCTGGAGCGGGGCGACATCACGGATCTCAAGACTGTGATGCTCGTGCAAGCCCTGCGGATCCAGCGCCCGGACCTGTTCGGCAGGACCTGAGGGAGGGCCCTCAGGCCTGGAACGCTCCTGAGGCGGCGGCGTCGATTTGGGCAACACTCCGCGGATCGAGGCCAATCGCGCCGGACAGGTGGGCAAGGAAAACCCGCTCCTCCACCGTGTTGGGCGTGATGATGCGCCGCGCCGCCGTATAGACTTGCACGGCCATCTCGGGCGTCTTCACGGCAGCGGCCAGATCCGCCACGCTGGCTGGTCGGGCGAGCTCCGCTTCGATGAGGGCAACCCCTTCCTGACCGATCCCGGCGCGCTTCAGGGTTCCCAGGATCCGTTCGCGCTCGCCCTCGTCGACCCGGCCATCGGCGGCGGCGGCCGCGATCATGGCCCGCATCACCAGAAGGGCGGTTTCGCCGCTTGCGGCCGTCACTTCGGCAGGGGGCGCGAGAGCGGCCATTTCGGACTGCGGAACCAGGGCCGCCGTGCCGTCGATGACAGGCGCGGGCCCGGCTCCCTTGTTCAGGAAGCGGTTGAAGAGAGCAGTGCCCTTGGTCTTGGCGGTGGCCGTCAGCTTGCGTCCCGCTTCCGAGTTGACCATGGCCTTGGTCAAGCCGATGACGACCGCATTCGCGGCGGCGTTCCCCTGCGGAGTTTTGAGGAAGTCTTGGACCTTTCCGAGAACCAGATCCGTCAGGTCCGCCGGCTGCTGGGGAGCTGCCTTGGCGGGCTTGGGTTGAGCTGGAGCCTGTTCTCCCTCGGCAGGGGGCTCCGATGCTGAATCCTGGGTCGACTCCTGGGCAGGCGGGCGCGACGGTTGGTTCGCATAGCCGATCAGCTCGCTCAGCAACGTTCCAGCTCCCAACGGAACAGCCGCGCTAGGCTTAGCCTCGGCTGGCTTGGGAGGCGCGTCAGGCGACGGGGCTGGCGCAGCCGCAGCGGGCGCCGGCGGACTGGCAGGCGTTCCCAAGGCATCAAGAAGTTTTTTGGCGTCGAGCATGGACCTGTCCCCACGAATCCATGGCATTTAATGGAAAGTGACGTAAAGAGGCAAACAAGACTGCGGGATGTTTAGCGCTTCTCGAAGTTTAGAAGATCGACGAGAAGACCATGCTCAGCATGCTCCAGACCATCATGCCCCCCATGGCGTAATAGCCCCACTTCGGCATGCCGGAGGGAGCCGCCCGATGAGCTTGGGCATCCACGGCATTGATCAACTCCGCCTGAACCTGCTGGCCCTTGAGCACCAGAAGGGTCAGCCCTTGGATCGCCTCCGCCTGGGCGTTGAGCAACGCGACGGTGTAGGGCTGCTGCGCCTGCGCGTCCGGAGCTGTTTCATGGAGATGCGCGAGGGACTGGCCGATCTGGCCGATGGCGCCGCGCATCACGTCGAAGTTCTGGCTCTGCTCGGCGAGCAGGAGGCGCGCGTGAGTGATCGGGTCGGGCGCTGCCTTCTGGGCTGCCTGGGCCAAGTGCTGCATGAGACCATCAGGACCCTTGGTGATCGCGGTTCTGATCGCAGCCTTGCTGGCCTCCGACGCAAGGGCGGATTTGGTAAGATCAATGGCCTTGCTGGCAAGCTTGCCGGCATTCGGGGTCAGGATGGGCTCGCGGGTCTGTTCCATGGTCGATGCTTCTGGGATCAAGGGTCTGAAAGATTCGCACGAAGGAATGCACTCTTAGCCGCTTTAGGCTTTTAGAGCTATGCTCTATCGTTCCAGGCACATCTATTCCTCTGCGTCATTTCTGCCGCGGTGCGCCAGAACACCTTGCAAAGCCATGATTTCGTTTGGGTCGCTGGTGGTCGAATACCTCGAAATGGCCGTTAAGCTTTCAGCCTCTCGGCATGCCAACGAAGGTGATCCTCGATGAAGGAGCCGATGAAGAAGTAGGAATGGTCATAGCCGTGCTGGCGGCGCAGGGTCAGCGGAATACCCGCCCTAACGCAGGCCTGCTCCAGCAGTTCGGGCTTGAGCTGTGTTTCCAGGAAGCTGTCGGCCGCTCCCTGATCGACCAGGAGATCGCGCACCCGCGCGCCGTCCTCGATGAGCGCACAGGCGTCGTATTCCCGCCAAGTGGAGCAGTCGGGCCCGAGATAGCCCGACAGGGCCTTGTCGCCCCAGGGGCAGTTCATCGGCGAGGCGATCGGCGCGAAGGCCGAAACGGCGCGGAAACGGTCCGGATTCCGCAGCGCGATGGTCAGCGCCCCGTGGCCGCCCATGGAATGGCCCATGATCCCCTGGCGGCCCATGTCGGCTGGAAGGTTTTCCGCCACCAGGGCCGGCAGCTCGCGCTCGATATAGGAGCGCATGCGATAGTTCTTCGCCCACGGTTCCTGTATGGCGTCCACATAGAAGCCCGCCCCAAGGCCAAAGTCATAAGCACCCTCGGGATCGTCCGGGACTCCTTCGCCCCGCGGGCTGGTGTCGGGTGCGATGAGGATCAGGCCGAGTTCGGCGGCCACGCGCTGCGCGCCTGCCTTCACGGTAAAGTTCTCCTCCGTGCAGGTCAGGCCGGAGAGAAACCAGACCACCGGCGCCTTGCCGTGTTCCGCCTGGGGCGGAACGTAGGCGGCAAGACGCATGGGCGTGCCTGTCTCATGCGATGCATGGCGATAGACGAACTGCGTGCCGTTGAAGCAGCGCGATTGCGAGACCGTCTCGAAGCTCAAGCGCTTGCCCTCGCTCAGTAGACGATCACGGAGCGGATCGACTTGCCCTCATGCATGAGGTTGAAGGCGGTGTTGATCTCCTCAAGGGGCATCTTGTGGGTGATCAGGTCGTCGATGTTGATCTTGCCCTCCATATACCAGTCGACGATCTTCGGCACGTCCGTGCGGCCGCGCGCGCCGCCAAACGCCGTGCCCTTCCAGACACGGCCCGTGACGAGCTGGAACGGACGGGTGGCGATTTCCTTGCCGGCTTCCGCCACGCCGATGATGATGCTCTCGCCCCAGCCGCGATGGCAGCATTCCAATGCTTGGCGCATCACGTCCGTGTTGCCCGTGGCGTCGAACGAGAAATCCGCCCCACCGCCGGTGAGATCGACGATGGCCTGCACGACCTTGTCGTTGCCGACCTCTTTCGGGTTGATGAAGTCCGTCATGCCGAACTTCTTCGCCATTTCGACTTTTGCCGGGTTGATGTCGACGCCGATGATCTTGTCGGCTCCGACCATGCGGGCGCCCTGGATCACGTTGAGGCCGATGCCGCCGAGGCCGAACACCACCACATTCGCGCCGGGCCACACCTTCGCGGTGTAGATCACCGCGCCGATGCCCGTGGTGACACCGCAGCCGATGTAGCAGATCTTGTCGAAGGGTGCGTCCTCGCGGACCTTGGCCAGGGCGATCTCCGGCAGCACCGTGAAATTGGCGAAGGTGGAGCAGCCCATGTAGTGGAATACGGTGTCGCCGTCGCAGCGGAAGCGTGAGGTGCCGTCCGGCATCAGGCCCTGCCCCTGCGTGGATCGGATTGCCGTGCAGAGATTGGTGCGCCGGGACAGGCAGGATTTGCAGTTGCGGCATTCGGGCGTGTAGAGCGGGATCACGTGATCGCCGGGTTTGAGCGTCGTCACGCCGGCGCCGACTTCGCGCACGATGCCTGCGCCCTCATGGCCGAGGATCGCCGGAAACTTGCCCTCCGAGTCGAGGCCCGACAGGGTGTAAGCGTCCGTGTGGCAGACGCCGGTCGCCATCACCTCCACGAGCACTTCCCCTGGACGCGGACCCTCGATGCGAATGGTCTCAATGGTGAGAGGCTTGCCGGCCTCCCAGGCGACTGCGGCCCGTGTTTCCATGGTGATGTCTCTCTCTGATTCTGTGCCGGGACTATGTGAACCACCGCGATGCGAGGTCAATAGAAGGAGCGCGCGGCCCTGGGGGTTCAAACGGACCCTCACCCGCTATATGTGCTGCGTGCATCAGTTGAGGGTTCCCTGTGACAGAAGTCCGCGCCGCCATCATTCCCGTGACGCCGTTCCAGCAGAACTGCACCCTGCTGTGGAACGATCAGACCAAGAAAGGGGCGGTGATCGATCCCGGGGGCGATCTCGACCGCATTCGGCAGGCCATCGCGGAGATGGGCATAACGGTCGAAAAGATTATCCTGACCCATGGCCATATCGATCACGCAGGCGGCGCGGCCCAATTGAAGGAAGATCTCGGGGTGCCGATCGAAGGTCCGCATGAGGCGGATCGTTTTCTGCTCGACCGCTTGGCCGAGACCGGCCAAGGCTACGGAATCGGGGACGCTCGCGCGGTGACGCCGGATCGCTGGCTCAACGAAGGTGACACCGTGACAATCGGTGACCTCGCTCTCGACGTCCTGCATTGCCCGGGCCATTCGCCCGGCAGCGTCGTATTCGTGTCGCCAACCCAGCGCTTCGCCATCGTGGGAGATGTACTGTTTCAGGGATCGGTCGGTCGCACGGATCTGCCCGGTGGCGATGGAAAAGCGCTGATCCGTTCCATCAAGGAGAAGTTGCTGCCGCTGGGCGACGACGTGGCCTTTATCTGCGGTCACGGCCCCACGAGCACCATCGGCCAGGAGCGGCAGACCAATCCGTTCCTTCAGGGCGAAGGGCTCATCTGAGCCGCAACGAAAAAGCGGCCCAGGGTTGCCCCTGAGCCGCCTAGAATCGTTGCCTCGCCGGAGGTTTAGTCTATTCGGCCGCCTGGATCAACACCGCGCCCTTGAGTCCCAAGCGGTCTGCGACACCAAGGCCATAGGCCTTGTCGGCCAGGTAGAAGTGCACGATCTGTCGCTTCACGATCTCCTGCGGCACGCCCTGCATGGCTTCCGCGATGTTGTCCATGAGGCGTCCCTGCTCGGCGGGCGTCATCAGGCGGAAGAGATCGCCCGGCTGCTTGTAATCGTCGTTGCCGGCGCGGTGATCGTAGCGGTCCGCATCGCCCGAGATCTTGAGCGGCGGCTCAGCGGCGCGCTGCGTCTGCACCGGTCCGCTGAAGGAGTTCGGCTCGTAGTAGGCATTGCCGCGGTTGGGCACGTCGAACAGCATGCCGCCATCCGCGTGGTAGTGGTTCACCGGACAGCGCGGACGATTCACCGGCAACGCCTCGTAATGGGTGCCGACCCGGTAGCGATGCGCATCCGCATAGGCGAAAATACGGCCCTGGAGCATCTTGTCCGGCGAGAAGCCGATGCCGGGCACGATGTTCGACGGCGAGAACGAGGACTGCTCGACTTCGGCGAAGTAGTGCGCCGCGTTTCGGTTGAGCTCGAGCACGCCCACTTCGATCAGCGGATACTCCGCGTGAGGCCACACCTTGGTGACGTCGAAGGGGTTGTAGGAGGTCTTCTCCGCGTCCGTCTCGGGCATGATCTGAACGCAGAACTTCCAGTGCGGGAAGTCACCGTTCTCGATCGCCTCATAGAGGTCCCGCTGGGCACTCTCGCGGTCCTTGGCGACAACGGCCTCGGCCTCGCGGTTCGACCAGGTTTTGATGCCCTGCATGGACTTGAAGTGGAACTTGACCCAGAAGCGCTCGCCCGCCTCGTTGATGAACGAGTAGGTGTGCGAGCCGAAGCCGTGCATGAACCGGTAGCCGACAGGCAGGCCGCGATCCGAGAACAGGATCGTTACCTGATGCAGAGTCTCGGGGCTGAGCGACCAGAAATCCCACATGGCCGTGGCCGAGCGCAGGTTCGTGGCCGGGTGACGCTTCTGCGTGCGGATGAAGTCGGGGAACTTCACCGGATCGCGCACGAAGAACACAGGCGTGTTGTTGCCCACGATGTCCCAGTTGCCCTCTTCCGTGTAGACCTTGAGGGCAAAGCCCCGCACGTCGCGCTCCGCATCGGCCGCGCCGCGCTCGCCGGCCACGGTCGAGAAGCGCAGGAACACTTCCGTCTGCTTGCCGATTTCCGAGAACACCTTCGCCTTCGAGTAGCGGGTGATGTCCTGCGTGATGGTGAGCGTGCCGTAGGCGGCCGAGCCCTTGGCGTGCACGACGCGTTCCGGGATGCGTTCGCGGTTCTGGTGCGCCAGCTTTTCGATCAGCTGGTAGTCCTGCAGGAGCAGCGGGCCGCGCTCGCCGGCCGAGATACTGTTCTGGTTGTCCGGGATCGGCGCGCCGCCCGTCGTCGTCATGATGGTGCTTTTGGTCATGGTCCTCTCCAAAGCTTGGGCGGAACCATGGCCGAGGGGCATGATCAGGTCCAATCGCTTTGCATGCGCCGTCCGATCAGTTATTCTTATCGGCATGGTGACGCTCAGACAGCTCCGCTATTTTGAAACGCTCTCGCGCACCCGCCATTTCGGCATGGCGGCCCAGCAATGCGCCGTGACACAGCCGGCGCTCTCGATGCAGGTGAAGGAGCTCGAGCAGGAGCTGGGAGTTAGACTTGTCGAGCGGCGGGGAAACAGTGTCTCGCTGACCTCGGCCGGTCAGGAAATCGCCGCGCGGGCCGAAACGATCCTGCATCATGTTCGCGATCTGAGCGAATTTGCCCGCCAGCAGCGGGGCGTGCTCACGGGCGCACTGCGCCTGGGGATCATCCCGTCCGTGGCTCCTTATGTGCTGCCGAGCCTGCTGACCAGGGTGGAGGCAAGCTACCCATCCCTCGACCTTCTGGTCCGCGAAACCCAGACGGACACGCTGCTCGACGAGCTCGTGCGCGGAGATCTCGACGCGGTGATGCTGGCCTTGCCCGTGGCTCATCCCCAACTGGAAGCGACCGCGCTGTTCGACGACCGGTTTCTTGTCGCCGTTCAGGCCAAGGCAGCGCCGAGCTGGTCGTCCGGCAATCTGCACGCGCGCATGGTGCGCGAGCGCCTGTTGCTCTTGGAGGAGGGGCACTGCTTGAGGGACCAGGCGCTTCAGTTCTGCAAGATCGCCAACGTGCAGTCCCGCAAGGCGTTGGGCGCCGCGTCGCTGACCACCATCATGCAGATGGTTGCGGCGGGCCATGGGATCACGCTCCTGCCGGAACTCTGCGCGGCCGCGGAAGTCGACCGGCAGCGCGTGGCCCTGATTCAGTTTCCCGACAATCCGCCGATGCGCACGATTGGCCTGGCGTGGCGCAAAACGTCGAGCCGAAAGGACGATTTCACAGCGCTCGGCCAGATCGTCAGAGGCTTGCAGCCTGGCGTCGATGGGGGACGCCGAACCCCGGCCGCCATGGAGACGCGCGATGCAAAAGCATGATACCATCCAGATCGTGGTCTGGAGCGATTACGTCTGCCCTTTCTGCTATCTGGAGCGGCCTGTTCTCGACCAGGTGAAGGATGAGTTCGGCGAGCAGGTTCAGATCGACTGGCGCGCCTTCGAGCTTCGGCCCGAGCCCACGCCAACCCTCGATCCTAATGGCGAATATCTCCATCGGGTGTGGAACCAGTCGGTTTATCCCATGGCGGAGCAGCGCGGCATGACGCTGCGCCTGCCGCCAGTCCAGCCCTATAGCCGCAAGGCGCACGAGGCCGCGGAATTCGCCCGGGAGCAGGGGCTGCTCGACGAGATGAACCGCGCCTTGTTCAAGGCCTTTTTCGAAGATGGACGCGATCTTGCCAGCCTCGATGTGCTCATCGACATCGGCCTGTCGGCTGGTCTCGATGCAGTGGCCCTGCGCGATGGGTTAGACAGTGGACGCTATACGCAAGCCGTCGTGGAAGACGAGCGGGTTGCGCGGGAGGTCGGAATTTCGGGCGTGCCGGCGCTCATCGTCAGCGCGGGCGGGCAGGCTTATCTCCTCAGCGGCGCTCAGCCCCTCAAGACCGTCAAGGAGGTCATTACCCGGGCCAGAGCCGAGGCCCCGGGAATCGCCTAGTTGGAGCTCGGGTCCCGCGGCGGCGCCACAAGACCGAGCCGATCAGCAGGCGGTCAGCTTGACCCGCTCGACTTCAAGACCGAAGAGCGGGCGTACCTTCGTCCCGAGGACGTTGCCGAAGAAGGCTGCCACCAGCCACACCCAGCCATGCAGGCTGCCCGATGCAATGCCGGAGAAATACGCTCCGATATTGCACCCATAGGCGAGGCGTGCGCCGTAGCCGAGCAACAGACCGCCGACGACGGCGGCTACCGCCGAGCGCAGAGGAATGCGCCAGACCGGCGAGAAACGGCCCGCCAGCGCCGCCGCCAGAAGCGCGCCGAGCACAATGCCGAAATCCATCACGGACGTGATATCATTGAAAACGCTTCCGTTCAGTTCGGCCTGCCGGGCAAGGCTAGACCAATAGGGCCAGCTCGCCACGTCGAAACCGATTCCGGCTGCAATCTTCGAGCCCCAGAGCGCGAAGGCCGAGGTGATGCCCCAAGGGCGGCCGGCCAGATAGAGAGTTGCGAAGTTCAACAGCGCCAGAGCCACCGCACCGGCTACCAGCGGCCAGGGACCACGCAGGAAGCGGGCGAGGCCCTCCCGTGGAGACGGGTTAGCCGGGATTAGGCGACCGTGCCGGCGCTTTTCCAGCACCACGGTGACAGCCGCAATCGTGGCGAAGATCGCGAGCTGCACGGCAAGCGCCGTCCAGGGGCCCCAAGCCTCGACCAAGGAAATCTTGGGAAGGCTCGGCAGCGCCGTCCACCAGTGAAGATGCGCCGCGCCGATAGCGGAGCCCGCGATGAAGGCCGCGAGCGTGATCAGCATGCGGGTCGAACCGCCGCCAGCCGTGTAGAGGACGCCTGACGCGCAGCCGCCACCCATCTGCATGCCAATGCCGAAGATGAAGGCGCCGAAGACCACGGACAGGCTCGCTGGTGAAACCAGGCCGGTCACGGGCTGACCGAACAGGGAGCCGGAGGCCAGCACCGGAAAGAACAGTGTGGACGCGATGGCGAGCATCACCATCTGGGCGCGAAGGCCCTCGCCGCGGCGATCGGCGATGAACACGCGCCAAGCGGAAGTGAATCCGAAGGCCGCGTGGTAAAGCACGAGCCCGAGCGCCGCGCCCAGGATGTAGAGCGTCGCCTGCTTCGGATTGGCGATCGACCCGATCAGGGCTGCGCCACCGAGAATGCCCGTTGCGGCCACCAGAGAAGCGGGCACGTTGACGTCAAGTCCCGCCCGGCTGGAGATAAGCATGGGCGAGGCCACTGCAGAGCTGGACATAGGCTTTCCTCTTGTGCGCGCCGATGTTTGGACCGACAGGCGGTACGCCTCCGGCTTGTTCGCCATTAAATGTTGTTTTTGATATAAAACGTCAATAGATGTATTTACGCGTATAATCACGGAGTTAAAATGTAATTTATCTCCTCGACCTGGCGGGCTAGAGCCCGTTCCATTCGCTCTCGCCGGAGAGCCGCCTCTGTTGGGTAAGCTCCTATGACCATCAAGCCTGACGTTCCTGCCACAATCGGCAATACGCCGCTGATCAAACTTCGCCGCGCCTCCGAACTCACCGGATGCACCATCTTGGGCAAGGCCGAGTTCATGAACCCAGGCCAGTCCGTGAAGGATCGGGCCGCGCTGTCCATCATCGAGGATGCAGTCAGGCGCGGGGCGCTGCGACCCGGCGGCGTGATCGTCGAGGGAACAGCCGGCAACACCGGCATCGGCTTGGCGCTCGTGGCGAATGCCCTGGGTTTTCGCACCGTCATTGTCATTCCGGACACCCAAAGCCAGGAGAAGAAGGACATGCTGCGGCTCGCAGGCGCCGAGCTGATCGAGGTGCCAGCTGTCCCCTACGCCAATCCCAATAACTACGTGAAAGTGTCGGGCCGGCTGGCCGAGCGCCTCGCCGCCTCTGAACCGAACGGGGCGATCTGGGCCAACCAGTTCGACAACGTGGCGAACCGGCAAGCGCATATCGAGACCACCGGTCCCGAGATCTGGGAACAGACCGACGGCAAAGTCGACGGGTTCATTTGCGCGGTCGGTACCGGCGGGACCCTCGCGGGCGTCGGCATGGCGCTGAAGGAACGCAACCCGAAGGTCGCCATCGGTCTTGCCGATCCCATGGGGGCGGCGCTCTACAGTTACTACACCACCGGCGAACTGAAGGCGGCCGGTTCCTCCATCACGGAGGGCATCGGCCAGGGCCGCATCACCAAGAACCTGGAGGGAGCGCCCATCGACGTTGCGTTCCAGATTCCCGACGAAGAGGCCGTGCCGGTGATCTTCGATCTTTTGGAGAATGAAGGCCTGTGCCTCGGGGGGTCGTCAGGGATTAACGTGGCGGGCGCCATCCGCCTCGCGAAGCATCTGGGTCCCGGCCACACCATCGTGACGGTGCTGTGCGACTACGGCACTCGCTATCAGACCAAGCTCTTCAATCCGGAGTTTCTGCGCGCAAAGAACCTGCCGGTCCCGGCCTGGCTGGAACGCCAGAGCACCATCGATCCTGGTCTCGTCTGATAAAAATTTGCGCGCCGCAACGGAGGCGGCGCGCATTGCTGTCGTGCAAGGGAGATCAGGCCGCGGAAGGTGTCTCGGCCTCAGAGCCCGTGCTTCCCTCGGGACGCTGCTGCTGCGAGCGCACGAGGTTGGTCGTCGGCCGTCCGGCCGGAGCCGCAGTCGGCCTGGCGTTTGCCGCCTGCAGGTCGGACTGGATGCTCTCCAGGAGATTGAGCAGCCAGGGCTGGCCCGCCTGCAAACCTTCGCGGATTGCGGATTTCGCAATGTCGATCTTGGCTGAAATCTCCATGGGGTTGCGGGATTGCAGCGCAACGAAATCCTGTTCGATCGATCCGAGCTCCCGCAGCAGCTCCTCGCGCAGGGGCCGTTGCTCCTCGATCAGGATCAGAGGCGAGGTCAGCATGCCACGCAAGGCGGCCCATCTCAGGCCGAGGGCGCTCACCGATTGAGATCCTTCGAGTCCTGACGGGTTTCTGGGTTCGGCCACGGCGTCGTCCTTTTCACAAGAGGGTGGAATCACACCGCGCCAGCTAGGGTGACTCGTGTGGCGTGAATCAGGCGGCGGTCTGAAAAATCCCCATCAGACGAGTGCGTCTTCGTGGTTACCTTAAGAAGAAGTAAACAGTCAGCGCAGCGCCGACGCCGATCACGAGCCAGCGGATCGCCACCGGGGGCAGACGGCGGCCGAACACGACCCCAAGATATCCGCCAATCACGGACGCCGCGCCCACGACAGCGGTTTCACGCCAGCTCACCAGACTTGCGGCGACGAACAGCACGACGGCGATCAGCTGGATCAGGGTCGAGCACAAATGCTTCGCCGAATTGATCAGGTGGAAGTCGTCGCCCTCGGTGATGGCAAGCGCCGCCAGCATCACGATGCCCATGCCTGCGCCGAAGAAGCCGCCATAGATCGATACGCAAAACTGGAACGCCAGCCCGGCCGCCCAGGCGCGGGCGGAGGGGTGGTGCCCCTCGTGCCGACCGATGGCCCGGGCAAGCGCCACGATGCGGGGGCTTGCGGCAAACAGCAGAGTGGCGAACAGGAGAAGCCAGGGCACCAGCTGCCGGAACGCCTCGTTGTTGGTCACGGTCAGGATGTATGCGCCGACGAGGCCGCCCAGGAGGCTCACGATTCCCAAGGCAGCGAAGCGCCTCAGGTTGGCCATGAGCTCCTTGCGGTAAGCCCAGGCGCTTGCCAGATTGGCCGGCGTGACCGCGACTGCGCTCGTGGCGTTTGCGACGACAGGAGGAAGGCCCGCCGCCACAAGGGCCGAAAAGGTGAAGAAGGTTCCTCCGCCGGCTATGGCGTTGACGAGACCGGCCGCAAGGCCGGAAGCCGCAAGGAGGAGCGCAGTCGAGAGTTCCATGATGGCGTTCTGTTGTGGCGATTTTGGCCGCCTGAGGTGGGGCGAACCCGCGATAGCACGGCGGGCCCGTCTCTGCCCACCCGTGAATCCTGATCCTATGCAGGTCGAATGCGACGCCCCAGGGGAGATTTCGCCGTAGCACGCGAGGCTAAAACCAAGTATCGCGGTTCGGCGTTTCGATGCTTCGTCGATGCTCCAAGACCAATCGCAGGCATACGCCTGACCCGGTAGCCTGAAGTCTTCATGTCAGGTTATATCGCCAAATGCTGTGGATCACGTGACTCGCCCATTGCTTCGGCCGGGGCAAAGGCGGACTCTGAAACCTATGTCGAACGTGATCCCATTCTCCTCACGCAAGCAGCGGCAGCAGGCACCGGACGCCTCCGCCGACGAGGAGAGGGCCGCGCTCGCCGGCGCGCTGATCGATCTGATGGATCGTGTCCGCGAAGCGACCGCCCGCGCGGCTGTGCTCTCCGGGCCGTCGCTCCGGGCCGAGCAGACCGCGCAGCACCTGCTCGATGCCGCCACAGCAATCGAAGAGGCGATGGACGCCCTGACCGAAGGCGGAGAGTGGGTGCCGTTCTAAAAACGCCGCCCCTGAGGTTGAAGCCTTATTGTTTCAAAGCCTGCATGCGCTCTTCCGCCTGCGTAATCCCGAGGGCGCGAGCCCGCGCGTAAAGTTCGCGGGCCTTGGCGACATCGCTGCGGATCCCCAAGGCGCCTAGCTTCGACAGGAAATGCGGATCAAACGTTTCGGCCAGCAGGAACGCCGCCCGTGCATTGCCCGATTCCATCGACCGCTCGAGCAGAAGGCGGGCCCCGCTCACGTCGCCTGCCCGCAGGAGCGTATCGGCGCGGATCACCAGGCGGTCGTCGCTTGTCGCTTGCGCGGAAGCGCCCTGCGTCTTGCTGGCGTCAGGAAGGGGAGTAATCGAGGCCCTTTGGTCTGGAGCCGACGCGGCAGAGGAGGCGCTTGGCTCCCTCACGGGAAGCGGCGCATCGCCGAGCGAGCTGATCCGGACCGGGGTAGAGCCTGTATCCTCGACCTGTGGCGTCTGGTTCGAATAAGAGATCGGCAGTGAATCGGCCGAGACTTGCAGGGGGCCGGTCACATGCCGCACCGCAATCGGGCTCGGTGCTCCGGTTGCGTCCAGCCGGAACAACAGGGGAGTCGATCCGCCTCCGTGGACGTTTCGGGCCGAGCGAACCTCGTCGATCGCATCTGCGAGTTCACGGGAGACCGCGTCCGCCCGCGCCCGCTCCCGGCCTAAGGCTTCCCGTAGTTGCTTGAGCTCGATGGACCTCTGCTCGGTCAGCTCGGCTGCTCCGGCTGTCTCGCGCTTCAGAAGCGCTTGCACGGCGCTGAGTTCGTCCCGCGCGGCCGCAAGGTCGCGTGTTGCCGCCTCGCTGCGACCGCGCTCCTGCTGCAAGGCTCCCTGGAGTTCCGCAACCTTCGAGGAGGTGGATGTGGCGTCGGACTGGTAAGCGGTTCGAAGAGCTTGGATCTCCTGTTGGGCGGCATTCAGATCACGGGCCGCTGCGGCGCTGCGCTCCCGTTCCTGCTGCAACGTTCCTTGAAGCTCCGCAACTTTCGAAGCCGTCGATGCGGTCTCACGTTCACGGGTGGACTGAAGGGCGTGCAACTCCTCCTTGGCGGCCATCGCTTCGCGGCTGGCTGCGGTGCTCCGCTCCCGTTCTTGCGAAAGGGCATTCTTGAGGTCTGCGAGTTCGGCCGTGCTCGTGGATTCATGCGTCTGCCGCGATTGCATCGCCACAAGATCGGCCTTGAGTTTGGCAAGTTCTTCCCGGGCCGCCGCAAGCTCCCGTGAAGCAGCGCTGCCCTGCTCGCGTTCGCGCTGCAACTGGTCCTGCAATTCGACCACCTTGGAGGTTGTGGACGTGGCGTCGCTTTCGCGTGAGCTCTGCAGATTGCGGAACTCGTCGGTGAGCGTTGCAAGCTCCCATGCGGTGGCGTCGCCTCTCGCCCGCTCCCGCTCCAAAGCCTCCTGCAATTCGGACACATTGGACGCTGCTGGGGTCGGTGAAGGAGTGCAGACGGCCGCAGACTGGCTCCCCGCTCGGCTGGATGCCGCCGAGTGTTCGGCTCCCTTGATGCCAAGCGCATGAAGAGTCGGCAGGAAGGTGGGGTCGCGGAGCCGATCGACGAGCACGATGGCGAGCGTCCCCATCTCGATTGCGCCGTTCAGCTGGCGCTCGGCCTCCTCGAGATCACCCTGACGGATCGAGGTTTCGAGGTTCAATGCGAGCTGCTTGCGTTCCGGCGACGACATAAGGAGCGGAAGAAGGGCCGAGATGTCATCCATGGAGCCAGGCTGTGCCGAAGTGCTCGGGGTCTCGGCGGCGTTCGCATGCCGGTCGAGCGGAACGCCTGTGAGCACAATCGCAAGGGCCGCAATCGAAACTCCACGCATCCAAGCCCTCACGGAACGCGACGGTCGCCTTGCGTGGGCCGGTGCGGCGGAACATGCGGAATGGTCTCGTCCATTCATGTCGGACCTCCTTCGATAAAGCTCTTGGCGGCGTCTGCGCCGACCGCGAGCGACGGTCCCGTCAACAATGCTCAATCCTGCCGGTTGGCTCTCTGGTTTGTTTTCTGCCGCTCGCTCTGCCAGGACAGGAATTCCCGGAACAGAACCTTACGCTGCGCCGCCGACACAGGCGCACCCGTGCTCTTCATGAAGGCTTCGAAGCTCTGGAGCTGCTCCGCCGCGGAGGGACCGCTGGCGACGCGGCTGAGCCAGTCCTGGGCCGGCCTCATGCGCTCCCAGCCGGGAACGTCGGCCGCCAAGTTGACTTCCTTCCACTTCGGGTGGCGGCCGGGTTGCAGAAATTCGTCGAAGCGCGAGAAGAACGCGTCCACGAATCTTTTCACCCGATTGTAGCGATCCGAGTTCTCGGGCCAGTTGAACACTGCGAGGAGACTGCCGACCGCCAGGGTTTCGACCGGCCTATCCGCCTCGACGAGCCGGGGGTAATCGGCGTTGGCGAAGCGCGCCGGGAAATAGGTTTCGGCGATCTCGCCTTCGAACGGGATCGGCAGCAGATGGAACCGGCCTTCGCTCTGGAACTCTGCAATGGCGCGGACCGGCCGGCCGGCCACGTAAACGGCGGCCTGGATCTCGCCCGACCGCAGGCGCTCGTAGGATGAGCCTTGGTCGAATGTGGTCAGTTCAGGCTTGATCCCCAGCTTTTCGAAGATGATGCGGGACGTCAGGTTGGTGCCGCTCCCGGCCTTGTCGATATTGACCTTCTTGCCTTCCAGCTGCCGGATATCCGTGATGTCCCGGTTGGCGATGATATGGACCTCCTCGTTGTAGAGGCGGGTGATGTATCGCAGCCGGCGAACCGCATCGACCTGAAGGTTCTCCGCCTTGAGCTGCTCGCGGGCGTCCATCTGCACGATGCCGATATCCACGCCGCGCAGGAACATGACGTCGCGCAGGTTCTGCAGGGAGCCACGTCCGATGATCGGCAGGATGCGCAGGTTCTCCCCGTCGAGAACGTTGGCCAGGTCCGCCGCGATGCGAATATAGGTGCCGTCGGCGCCGCCGGATATGATCCCGACGGTTCCGGCATTGGCTCGGTTGGAATTGGAAGCGGTCGTGTTCTGGGCCGAGGCGGACAGGGTCCCGCAAAGGAGTGCTGCCGCGATGGCGAGAGCCTGGGTTAACCTTCGCTTCGTCCCGCTCCAGAAGCCCAATTCTTCGCCACGATCCCAGGTTGCAAAACGGAAAATTCGACCTGACATGATGTCCTCCCCAGGACGGTCCCGTAGTTGTGTAAGTCCCTCTGATGTCCTGCCATGTTATGATATGTGCGGCAGAGCGTATGTTGAGATAAGTTAAAGTCATCGTAGGCGGATCTTGTACTTGGTCAATCAAGCTTTCCGTGCCTAAAAGTAATCAAAAAGAGATTTGCCTAAGCCAAAAGGGCTACATTTTATCTTTATATTCCTGAGACAGGTCCAACGGCTTATGCCCAGGCCGATTTCGTTCCCTTCGGTTGCATGAATATTTCGAGCGTGGCAGGCGCGTTTCCTCGGCAGGCTGAGGAACGGCCGCTCCGCCATGCTCCACAAGGTTAAAAATTCCGGTTCGGTGAGGCCGTTCTTAACCGTCCATTAACCATAAAAGGATGAAGTCGTCGGGCAGCAGGAAATTGATAACCCGTGACCATCGCCGTTCGCACCCGCCCCTCTCTCCGTTTCCGTGGCAAGTCGTTCCTGGCGCTCGTCCTTGCGCCGACGGTGCCGCTCCGGGACTGGCTCGAAGACGTTGACGCCGTTTCCAAGAGCTCGCCGGGCTTCTTCGACGGCCGAGCGATCATCGTCGACGTGTCCGCCCTCAAGCCGTCGAAGTCCGAGCTGAAATTTCTTCTCGCGGCGCTCAAGATGCGCGAAATCCGCATCATCGGCCTCGAGGGCGCGGCCGCAGCGGTCGTCGATGCCGACATGCCGGCCCCGGTCAATGGCGGACGTCCCGCAGGCGATATCGAGATGCCCGATTTCGATGCCGTTCCCATTCCGGCGGCGCCGCAATCCCAGCCCGCGCCGGTCACCGCCCTGATGATCGAAGGATCGGTCCGTTCCGGACAATCGGTCATCCATACGGAGGGCGACGTCACCATCCTCGGGTCCGTGGCATCCGGAGCGGAAGTCGTGGCAGGCGGATCGATCCACATCTACGGAGCCTTGCGGGGCCGCGCCATCGCCGGATGCACGGGCAACGGCAAGGCGCGCATCTTCTGCAGCAAGTTCGAGGCCGAACTGATCGCCATCGACGGCCTCTACAAGACCGCCGACGACCTCGGCTCCAAATTCCGCGGCCAGCCGATCCAGGTGAACTTGGATGGTGAGTCGATGATCCTGAAATCTATGGACTGATAGACAGAAAGAGAGACCACAATGGCCAAAATCTTGGTCGTCACATCGGGCAAAGGCGGCGTCGGCAAGACCACATCGACGGCGGCGCTCGGCGCAGCGCTCGCTCATGGGGGCGAGAAGGTGGTCGTCATCGACTTCGACGTCGGCTTGCGCAACCTGGATCTGGTGATGGGCGCAGAGCGCCGGGTGGTCTTCGACCTCATCAACGTGGTCCAAGGCGACGCGAAGCTCAGCCAAGCGCTGATCCGCGACAAGCGGATGGAGAACCTTTCGCTGCTTCCGGCCTCGCAGACCCGCGACAAGGACGCGTTGACGGAAGAGGGTGTGGCCCGCGTGCTGGCCGATCTTCGCGAGAAGTTCGACTGGATCATCTGCGACAGCCCGGCCGGCATCGAGCGCGGCGCAACGCTGGCCATGCGCCACGCGGACGTGGCCGTGGTGGTGACCAACCCGGAGGTGTCTTCGGTGCGCGACTCCGACCGCATCATCGGCCTGCTCGACTCCAAAACCGAAAAGGCGGAAAAAGGCGAGCGGGTGGAAAAGCACCTGCTGCTCACCCGCTACGACCCGGTGCGCGCCGAGCGCGGCGAGATGCTCAAGAAAGAGGACGTGCTCGAGATCCTGTCGATCCCGCTCCTCGGCATCATCCCGGAAAGCGAGGAGGTCCTGCGGGCCTCGAACGTGGGTGCGCCTGTGACCTTCAACAATCCGGATAGCGCGCCCGGACGGGCCTATTTCGATGCTGTCCGCCGTCTCAAGGGCGAGAACGTCGAGATGATAATCCCCTCCGACAGGAAAGGCCTGCTTGGAAAGCTGTTCGGACGGAGGGCCGCATGAGCTTGATGGGCTTCTTCAACCGCCGCACGTCGGCGCCGGTCGCCCGCGAGCGGCTGCAGATCCTGCTCGCCCACGAACGCGGCATTGTCGGCGGTAAGCCTGATCTTGTCGCGCTGCTGCGCGAGGAGATCCTGGCGGTCGTCGGTCGGCACGTGACGATCGAACAGGACCGGGTGCAGGTCAAAATGAACCGCGGCGCAGATCTTTCGACGCTCGAAATCGAAGTCGAGATTCCAGGTCCGACCCTGGCCCGCGCCTAATGTGGCGCTTCGACCAAAGGATACCGGGTTGATCCTGTCCTGCAGCGGATCGACCCGGCATTCGTCTTGTTCTTACGGCTGCGACTTGCTCCAGACGCCGAGCTGCGCATCGCGGGCCTTGTCGGCGGCGTCTTTCAAATCAGGCGAGGCGTCCGCCGTCGCTTTTCCGCCGCCATTGAACAGAACCACCTTCGACAGGTCCGCGCCTCCGGCCACCTGGCAACGATAGGCGTCGGACTGGCCCGCCGGCTCGCAGACCACCTCCCGCCCGCTCAGATATTGGGTCAGGTCGTCGGGCTTGCCGGCGCCCGGAGCCCATTCGACGCCAAACAGACGGACGACCTCGCCCTGGAGCGAGAGCGTCGCCGTGTCGATCACGTCTGGCACCCCGCGAAGGGGCGTTCTCGTGGGCGCCCTCGGCCGCTCGGGCTCGGGCGCTTGGGCCGACACGGTTCCGGTCGTCGCGGGCCCATCATTGCTGGCATCCGGGGCACTGTCCCGTGCGGACAGGACAAACCCGCCGATAATCAGAAAGCCTAAGGCCGCAACGGCCCCGAGGACGAGCCCGCGACCTCCGTGCAAAGAGGGCGTCCAGCTTCGGTCCATCAGGCTCCGGGCCTGATCAAAGCGGTGCGGAAGTTCTTTCCGGGCCGCCTGGAGCTTTGCCGAGCCGAGAGCCGCAGCCGGGCGGACCCACCGCTTGAACGCCTTAGGATTCAGGACGTGCAGCCGCGTCTTGCCGCGCCGCAGCCGGCGGATGCGCTGTTCTTGGGGCGCACTCTCTGAAGCTTCCTCGCCTGACGCCATGGGGCCCGAGTCGATCTTCAGCCAGTCGCGCCGCGGCGGCTCCTTAACGGCGGCAACGGGGGGCTGTGCTTTTTCGCCATGATCGTGCACCGCCTTGAACAGCATGGGGCGGGTCCGGCGCTGCTCCTCGAGCAGGTCGCCGATGGTGAAATCGAGAGCCTGTCCCCGTTCGGTCTTAGTTCGCGGCTGCCCGCTCGCGTCGATCACCGTGATGACCGGGCGGCCATTCTTATTGGCATAGCGCACGAACGACTCGACGATCAGTTCGAGGGGCCGGCGCGCCTCATCCGTGGGGTTGAACCGTTCCACCTCGGCCCGGATCATGTCGCGGACCTGATTTCGAAGCTGCGTCCAGTCCGTGTCCGCAGCCTTCGCGCGTGATTCGGCGCTCAAGAGGTTGGAATCAATCATCCGAGACCCCCTCTAGGGCAAGATTCCGTCTGCGACGGTTCTGATCGAGCACCATGCTGTTTTCCGCCACGATGACAGGCTGGTTCTCGGCGAAGCTCACGATGACCTGGAGCGCCGCGACGCCCTCGGTTCGCCTGCGCCGCCTCGGATTCTCGGCCGAGAAATCGAACACCGTGTGCACGGTGCAAAACTGGCCTTGCGGGTCGCAGGTGACCTTCAGGGAATCCGGCTGTGCGCGGTACTGGCGTTCGGGCCAGCGCCGTACGAACCGGCGCTTCTCGCTCATCAGCCGTCCCAGGCTCATGCTGCGTCCATGAAAAAGCACACGGTCCGCATAGAGATCGGCCGTTGCCTCCAGGGCTTCATCATTGGGCGCCGACCATGATGTGAGGTAGCCGGTCACGAATTTCCGGGCCTCTTCGTCACGGGATGCCAGCCGAGTGTCGTCCTGTCGTCTTGGCTGCGCCGTTTCACGGGGCTTTTCAGGCGGTTTGGCGGCCTCGACAGCCTCGGCAGGCGGCGCGGCGCGTGGAGCCTGCGCCGCTTCGGACGCGGGAGGCGTCTGCGGCCGAGCCGTTTGCGGCGGCGGGGTTGGCGGCTCAGGCAACCTCGGAGCCTCGGGAGCGGCCTGACCCTGGACGTCCGGCGGCTTGGGAGCCGCCGTCGCCGCGTCGCCCGGTGGGTCGACCCATGTCCTGCGGGATTGGGCCAAACCCGAGCTTGTGCTTGCAAGCAGCGTCAGCAGCAGAACAGCGCTTGATGCAGTGTGCCAGCGAGGCCGCATAAAACCCTCCAAATGCTCGCCTTAGGGAACAAGGGGAGCCGGAGGAAAAGCGGAATGGCGCACTCCAGGTTCCATGGCGCGGCTTAGATCTGCACCATCTCCACGGTCCCGACGCCCAGGATGCCGATGGCCTGCGCCGAGGCGCGGGACAGGTCGATCACCCGGCCATGCGCATAGGGGCCCCGGTCGTTGATGCGCACGACGACCGAACGTCCTGTGTTCTTGTTCACCACGCGCACGCGGGTGCCGAATGGAAGGGTGCGATGCGCCGCCGTCATATCGTTGGTGTTGAAGCGCTCGCCGCTCGCCGTGCGCTTTCCATGAAATCCCGGGCCGTACCAGGAGGCTTTACCGCTCTGAACGTGAGCGCCGGCTTTGGACTTGGGCTGTGCTTCTGCGGAGGACGGAGATGAGGCTGCGATCGTTGCGATGAATAGGCTCGCGAGCGCAAGCGTTATCTGACGTTGTTTCAAGTTGCATTCCCTTGTGCTTTCGTAGGGGAGCGCAATTTGTAGGCTAATGGGGCGAGAATAAGACCTTGCTGAAAATAGATATAGGCTCGAGCTTGACCGAATGACGTTCGTGGCCCCTGTAGAAGGTGCGATATTATCTCGGAATTAGCCTATACCTTGGGATTATTGGATGCGTTATAGCCTTCCTCGGCTTCATGCCTCCTGCTGCGGTGAAATGGGTGGAAGCGCTGCCAGTCTGAAGGCCAAGGCCAGGGCTGCCATCAGCAGGGCTGTCACCAATGCCACCACCCCCTGCCAACCCCAGTTCGACCAGAACACGCCGCCGAGCGTTCCGATGGCGCTCGAGCCTGCGTAGTAGCAGAAGAGATACAGCGCCGAGGCCTGCGCCTTGGCGGTGCGGGCCCGGCGTCCCACCCAGGAGCTTGCAATGGAATGGGCGCCGAAAAATCCGAAGGTGACCGTGACCATTCCGATCAGGATGGGGACGATTGCATCAAGGAGCGTCAGGACGGCGCCGGCCAGCATGAGAACGATCATAATCCAAAACACTCGCCCGCGGCCCAAGCGTCCGGCCAGATCACCGACCCAGGCTGAACTCGCTGTTCCGATGAGGTAGATGATGAAGATCGCCCCGATAGCGGTCTGGCTCAGGCCATAAGGGGCCGCCGTGAGGCGGTAGCCGAGATAATTGTAGAGCGTCACGAACCCGCCCATGAGCAGGAACGCTTCGGCGATGAGATAACGCAGGCCCGGGTCCCGCAGGTGCTGTCCGAAGGAGCGGAGCAACTCCGCAGGGTTTGCCGAACGGGCGCGAAACTGCGCCGATTGCGGCAGGCTCCGCCAAGCAAGGAGAGCCGCGATGAAGCCGAGGCTTCCGATGACGCCGATGGCGAAGCGCCACGATCCGAGATCGGTCAGCACGCCGCTGACGAGGCGCCCGGCCATCCCGCCGATGGCGTTGCCGCCGATGAAAAGACCCATGGCGAGCCCAATCGATTTCGGATCGACCTCCTCGCTGACATACGCCATGGCCACCGCCGGAAGTCCGCTGAGCGTCACTCCGACCAGCATGCGGGCAACGAGCAGGGTCGCCCAGTTCGGCGCTGCGGCCAGGAGAATGGTCAGAATCGCCGACGAGAGCAGTGACGCCACCATGATGGGCTTTCGTCCCCAGACCTCGGACAGGGAACCCGTGACCAGCATGGCGACCGCCAGCAGGCCGGTGGTGAGCGAGAGAGACAGACTGCTGACGGCGGCGCTGACATGAAACTCTGCCGAGAACAAAGGTAGGAGAGGCTGGACGCAGTAGAGGATCGCGAATGTCGAGAAGCCGGCGGCGAAAAGCGCAAGGTTCAGCCTGCGAAAAGCGGGCGTGCCATTCTGAAGAAGCATCGGCGCTTCCGGCGTGTCCTGCTGCATCGCGGTTCCCTGAACTCCTGGGCATGGATCGGCATCAACTCCATGCCACGCAAACCCAGCGTGAACCAAGTGCTGATCCGTTCTCGCCCGACATGGAGCGTATCCGGTCTTTGCGCTCGCACTCGCTATCGGGACGAAGATTTTCATCCTGTCATGACGGACTGAATCTTCCCCTATCTAGGGATAGAATCCATCAGGCCGCCGATGATCCGCCCGACCCCATGCGGCCGCTTCGCGAACGCCTGGGCAAAAACGGATGATCGATTGCTCAGGAAGGGTGATCGGGTGTACTTTGCCAGAGCTCTAACGCGCCATCGAGGGTTACCATGCCCGGAGAGAGTGCATCGCATGACGCTGGTCATCTGCGGCGTTTGGTGGCCGTTCTCGCCGCCGACATCGCGGGATACAGCCGTCTCATGGGCCTTGACGAAGAGGGCACCCTTGCGCGCCTGAAACGGCATCGCCGCGAATTGATCGAGCCGACGGTCCAGGAGCATTTCGGGCGCATCATCAAGACGAACGGCGATGGCTTTCTGGCGATGTTCGACTCTCCGCTGGAGGCCGTGCGCTGCGCCATCGTGATTCAACAATCCATGGCGGCGCGCAACATGTCGCTCCCGCCCGACCAGTGGATTCGCTACAGGATCGGCGTCAACCTGGGAGACGTCATCGTCGATCCGGATGACATCTATGGCGACGGCGTGAACATCGCTGCGCGGCTGGAGAGCATCGCCGTGCCCGGCGGGGTTTATATTTCCGGCGGCGTCTACGAGCAGATCAAGAACAAGCTGGTGGTCGGCTATCAGTCTCTCGGGGACGAGAAGCTCAAGAACATTACCGACCCGGTGCGGATCTACCGCGTTCTGCCGGATCCGGCGGCTGTTTCAGGTGCGGCCCTCTCCAACAAGTGGCGCTGGGGCGGCCTCGCGGCGGCGGCCCTTCTGTCGGCGGCAGGCATCGGCTGGTTCGCCTTGAATCCCGACGGTCTGGAAAATCTCCGCGAGATGGCCGCGACCGCCGCTGGAGGAGATCCGGCGACCTCCACGCCGCCAGAGCCTCCAGCCGCCACGGCCTTGTCATCATCCGGAACTTTGCCCGGCCTGCCTCCGCCTCCGCCGCCCTCCACCGGCAACCTGCCGATTCCGATCCCGGTCATCGCCCCGCCTGCACCCTCGGCCGGAACCCAGACGGCGGCGGTTGTTCCGCCCCAGCCGTTGGACCGCCCGCAGGAACCCGGCACGAGCTTCCGTGACTGCCAGGGATGTCCGGAGATGGTTCGCCTTCCTGGCGGGACCTTTCGGATGGGAAGCAGCGAGGATCCCTCAGAGTTGCCGATCCATCAGGTTCACGTCGCACCCTTTGCCATGGGGCGTTATCCGGTAACGATCGGAGAATGGCGGCAATGTGTTGCCGCCAAGGCCTGCAAGTTCGTTCTGGACGGGGAAGACTCCGCACCTGCCCGGAACCTGAGTTGGGCCGACGCCCAGCAATACATCACCTGGATCTCCGGCAGCACGGGACAGGCCTATCGCCTGCCGAGCGAGGCGGAGTGGGAATACGCTGCGCGGGGCGGCACGAGCAGCCGGTATTGGTGGGGCGAGAGAGTTGCGCCGAAAATGGCCAATTGCAAAGGTTGCAACGAACCCTACGACCCGCGTCAGCCGGCGAATGTCGGCAGCTTTCCGGCAAACCCGTTCGGGCTCCACGACCTGACCGGCAGTGTCGCGCAATGGGTGGCCGATTGCTGGCACGCGACCTATCAGGGCGCGCCGGCCGACGGCAAGGCCTGGAGCGAACCGAATTGCCGCGAGAATGTGCTTCGCGGCGGATCATGGCGCAACGATGCAAGCTATGCCCGGTCCGCCAGCCGGGCGCATTACGACAGCGGCGTGCGTTATCCGGCCCATGGTTTCCGGGTTGCGCGGTCGCTGTGAAAGGAAAGAGACCCATGAGCGGTGCAACGGGCCGGAGCATGATCGCCGCCGTACTGGCGGCAGGTTGCTGGATGTCTTGGCCGGCCTCGGCCCAGACGCCGGCGCCCCCGGACGCTCATCTCTACATCATCTATCCTTATGATGGACAGCGCATCAGAGGCTCGTTCCCGGTGCGCTTCGGTCTGCGCAACATGGGAGTCACGCGGGCCGGCGACGCCACGCCGAATACGGGCCACCATCACCTCCTGGTGGACGTGAGCGAGGAACTCGATCCGACGGAGCCAATCCCGACCGATCGGCAGCATCTCCACTTCGGCACGGGCCAAACGGAGACCCGCCTCGATCTTCCGCCCGGACGGCATACGCTGCAGCTCATCCTGGGGGATGCGGAGCACAAGCCTTTCAAGCCGCTTCTCATCTCGAAGAAGATCACCGTCACGGTGCTGCCCCCGCGGCCCCGCCAGCCGGCTCGGACCAGTCGAACGGAGCGATGAGGCGCTGAAGCACATGCTTGAAACAAAAAAGCCGCCCCGAGGCGGAGCGGCTTTTGAAGGCGCGGGCGAACCCACGCGATCATCCCATTCAATCAGGCTGACTTGAGATTGGTGGCCGCTTCCTTGCCGGTGCGGCGGTCGGCTTCGACCTCATAGGAGATCTTCTGGCCTTCTTGGAGGCTGCGCATTCCGGAGCGCTCCAGGGCAGTCGCGTGGACGAACACGTCCTTGCCGCCGGTGTCAGGCTGAATGAAGCCATAACCCTTGGTCTCATTGTACCACTTCACGGTTCCCGTAGCCATCAGGGGTCCCTTCTACTGTCGTTTGCACGTAGGTGGCAGAGAAACCAGCCACCCGTTGGTCGATATTGGTGAGAGAGAGAAGCAACGTGCGCTCGGCAGTGCCAAAGCGGAGTAGCCCAGTCGTCCGGCCAAATGTCGATGAGTAAACCGTATAATCAGCCACTAGGTTTTACAAGCTTGTCCGCGCAGCCGCATGCGCTCTCAAAAGGCTTAGTGATGAAAGCCGGTTTCGCAGGGCTCCGGCGGCAAGTCTTTTGGTCTTGACGGTTCAAGGAATTTCTCCCCGCCGCCCAATCATGGTGGCGATAATAGCTCCTTCGGTCACGTGCGCCGAAGGGGCGGAACTGACGTTGCAAAGCACACGTTCATGTTCTGCAAGCGAGATCTCCCATGACAAAACAAGACGATCCGGACCGGCTGCCCCTGCGGGACGAGCTGAATACTTCGAACACCATCCCTCTGGTTGAGGAGGAGCTGCGGCTGGAAAAGCGCAGCGTGGTGACCGGCAAGGTTCGGGTGCGAACCGTCGTCGACGTGGTCGACGAGATGGCTCAAGCCTCCCTTGAGGAAGAAACGGTCGAAGTCACGCGTGTGCCGGTTGACAGGATGGTCGACGAAGCGCCCGCTGTTCGGACAGAAGACGGGGTCACCATCGTGCCCATCGTCGAGGAGGTTCTCGTGGTCGAGAAGCGGCTTGTCCTCAAGGAGGAGCTGCATATCCGCCGTCACGTCAAAACGGAGCAGGTCGAGGTACCGGTCCAGCTTCGCAAACAGCGGGCAATCGTGGAGCGGCTTGCTGCTGACGAGGACCCGCCCGTGCAGGAATAAGCCCCCACGTTAACCAAAAGAGGAACCCCTTCTGGTGTTGGCACATTGAGACGCTGTGTCCTTTCAGATGCGGAGATCTTTCATGCGCCTTGCGCTCGCAATAGGAGCAACCGTTGCGGTTCTTGCCACAGCGGCTGTTGCCCAGACGTCCACTTCCCAAGGAAACGGTTCGGCCACGCAGCCGATGAACAGCCAGACGGGTTCGTCGAACCCAGCCCTCACCAACAAGCCTGCCGGCAGCCCGCAAAGCACGGGTTCGGTCGAGTCCGGTGCAAACAGCTTCACCGAGGGTCAAGCCCGCTCACGCTTGGAAGCGCAGGGTTTCAGCAACGTCGCCGAGCTGCGCAAGGACGACCAAGGCATCTGGCGCGGCAAAGCCATGCGCAACGGCCAATCGGTCACCGTCGCCATCGACTACAAGGGCACCGTGCAGGCGCAGTAGTTCGCGTTCCAACTAGATTGCCGAACACATGAGCCGCCTACGTCCATGGCTCGCTCTATCACCAAAGGAAAAGACCCCATGACACAGAAAACCATTACGGCGTTCTTCGAGCGTTACGAAGAGGCATCCGACGCTGTGAGCCGGCTTGAAGCTGCTGGCATCCCGCATCGCGACATCAGCCTTGTGGCGAACAACGAGGGGGACCGCTATTCGTCCCACGCCAAGCGCACCTACGACTCGACGAGCAGCTTTGATGACGATGCCAGCGACGGTGCTGCAACTGGCGCTACCGTAGGAACGCTCGCCGGCGGCGGCGCTGGCCTTCTGGCCGGCCTCGGAATGCTGGCTATCCCCGGCCTCGGCCCTGTCGTGGCCGCCGGCTGGCTTGTATCGACGCTTGTTGGCGCTGGCGCTGGCGCCGCGCTCGGCGGTCTTGGGGGCGCGCTGGTCGATGCGGGTGTCGATGAGAACGACGCCCATGCCTATGCCGAAGGCGTTCGCCGCGGCGGCGCCCTCGTGACGGTGCGATCCTCGGAAGCCGATGTGGACCGGATCGTGGACATCCTCGACGATGACGGAACTGTGGACCTCGACGAGCGTCAGGACACGTGGCGGTCGGAAGGCTGGGCTGGTCGCGATGCCGGACCCATCGGGGCTGCCGGCTCCACCACGACCGGTCTCACCACCGGCATGACTCCTGGCTTGGGCTCCGATATTGGCGCGTCCGGCGCCGGTATGGACCGCACAGGTATGAGTGCTGGCAGCGACAGGATGTCTGCCACATCGACGTCGGGCCGTGAGGACGAAGTGATCCCCGTGGTCGAAGAGGAGCTGCACGTCGGCAAGCGCGATGTCAGCCGCGGGAAGGTCCGCATCCACTCGCACATCGTGGAGCGCCCCGTTCACGAGCAGGTAGAGTTGCGCGAGGAGCGGGTCCATGTGGAGCGCCGGCCCGTCAGCGGCTCGATGCAGGCGGGAACCGCCGACAGGGACGCCCTTTTCCAGGAGCGGACCATCGAAATGGAAGAGCGCTCTGAGGAGGCCGTGGTCTCCAAGGAAGCTCGCGTCAAGGAAGAGCTCGTCATCCGCAAGGACGTCGACCAGCGCGCCGAGACGATTTCCGACACGGTCCGCAGCACCGAGGTGGAAGTGGACGACGAGCGTACCCGTCGGGGCACGGGCACGACCGGCAAGCCGACCGATCTGCCTTAAGCCGACGCACTTCTGTGCGTGACACGATTCGGCGCGCTTGCAGGCGCGCCGAATTCTTTTTCGCGGCTGTCAGTCCCGTTTTCCGATGGCTGTCGGCCTCTCCTCAGCCTGTAAAGCTCGCCGATTCGCCGCAAAATGAAGCTTTTCCGACATTTAGCCCCTGAATAACCCTTTCGGGCCGGGCGCTGTTAACCAGCCGGTAACCATGTTGGGCGCGAAATTGGCCTGTTAGCAAGGCTCAAGCAGCCAAGACCATTGCAACCCGCTCCCGCTCATCCGATCCGGCTTCGCCGTTCTTCGTGCAGCTCACTGGGCGCCGTTGTCAGGGCAGCTTTGAACCAAGACACCCTATCGGGAGGATGAGGATGGCGAAAGTTCTTGTTGTGACATCGGGCAAGGGAGGCGTCGGCAAGACAACGTCTACGGCCGCACTTGGAGCCGCTTTGGCTCAGTGCGGGCAAAACGTGGTCGTCGTCGACTTCGATGTCGGCCTGCGCAACCTGGATCTGGTGATGGGCGCAGAGCGCCGGGTGGTCTTCGACCTCATCAACGTGGTCCAAGGCGATGCGAAGCTCAGCCAAGCGCTGATCCGCGACAAGCGCCTCGACAAGCTCTCCCTCCTTCCCGCCTCCCAGACCCGCGACAAGGACAACCTGACCGACGAGGGCATTGCCCGCGTCATCAGCGAATTGCGCGAGAGGTTCGACTGGATCATCTGCGACAGCCCGGCCGGCATCGAGCGCGGCGCAACGCTGGCCATGCGCCACGCGGACGTGGCCGTGGTGGTGACCAACCCGGAGGTGTCTTCGGTGCGCGACTCCGACCGCATCATCGGCCTGCTCGACTCCAAAACCGAAAAGGCGGAAAAAGGCGAGCGGGTGGAAAAGCACCTGCTGCTCACCCGCTACGACCCGGTGCGCGCCGAGCGCGGCGAGATGCTCAAGAAAGAGGACGTGCTCGAGATCCTGTCGATCCCGCTCCTCGGCATCATCCCGGAAAGCGCCGAAGTGGTTCGCGCCTCGAACGTCGGTGCGCCTGTGACCCTCAACAACCCCAACAGCGCCGCCGGACGGGCTTATCTGGATGCTGCGCGCCGGTTGAACGGGGATGCGGTCGTGACGCCCGAGAAGCGTGGTTTGTTCAGCAAGCTGTTCACACGGAGGGCCGCATGAGCTTCTTCAACTTCCTCAACCGCCGCACGTCGGCGCCGGTCGCCCGCGAGCGGCTGCAGATCCTGCTCGCCCACGAACGTGGTATCGTGGGAGGGCAGCCCGACCTCGTCGCCACGCTCCGTGAGGAGATCTTGGCGGTGATCGCCAAGCACATGGCAGTGGAGCGCGACAACGTGCAGGTCAAGATGGACCGCGGCGCATCGGTATCGACCCTGGAGGTCGACATCGAGATCCCGACGCCCGACAGCGTCGTCCGGCCTGCAGCATGACGGACGATCCAATGCCGCCGGCAACCAGCCGGCGGCATTTTTCATGACCTGGAATGGCAGGCTGAATTCAAACAACGGCGCCCTTTGCGTTGGCGTTCCGCTGCACATCGCTGAGATGCAGGGCGTATCTGCTGATTAATGGCCCAGGCCGAACCTGAGTGCTCCAAACCCCGCCCACAGATTGTCAGTCCCGGTTCGACCTTTTGACGGCACTTCGATGAGCCATCTCCGGCGGCGGGAGGACCACGCAGCGAACATCGCGTCCAACAGGTGGTTCAGCCGCTAGCGTTTCAAATCATCCAACGAACCCGAAACGAAAATCACTTTGCCCGCGCCGACCTCGCAGCATCCCGCCTCGGGGGCGCTCGCGTATTTCGTGTCGCTCGTGATGGGCCAGCTCAGCAAAACAATCGAAAGACAAATGGTGAAAGCTGCAATGAGGGCCGACCAGCCGGCAAGGTTTTCCATTCGTTTCGATCGGATCCGCCGCATGCCTTCTGCCCCAAGGTTCGAATGAAGGGAGTTCGCGGCATTCGGCTCAACGGCCGGCCGGAACACAAAACGCAGCACAAGAATCACTGCGCCAAGCTCGACTGTGAATGTGGTCAGGTTGCGGCGACGTAGAGTTTAAGAATGCCATTGTTTCGTCGAGGCTTGTGCAAATCCGACCCACTCATCCAAAAGAGACAGTGGATGAAATAGCATTTCGTCGATTGTCATTTGGTAAATCGTGGTTCTGTTGCTGGGCTTTTGTGGCTGGATGCAAAACAAACCTTTCCTCAACTGCGTCGGCCTAACCAATATCCCTGTCATCACTGAGCAAGCTTACCGCAGCGTAGAATGCGGCACCTTTGCGCCTGAAAAAATGCTCGCGCAGGTGAATCTCCACAGAGGTTGCTCTTCGGCCTCTAATCGGGTAGGGAAAGCATCAAGGCTTGCCGCCTCAATGCACCCGTAGCTCAGCTGGATAGAGCGTTGCCCTCCGAAGGCAAAGGTCACACGTTCGAATCGTGTCGGGTGCGCCATTCTTAAGTCCTTGAGAGGCTTAGGTTTGGCTCCAAAGGGTCCCTTCAGAAACCGCCAGAAACACCCGTCTGTCACAGCAATTGTCACAACGCTGAGGCAGAGACACTTATGGCGACCTTCAGAAAGCGCGGCTCCTCTTGGCAGGTCCAAGTCAGGCGCGAAGGGCATCCCCCGCTATCCAAAAGCTTTCCCACGAAGTCTGAGGCTATGGCATGGGCGAGGGGCATTGAGACGCAGATTGACCGAGCCGAACTCCCGTCGAACATCCATGACTTACGCAAGCTGACCGTAGACGACCTCTTGAGCCGCTATGAACGGGAGGTCACACCCACAAAGCGCGGTGAAAAAATAGAGCGGTCCCGCATCGGCCTTCTCAAGAAGCATGAGATAGCCAAGATGCAGCTTTGTGACCTCTCAGGAGCCAATGCAGCAAAGTATCGGGATGAGCGTCTGAGGGCGGTGAAGCCCGCCACCGTCCGGCGAGAGCTTGTGATCCTCAGGCATGTCTTTGAGGTCGCTCGTTCCGAGTGGAATGTTCCGCTCACGAGTAATCCTGTTCATGCCATCAAACTGCCTAGCGACTCCCGACCAAGGGAGAGGCGGCTTGAGGAGCATGAGACGGAGCAAATCCTCAACGCTCTTGGTAAGCGCACAGCTTGGTATCTTCGTCCCCTCTTGCTCTTGGCGATTGAGACAGGGATGCGCCGTGGAGAACTCCTCTCCGTCCGATGGCGGGATGTAAACCTGAGGACTTGCACGGTTAAGCTCTACAGGACGAAGAACGGTGAGCCTCGTGTCGTTCCGCTAACCCCTAAGGCCGTGGTCCTACTGTCCTCGCTTCAAAAGTCCGATGACCTCGTGTTTCCGGTGAAGGCTAATGCCGTCCGGTTGGCTTGGGAGAGGCTCAGGGCGAGGGCTGGTATTGAGGACCTACGGCTGCACGACCTGAGGCACGAGGCGGTTTCTAGGTTTTTTGAGCTTGGACTAACGACTCCTGAGGTTGCCCTCATTAGCGGTCATCGGGACCCAAGGATGCTCAATCGCTATACGCACCTGAGGCCAGAGAAAATAGCTGAGAAGCTTGCCAAGCTTGCTTCAGAGCGATTTTAGCGATCCACTGCGAACGCATGGCGAGCTAAGACCGCGATCTAGCCCCTTCATCATTCAGCTTATTCGACTAGTTGAACCAGAGAGCAGTGATAGTCCCATTCGGCAATAGGCCAAGCTGGAACTGCATCTGCCCACGTTGGAACTGAACGAAGAATTGATAGAGCGCCGAACCGTCGGCATTCTGGCTTTGGTTCACTAGTTGAATATTGACCGGCGCTCCCATGAACTGCATTCGCTGAGAAATCGCGAACCGCTGCTGGTTATAGAACATCGCCAGCTGGGGTGTTAACCGCGATACGTTAAGGGTCCCAGTAGTAAGGGCCTGAATGACCCACCCTAAAATAGTTACCGGATTGCCTTGCGCTGTGGGCTGAGGCTGTTGCGGTTGTTGTGGCTCTTGAGGTTGTTGAGTTTCTTGCGGCTGCTGTGGCTCTTGTTGCCGTTCAGTTTGATTTCCGTTGGGCCGTCCTCGCTTCCACCCAACAGTTACAGCTTCAATACGCGCCGCCCGTCCTGGGTGCGTGGCAGAACCCTGGGTGCTCATCTGACGGAAGCAAGCTTGCGCCTGCTGTAAACTTCCACCCATTTTGGCGATCACGAACCCAGCAAATTGATCAGCTTCTAGTTCGATTTTTGGTCGACTGCTGTCCGCCGTCAGCGCTCATGAGACAGATCGGGTGAGTTGAAGAAGGGAGAGGTTCTGGTTCATCGTAGCCCATGAGGACGTGACGATGAGACAGAAACCAAGACCGGCCAAGGAGCCGGCCGAGACGGTGGTCAAGGAGATCCGCCGCGCCACCCGCAAGCACTATTCCGCCGAGGAGAAGATCCGCATCGTGCTGGAGGGCCTGC
>NZ_QOIO01000025.1 GCF_003332305.1 Microvirga aerophila | reverse complement strand
TGGCGGGGTGTGCCTCGACGGCTTGGATCAGGAAGGTCTCATAAGGCACCAGTTTGCCACCTCCCGGCGGACGGCCTTGGCGGGCGGGCGCCGGCGAGCCGAACCGCCGCTGGCGCTGCATCAGCTTGATGGCACAGCTGTCACTGACGCCAAAGTGGCGGGCCGCCGTCCGGCAGGAATGGCCCGCCTCGACGAAGGCTGCAACCCGCATACGAAGATCGAGAGAATAGCAGTGACCCATGATCCACCTCCCGTCCGACGAAGTGAATCACAGATCACATCAACCCAGAACCCTAAGAGTCGAATTTCCAGTCCGATGCTTTAGTGCCGCCGAGTGCCTTTGATCGACACTTTGATGAAGAGGGGTGCCTCTATCAACTGGATCTCATTATGGCAGCGTATCCAGCAGGGCTCTGGCCTCATCAAAGTCATGCAGGTCGCCGCGTCTGTCGAACCAACGGCAAATAGGGGCAAGGAGGTCATGAGCTTTCTGGCGCTCGCCCTGCTCGGCCCACAGGCGGGCAAGGTCATGGCTTGCGCGCAGTTCTGCGATCCGGTCACCCTGCTGTCGCGCGTCATGCAGAGCGTCCGAGAGCCACTGTTCGGCACGTTCTGTGGGAACGGTTGAACCTGTTAATGCGTAACAGGCCCTGTGCCTATGCAGCTCTGGGCGAGCCCAGAGCTCGCCCGTCGTTTCTGCGAGGACGAGCGCTTCCCGCAGCATGCCATCCGAACGCGCCCGATCCTCCGCGACGGAGAACGCGTCTGCGACCAGCAGCAAATAGAACGGCATGTTCAGGAGGAATCCGGATTCCCGATGTCGCTCGAACGCATCCGAGATCCTGTCCGGCTCTACCTTTTCACCTGTGCGATACGACGCCCACAGGAACATCACCTCAGCCAAGTATCTCCACTGTCGGACATCGCGCTCCACACAGATGTCTCGAAGCCCCGACGCCAGCCTCTGGACCTCCTTGTAGTTGCCGACAAATGCTTCAAAGATAGAGGAGTGCCGAAGAATGAGGGCCAGGGTCAGCGTATGATCAAGGCGCTTGGCTTCATCCAGCGCATCGGTTACCAGCCTGCGCGCATAGGTGATGTCTCCCAGTCTTAATTTCACGCTTCCAAGATAAGCCTGTGCGGTAATCCTTGGATCATGGCCGAGCTCAAACGCCAGATCCGGCATCTGGACTGTCCCCGCGAGCCTAAGTGCGGTCTCCAGTTCCCGTTCCGCCATAGCGAGGTCCCCCAACCATGACCAGCAGAACCCAACTGCCCGATGGCCGACCAATTGGGGCAGCGTCTCACCGCTGCTGTCACCGAGTGCGACGATGCGTGACGCTATCTCCAGGGCCCGTCCCAACTGTGCCGAGGAAGTACAATAGCTGAACTGGCTGAAGAGCAGCGGCAAGACCCGATCGGTCACGCCCAACTCCTCGCAGAGGGCGAGGGCTCTCTGCGCTGCCTCAGCGGTCCGTTGGTCGGCAAACCCGACGGACATCAACACCGGCACCAAAGCGAGCTGGACATCCAGCTCGAGCCGCCTGGCAGTCTCGGCAGCGGATAGCTCTTTAAGATCGCGCAGCGCCCGCTCAAAGCACCGGATCGCCTCGATGTTTGCGGCACGGTGAGCATTCCGCCTTCCAGCCGTCAGCCATTGCCGGGTGGCTGCTTCCACGACTCCGGCTTCCTCGTAATGATAAGCCAGGACCTCTGACGACACCTCGGCTCCCTGAGCCGCTGCCTGGTCGAGCACCGTTGCGATGCGCTGGTGCACGGACCTCCTCCTTGCCCTGAGCAGGCTCTCGTGGGCGGCGTCGCGAAGGAGGGCATGCTTGAAGGTGTATTGGGCCTCTGGTGGTGTGCCGCGCCGGAAGACGAGTTCCGCAGATGCAAGAAGGTCCATAGCCTTGTTCAGATCCGATTCCGGAAGAGCAGTAACCTCCGCAAGCAGCGCATGGTTAAACTCGCGGCCAATGCAGGCGGCAATTTGTGCCACCTCCTTCGCAGGCCCGAGTCGATCGAGCCGCGCCATGAGCAAACCCTGGAGCGATGACGGAATGGCAGTTCCGGATTGCACAGAAACGTCATATTCGTCGAGCTTTCGCGCATCAAGGACAGCCTTCGCAAGTTCCTCGGCATACAGCGGCACGCCATCTGCATGGTCCAGGATCGTCTCGGTGATGTGAGCCGGCAGTGGCCTGCCCACGACATCAGTGGCAATCTGCGCCGTTGCCTCGCGGGACAGGCGGTTCAGGGTCAGACGGGTCAGTTGCGGATGGGCGACCAGCTGTGGTGCATGGTCCAGGCGGCTGGTGAGGAGAATGAGGACCGGCATCCTTGCTGTCCGACCCAGCGCCTGGTCAAACAGCTCAAGGGTGGTTGGGTCAAGCCAATGAGCGTCCTCAACGACCACGAGCACCGGCCGCTGGCGCGCCCATCCGAGAAGCTGGTCGAGCAGCGTATCGAGGGTCCAGTCTAGCCGCTGCCGCGGTGCATGTTTGGTCATGCCCGCATCAGCACCTACGAGGCCAGTGACTGCGGCAATGAGGTGCAAGGTGTCTTCACACACCTCTGCCGCCTGTTTTAGCAGAAGATACAGCTTTGTCAGTCGCGTATGGGTATCGTCATTTGGTCCAATGCCGGCAGCGAAGGCCAGCTGCTGTCCTATCGGCCATAGAGCTTGGTCGGTGTGGAGCGGTGAGCCTTGATAGCGGAGGCCAATATAGTCCTCCTCTCGCAACGCATCCGTGAGGGCCCGCACGATCCGGGACTTGCCGATCCCGGCTTCTCCGAGGAGCAGGACGCCTTGGCCTTCACCCGCACGCGCCTGACGCCAGCGCTGTACGAGCAAGCCCAACTCGCTCTCACGCCCAACGAGCGGCCGGACGGCGGCGGAATGGGCGTCGAACCGGCTCGGTGCCACCTTCTCGGCACCTAGGGTGAACGCACCGACCGGCTCGGCGATACCCTTCAACTGGGTTGGGCCGAGACCTTCGATCTCGAACAGGCCGTTCAGGAGCTGCCGCGTGGGCTCGTCGATCACCACGGTTCCAGGCTTGGCGACAGCCTGCAAGCGCGCGGCGTGGTTGGGAGCCTCACCGACCACCGCCCGCTCCCGCGCTTCTCCTCGGCCAATGAGGTCACCCACAACGACCAAGCCGGTGGCGATGCCGGCTCGTGCAGCCAGGACTTCGCCTGACGGGGTATGCAGGTCAGCGATCGCGGCCACAACGCTCAACCCAGCCCATGCGGCTCGCTCGGCGTCGTCTTCGTGCGCCTGCGGCCAGCCGAAATAGGCGAGGGCACCGTCGCCCATGAACTTGGCCAAGTGGCCGTCAAACCGTGCGACATTGCCTGCCACGCGGTCTTGGAAAGAGCGGATCAGCTCCCGCATTTCCTCGGGATCCAGGCGGGAGGCCAATGCCGTGGAGCCAATCAGGTCCACGAACATAACCGTGATCTGCCGCCGCTCCGCCTGTTCGTCTGGAGGTATAGATACCGGATGAGAAAATGTGTTCGCGGCCGGCACGCTTTGTCGGGCACTGTCTTCGCGAAGGGCTGCGATCGCCTCCAGGAGCCGCTTGCGATGACCGAGCGGTGTAACACCGATTTCGCGCAGATCCTCCGCGGTGAGGGTAGGCAGCAACGTCGGGTCGATCGCGTTGTCGCGAAATGCCTGCTCGTACTGGCTGAGGTCGAGGCTGCGCAACCAGGCTCCTACGTCCACAGTCTGCCCTCCAAGCAAACGTGACGCTCCGTGGCCACGGCTTCAGCCTACCACCTTTCGGCCTTAGCGGCATCCTTGAGGTCGTTCAGGAAGGTCCTCTCCTGGCCCGAAGGCGACCTTAGCCGTATTTCCGTAGTGCAGCGGGGAAGCAGACCTTCCAAGGCCAACGGTCATCTTCCTGGGTTGACCCACTTTGAACGTTAGCAGCAGCCTACGGGTCGAGCCGATGGAAGTATTCGAAGGCGGAGTGGGCACAGCAACCGCCCAGATACCACCTGTTCATCTGACCCAATTCGTTCAGGAAACCCGAGTGCCGCATCGCCAATTCGCCCCATTGGCGCTATGCTGGGCCGGTGCCGCCCGGATGCCATAGGCGCCGAACCATGTCAGCGGGAATGATGCCAGCGGGACTGGCAAACGCCCTTTCGCACGCACGCCATCTGCCTCTTGGCACACTGGTGTTCCTGCTGGGGGGAGGGCTGGCCCATGCACAGACCCAGGCCACCTCGGCCAGCCCCTTTGCCGGCTTTGCCGGATCATGGTCAGGCAGCGGCACGGTAGCCCTATCAAACGGCACCACCGAGCGGCTCCGCTGCCAAGCCACATACGCAGTGGCGTCCGCCGGCACCAACCTTCGGCAGAACCTTCGCTGTGCGAGCGACAGCTACAACTTTGAGCTCCGGACGGACATCAACGCCGAGGGCGGGCGTGTCGGCGGCGTCTGGGCCGAAACCACGCGTAACATGCAAGGGAGGATCTCCGGCCGGGTCTCGGCTGGCCGGATCGATGCCGTCGCTGAGGGGCCCGGCTTCTCGGCAGGGATCGCTATGGCCCCTCAAGGCGCGCGACAGGCGGTGAGCATCCGCTCCCAGGGCACCGAGCTGTCGCAGGTGTCGGTCACCATGGCCCGGGCCCGGTAGCTGGGATGTTCGATGGCCTCAGGAGTTCTGCGAAGACGGAAACATGGAGACGCAGGCGCGGTATTCCCTGATCGGACTGTTCACACTCTGTGTGATCGCGGCCGCCTTTGCCCTTGTGTACTGGCTGCGCGGCGCCGGCGGGTTCAGCGAACGGGCGACCTATCGGGTTGTGTTCGAGAGTCCCGTCACGGGGGTGCTGCCGGGCTCACCAGTCTTGTTCAACGGCATTGCGGTCGGGGACGTCACGAAGCTTCACCTCAACCCGGATGATCCCCGCCAGGTGATCGCCACGCTCTCTCTCGCCCCCGAAACTCCCGTGAGGGTCGACACCCAAGCCGGCCTCGTGTCCCAAGGCCTCATGGGCGCGCCATCCATCGCCCTCCGGGGCGGCACGCCCGCCGCGCCGCGCCCCAGCTCAACAGGCGGCGCTCCCGTGCTCACGGCCGATCCGGCCGCGACCCAGGACGTGAGCGAGGCGGCACGGGAGGCCTTGCGGCGCCTCGACACCCTCATCGCCGACAATGCGGAACCGCTGCATGGCATCCTTGCCAATCTGAGCACTTTCTCGGAGGCCCTCGCGCGCAATTCCAGCCGCCTCGACCGGATCCTGGAAGCCCTTGAACGCCTTGGCGGCGGAGGGCCCGCCAAGGCACCGGCCAGGATCTATGACCTGTCGGCGCCGCATGCCTTCCCAACTCTCGACAAGGTTGCGAGCGGGCAGCTGACGGTTCCGGAGCCGAGCGCGCTGGTGCTGTTCGACACACAAAAGATCCTCGTGCGGCCGCAGATGGAAGAAAGCCTCGCGCTGGATGCGCAATGGAGTGACAGCCTGCCGAAGCTCCTGCAAGCCAAGATCATCCAGAGCTTCGAGAACGCGAGCTATCCGCAGGCCGTCGCGCGTCCCACGGAAGGTCTCACGGCTGACTACCAGCTCCTGATCGATATCCGCAGCTTTCAGGTGATGCTGCTTCCCGCACCGAACGCCGATGTGGAGTTCTCGGCGAAGATCCTGGCCGGAGACGGACGGCTCGTCGGCTCGCGCATTGTGCACGCGAGCGTTCCGGTTCAGGCCACGGATGCGGCAGCGGCGGCGGCAGGCCTCAATGAGGCCTTCAGCAAGGCTGCGACCGAACTGGTGCTTTGGGTAGCAAGCCTGATTTGAAGGGCGTGGTCTGACGCGGCACCATCAGCGCCTCGGCGACAAGACCCGGCCACCAGTTCTCCTCCAGCAAAGCGGCGAGGGCGATGTGGCAGCCATTGGCGCCGGCCCGGCACCGCAGATGCGACGATCGATGGCACAAAACCCTGCGCTTTTCCATTTCTGGGCATTGCCCTCGGGCTGACCCGCTAGGTCCTGTTGAATGCACGAATGGCCGCTCCTGGCACTTGCCGGAAGTACGCGGAACATCCGCTTTGGATAAGAACATCGGACGTTCCTGTCAGTGAACGAGCTTCACTGCCTGATCCAAAGCAGCTCTTCACACGAAGCCGCGAGGCTGGCTTGTGTACACCTCCGCTCTAGACAGGACGATGGGCTGCCGGCAGGCCCATCGTCCACGCCCGAGTTCGACGGCACTTCGCGCCGAACAGTGTCACAACCACGGGAGGATTGACACAACTTCCCCAAAGGCGCAGCTTCGTTACAATCTGTGCCCGGCGCGATCTGGGATTGATGCGTGACCCCGCGCTTGGCCCATTTGACGGGAGGACAGAATGTCTGCACCGAGCGTGATGAGGCATCTCCTGGCAGCAGCCTTAATCGCGATCCCGTCAGCGGCCTGGGCCAATCCGCTCGATGAGCAAGTCAGAGCAGCCTATTCGGCCTGGAACGCCGCTTTCAACAAAGGTGACACTGAGGCGGTTGCGGCATTCTACACCGGCGACGCGTCCTTTCTGCCCGTCACCCACGACGTCATTCAAGGTCCTGATGGCATCAGGAAGTTCTTCGCAGGTCTTTTCGCTGGCGGGGTCACAGACCACGCTCTCGACCTGATCAGGACTGCGGGAGACGACAAAATCGTGATTGCCGCGGCCAAATGGTCCGCTGCTGGTAAGGACGCTGCCGGGAAGGCGACCCGGTTCAGCGGCATCGCCACCCATGTGTTCGAACGGCAGCCGGACGGCTCCCTAAAGCTCAAGCTGCATACCTTCAACTGATTCAGCTGCCGTCGACTTCCCCGAGAGGTGCCACGGTTTAGACGTCTGAGGAGAGCTGCATGGGGGTTGGAGGCGCGATCACAAGGCGTGGGTTGCTGGCCAGGTCAAGCGCAACGCTCGCCGCAGCGGGCCTCGGTTTCGCTCCGAGGCGGGCGCGTGCCCAGAGAAAGACGCTCAGGATCATGCAGTGGCGGCATTTTGTTCCCGCCTACGATCCCTGGTTCAACGAAACCTTCGCCCGGCAGTGGGGGGACAGGAATGACGTCGACGTCATTGTCGACAACGTCGGCTTTGCTGACCTAACCCCTCGCGCGGCGGCCGAGATCCAAGCCCAGCGGGGACACGACTTAATCCAGTTCGTCACTCCGCATGCCATGCTCGTGGACCACCTCGTCGATCACCGCGAGATCTTTGAGGAGTGTTCCAAGCGCTACGGCAAGCCTACGGATTTCGCGCTCCGGGCCCACTTCAACCCGAAGACCAAGACCTATACCGGTTTCGCTGCCGCCTACCAGCCAGCACTCATCACCTACCGAGGCGATTTGTGGGTCAAGGCTCAAGCGGTTCCGAACACCTGGGACGATGTGCTGACGGGAGCAAGACAGATCAAGCTGCTTGACGGAAAGCCAGCGGGCTTTAGCCTGGCTCCTGAGCACAACTGCGAGCAGACATTGCGCTCAATCCTGTATTCCTTTGGGGCGTCGGAACAGGATGCGGACGGTAGCCCAACGCTGAAGTCCGGGGCGACCTTGGACGCGCTACGCTACGTGAAGAACCTCTTCGAGCAGGCGATGATACCAGACGTGCTCGGGTGGGACGGAGCCTCGAACAACCGGTTCATGCTTACTGGTGAGGGCTGCCTCACGGTCGACAGCCTGTCAATCCCTAGGGCCGCCGAGTCAATGAAGCTGGATTTTGCGGGTGACCTGAGGCTGGCTGCGATGCCAGCCGGACCAGCGGCTCGGCTCGGCTCCTTTGGCTTCTACACCTATTCGATCTGGAAGTTTGCCGAGAACCCTGCAGGCGCCAAGCAGTTCCTGATCGACTATGTCGGCCAATCGCGGGCTGCCTTCCTCGCAAGTGGATTCCAGAACATGCCGTGCTATCCCGACACGGTACCCGACCTTGAAGCATTGACTGGAGGCCCCGGCAACGGCGTAGCAGCGAAATACGGGCTCATGAAGGATGTTGCGTCCTGGACTACGAATACTGGCCATCCCGGATACACGAATCCGGCCGTCAGCGAGGTCTACGCGCGCGGAATTGTCTCGAAGATGTTCGCCGACGTCGCGACCGGTCGGCTAGCCCCGGAGCAGGCGCTGGATGGGGCGGATCGTGAGGAGCGAGCGATCTTCGACAGGTGGCGTGAGCGCGGACAGCTGTGACGACGCCGTGGTGGTAGGAGACGGCGATGGTCGACCGGTAGGAAGGTCCGTATGCGTATTCGTAACAAAATTCTTTTGGCGATGTCGGTGCCGATCGGCCTGCTGGTCGTCCAGGTGATAGCAGTCAATTACTTCGTCCGAGAGCTTCAGAGCGCTGCAAGCTTCATTGCGTCGGCTCACGAGGCTATCGAGGCAGACTTCGACGCGCTGGATCTCGTTGGCAAGCTGCGACAGGAGGTCAGGAAGCTGCCATCGGGAGCAGTCGCCGGCCAAGCAACGTTGTTGGGCAGCCGCTCGCTGCGGCACGAACTGTGGGACAGGCTGGACCGCGCGGTCGGCGCAGTCACGAGCGCAAGCGCCGCCCGACAGATCGACGCGCAGCAACTCCAAGCTCTCCGTGCCGCCCTCGACCAAGCGCGCCAAGACCATGCCCGCTCGGAGGAACTCGCCGCTCTCGCCAACGGAGACATCAACGGCCTCATCCAAGGCGTCATCTACGCGGACCGGGCGCTCCTTGCCCTCGAGGGAGCACTCAACTCAATGGCCGTGGGGCTTCGACGCGAACTGCAGGAGGCCGTCGACCATGAGAGAACGATCCATGACCGGCCGGTCATTGCTGGGATCGTCATCGGCGGCTTGGCTATCTCATTCCTTCTGGCGTTCGCGTGGCTCTACGCCGACCGGCATCTCGCCGGACGGCTGGTCGCTCTGAGCCGCAGCATGCTGGCCATCGCCGCGGGCAACCTGAGGACCCCGCTGCCGGATTCCCATGGCAAAGATGAAATCGCCGCGATGGCCAAGGCTCTGTCGGTCTTTCGTGACACGGCTGTCGAGATCGAGGAGCAGAGCCTGCGCGAGCGCCAAGTGGTGCTCGACACCATCGACTACGGGGTGCTGATCCTCGACCCGGACCTCCGGGTGCGGATGTTCAATCGCGCCTTCCGCGACCTCTGGAGTGTCCCTCAAGATGTGCTGCGCCCGCATGTTGGGGTTGAGGACCTGCTGGGGGCACTCCGGTCCAGTGGCCTGCACGGCGTGTCGGATGAACAGTGGCAGTCCTATGTCGATCGAAGGCTTGCTGAGATCCAAGCCGCCGACGTGCCTCCGAGGGAATGGCATCGACCGGATGGACGCGTGCTGCAGTACGAGGTTGTGGCGCTCCCGGACGGTGGACGGATGCTCACCTACTTCGACCTCACCGACCTCAAGCAGGTGGAAAGCGAGCTGCGGGCAGCTAAGGAGCTGGCCGAGACGGCCAGCCGGGCCAAGTCCGACTTCCTCGCCAGCATGAGTCACGAGCTGCGTACCCCGCTCAACGCGATCATTGGAATAACGGAGATGCTGAAGGAGGACGCTGAGATCGACGGCGACACGCACCTTGACGAGCCGCTCGGGCGCGTGTTGCGGGCGGGCAAGCTCCTGCTCCAGCTGATCAACGAGATTCTTGACCTCGCGAAGATCGAGGCCGGCAAGCTCGAGCTTCAACCTGAGGATATCGACCTTCGCCCGCTGCTGGACGACGTCGTCGACACTGCAAAGCCCCTGGCGGAGAAGCACGCGAACCAGCTCAGGCTAGAGGCGCAGACAGACCTTGGACGGGCGGTGCTCGACCCAATGCGCCTGCGGCAGGTCCTTCTCAACCTCCTCTCGAATGCGTGCAAGTTCACCGAAAGAGGGGAGGTCACACTCTTTGCCAGGCGAGACGGACAGCAAGTCGAGCTCCGGGTGCGCGACACCGGCATGGGGATCGACGCGGATCAGCTGCCACGCCTTTTCCAGGAATTCCATCAAGCCGGGGCCGCGAAGCACCGGAAGTATGGTGGCACCGGGCTGGGCCTCGCCATCAGCAGGCGACTGGTCACGCTCATGGGCGGCGAGATCGAGGCGACGAGTGAGAAAGGGAAAGGATCCGAGTTCATAGTGCGACTGCCGGCGGACACGCCGGTCCAGGCAGTGGCAGCCTAAGGGGCGGAACATGGCGCGCATCCTTTACGTCGAGGACAATGATGACAACATCTACATGTTGCAGAACCGGCTCAGGCGGCAGGGCTTTGACGTGCTGATTGCACGGGACGGGGCAAGCGGTGTCGAGATTGCCAAGGCCGAGTGCCCGGATTTAATCGTAATGGACCTGGGTCTGCCTGTTATGGATGGATGGGAGGCGTCCCGCCGGCTCAAGTCGGATGGCGCCACAAGCCATATCCCAGTGATCGCGCTGTCCGCCCATGCCATGTCGAACGACAGAACGCAGGCACTTGAGGCGGGCTGCGATGAGTATGACGTCAAGCCGGTGGAATGGACGAGGCTCCTGATGAAAATCAGGGCGCTGCTCCCGGCTGAGGACGCGCCATGAACGATGCCGCCATCCTTGTCGTCGATGATGATGACAACAACCAGTTCACGCTGGTCCAACGCCTCGCGCGAGAAGGCTACGCAAACGTCACGACGGCGAGCAACGGCCAGGACGCGCTCGCGCTGCTTTCCCAGAGCCCGTTCGACCTCGTCCTTCTTGACGTAATGATGCCCGGCCTGGACGGCATTGCAGTCCTGACCGCGATCAAAGAGAATCCGCTCCTGAGGCACGTCCCTGTCATCATGATCTCGGCGGCGAGCGACCTCGACCGTGTGGTTCACTGCATCGAGCTCGGGGCGGAAGACTATCTGCCTAAGCCCTTCAACAAGGTGTTGCTCCGGGCTAGGGTCAGAGCAAGCCTGGAGAAGAAGCACCTCCGTGATCAGGAAAGGGCCCACTCGGCGCAGATCGAACACCAGCGGGGACGCCTCAGCGACTTGCTACATGCGATCCTCCCGAGCCCGGCGGTGGCCGAGCTGGAGGCAACCGGCGGCGTGGAGCCGCGGCGGTACCCAGGGGTTGCTGTGCTGTTCTGCGACATCTCCGACTTCACCGCCTACTGCGACCAACATCCACCAGAGACCGTGATCCGGCACCTGCAGCACTTGGTCGAGGAGTTTGAGGAGCTCACCGCCCGCTATGGCATGGAAAAGATAAAGACGGTCGGCGACGCGTTTCTAGCCACTGGCAATCTTTTGCTCCCGCATTCGGACCCGGTCATGGCTGGGCTCTCCTGCGCTTTTGACATGATACAGGCGGCGCGCATCGGACCTGCCAGCTGGGAGCTCCGATGCGGCCTGCACCTTGGGCCAGTGGTCGCCGGAGTAGTTGGCCGGAGTAAGTTTAGCTTCGATCTCTGGGGTGACACCGTGAACGTCGCGGCGCGGCTTGTTACCGTTGGGCAGAGCGGCTACGTCCACCTGAGCGAGCCGGCTTGGAGTCAGATCAGAGGCCGAGCCGATGCGGAACCGCTTGGAATGATCACATTGCGAGGCAAGGGCGCAGTGTCAGTCTTTCGCTGTCTCCGGCTAGGTGCCCCTCAGACCATGCCGGTCCACCCGATCGGGAGCCAGGAGACTGCTTGAACGGCAGCACCGCAGGACTGTCATTTAAACACCTGTTCCAACCACGTTTCAGGAGGACAGGCAGTACGAGATGCGCGTTGGGTAAAGGTCCGCCCTTGGCACTGGGCTGACTTTATCTGGATTGCGGCGTGAGCGGACGTTCTTTCAATCCGCTCTACGTTACACTTTGACTCATCCCGGACTTTGGCCATTCAGATGTATGGGGCTTTAAGGAGTATGTCGCCCACACGATACCTCTCACGCAGGTTCGGTCGCGAAGTTTCGGTGAGGACAGAAAGTAGGCTACTCCACCCGCAGGCCTCACATAGCTGCGAACTGCGGGCGTACTTGTCCAGTCTCTTGCGCAGCATGTGAGCAGCAGAGCAAGCCATAGAGGTTGGCACGCGGCTCTTGGAGACACTGAAGCGCTTGAATGACCACTGACCACCCGGCGTCGGCCAAACTTGATCGTTGAAGATCAACCTTGACAGATGGCCCCAGCTAGAACTGCCCTGCGAGCGCTTGTTGTGCAAAAGTATTCTTGCTCACGGACATGAATTCCAATCGGATGTATTGCTGTCCACCCTCTCATCTTCAAAGCAACCCAAGTAGCTCCTCGCCTTAACGACTCATAGTGATCGGAAGGCCGCCGTCCTGCTGACCACTGGAATGCGAATAGCTGGGTATCCCCGCCCTGAGTGGTAGTCCAAGCCCATGAATGCATCTGTGATGAGGTCGCACTCAAACACAATACCATCGAAGAACTCCGCCAATTCCTCGATTCCCAGGTGCATCTCTCCTGTCCAGAAAATGGGGAAATATCGCTGCCATGGACCATCCTTCAGATCCCTAGGCTGGTCTTTCTTCGCAATCTCCTCTCGGAGTTGATTAAGGAGCCCCTCGCGGGTCCACTCATGAAAATAGCGATGCCGGCTATCTGCCTTGTGGGCCTTGATGGACTTCTTCAGCGACTTCCTATGGACGAAGTCAGTCAGTTCGATTCCACAACGAACACCATTGATCTCCACTTTACAATCAGGTGGGTCTCTCCCTTCGCCTCTGTGACGTAGGTTCGTGAACTGAATGCCAGCTGCCTCCAAGACTGTCCTCGCATCATTCTGTTCGTCCAAGTTGCGGTACTCGCGCGTGGTTGAACGAGCCCCCTGAGCGGGCCGGAGTTGTGCGATGAGTTCGCGAAGCTCCCTCGTCTGATCGTGCATTACGTCCCCTCAGAAAACCCTATGAATTTGACGACGCCACCAAAGACTGTGACTGGCTGAAAAATAGTCTCACTGCCCCACGTGACAGAAGCCGCTTGAGGCTCCTCCCGACAAGCCTTGTCATTTGGCGATAGCCCTTCTGTGAATTGCTGGCGTCCGGTCAGGGGATCTTAAACCCTCCCCTGCTCTATGCTCCCTTCCAGTTTGCTCACTGGGACAATCCATTGCCTAACGAACCTATCGAGAGATCCATATGACCAACCAAGCCATTATCTTCACGGACGGCGCATGCCTGGGAAACCCTGGCCCTGGCGGATACGCTGCAGTGATCACCATTGCAGGTGAAGAGCAGATTATCGTTGGCCGAGATCGCTCCACAACGAACAACAAGATGGAAATGACAGCAGCCATCAAAGCTCTTGGGGCTGTTCCTCAGGGTCTGCCTATCGTGATCCACAGCGACAGCTAGTACGTGATTAAGGGCGCGACCGAGTGGCTCCGTGGGTGGAAGGCCAAAGGGTGGTGCAAGGCTGACGGCAAGCCGGTCATGAACCAGGATCTATGGATGCAGATGGATGCCCTGATGATTGGCCGGAAGATCACATGGAAGTGGGTGAAGGGTCACGCGGGCCACCCCGAAAACGAGCGGGTGGATAGCCTCGCCAATTGGGAAGCCGTGAGGGCCGCGGCAGGAGGTGGAATCGACGGAAAGTGCCCTGGAGCGGCGATAAACTCATAACGATCCCTGAGGTGATGATCTCCATCCACAGGCTCGTTTACCTAAAGGATGCAGAAAGCTGAGCTGTTCAGATACGGTTCACGGGTGCCGCCCGACCCTCCCTGTTAATGCTGGACGGTGCCTGTCACCGTCGCCGGTGAACACAGGGAGGCTCCCATGTTGAGCTGGTCCAAACGGGTCAGTCCCTCTGCCACTTTGATCGCAGTGGCAACATTGCTCGGTGGGTGCGTTACCGGGACTGAGGTCTCCTACAGCGAGTATCAGTACGACCGCTATGGCGGGACTGAGCAGACCTATGAGCGAAATCTTTACGCAGATCCTTCTCGCGGCATCGAGGCTGAGAGATGTAGAACAGTCACCAGACGGCGGATCAACAGCTTTGGTGAGGAGGTTATCAGGCGGGATCGTATCTGTGGTCCAACAGGTGAGATAGAGACCGCAGAACCTTGGGTGGATCGAGCACCTCGCCCGAACGTCTACCCGAGCCCGATCGAGCCCCCACCAGAGGATGTTCATACGTCGAATGAAGGGGTGCGGTCCCAGCCTATCGCGAACAGATTTGAGATCACGCGTTAGATCATCGGCCTCATAGAACAGCGCGTCGCTATACGAGCCACTTCAGCGCATTCTCCAGCATACAGTCTGCCACCGGCTATCAACCTCTTCAGGTTACGTTCGATTAACCATGCGTAGCCAAAGACCTCGCACTGTCCCAATTGCGTCACAAGCTCGACCCAATGCGGAGCTGATGTGAGCACACAACGCGCTCAGAAATTCAGCTAACAATTCGCGAGTACGCTCATGAGTTATGTGAGAAACCAAGTCAGGCTTCAGCTCGATGCAACGGGCATAGGCCTCCTGGTTGCTACGGCAATCGGCTGGGGCCTATTCGTGTACTCCGTCCTTTCTATAGGATCTGAGGAGCACACTCTCCAGAGTGAAAACTCACAGCTTCGGCAGCAGATCGAGACTGTTACCGCAGAGCGCGATCGGCTGGTGAGAGCAAATGATCAGAAAACTCTAGCCGGCCAGGATCTGAACACTATCCTGGTGCGGATCGAAGCAGCAACCGAAGAGCTCCAGCAGCTGGATTCTCTGCGGGCGAACGTTAGTCAGGCGGTTGAGCAAACCCGCCTTCAGTTCACCGGACCGTCTGATCAGGCTGCAGCTATGACGGAAAGTCCTACGGTCAGCATGACGTCAGCTGTTCGTCGTTCCAAGCAGGAGATCCGCACGGCGCAGGAAGCGCTTGTGGACTTCGGGTATGGAACACTGAAAGCTGACGGGTCTTTAGGCCCCTCGACCCGCAAAGCCGTTGAGGCGTTTGAGCGAGCCAAAGGTCTTCCTGTCACAGGCAAACTTGGACCTGCGACCCTTCAGGCATTGAGAACCCACGTCGCCTCCCTTATTCAGTAGTTTGGTCTTTTGAGCCTATTCAGCCCCACCAGCGATAACTGGCGGGAGCCTCATCAGATGACACCACAAGAGCAGCCGAGCCTGAGCGTTCGGCTCAACGGCTAGTCATGGTTCTCATGATGTCGGCTGCTGTTGGCGCTTGTCATGTTCGATTCCGCGTCATGCACCTCATCGATCCGGTTGATCAGTCGGGTTGGTCGAGCGCTGAACTTCTGCATGGCGTCCTGGCGAAGCTAGTCGTCATCTGTAGCCGAGCCGGTGTGATATGCCGCCCTACATACGACATTACCGTGCCATTGGGAGCTATGCTTGCGCTGTCCCCGAATTCGCCCTGCCCTTCCATATACCCTGAGAGCGCTCACCCAACTTGCTGCACAATCAGGCTCGCCCTCCATCAGGGATTGAGCGATCCTGTACAGGTGCGTACCAGCGGAGTTGGCATGACAAATGAAGAACAGGAAGACCTCACGGCGGAGCTCCTGGCGACCAACCAGTCTCTTGTGTTCATTGTGCGGTCGGTCGCGACCCTTGCCACGAAGGAGGGTATCCCGCGGGAGGTGTTCTTTCGAACCTGGCGTGGGGAATGGCACACAGGCTATGGCTCGAACCCGGCTGGTCGGCATTCTGCCTGAACGGCATGCGAGGGTGCGGGAGAATGCCCGTCCCCGGTACGAAGACCCATCATGGCGTGTGCCGCTCCACCCGCTTAATTGCGCTACAGCTGACAGCAGGGCTGATCCCACTTCAATTAGACGTGCCCTGATGAGCGGAGCCGGCTAGGATCAACAGGTGCCAGATCGATCGTGCGGCCTGGCCATCGGTAATGAGATCGGCCATCGCCTCGCCTGTTGCCGGTCTGTTGAGGATCCCCAGGCGCGCTCGCCGGTCGCCACGTAGGCCTTCCTCACACTTGATACTGGATCGATGACGAGGCGCCGCGTGTAGTGCGCAAGGTGAGCCAGAAGCAACACGTGTCGACTGTGTCTGGATCAATGCAGGGCCAAAAGCCAAGCGGGCAAGGCATTCACTCCGGGTTCGCACCGCGCCTTCGCCTTTGCTCAGCGCTTGCTCTCACCGGGTGCAGCCTCCGCTTTCGCTGTGCTGACGCGACGTGCCGGTGCCTGTGGCGGAGTTGGTGGTTTGCGCGCAATCAAGCCAGCTTGGCGAGTTCCGGCCTGCGGCTGACGACCTGCAGATGAGACAGGTTGAGGCGCAGGGCGAGCCATGACTGGCTTGGGCTGAACCAGGACCTTCTCTTGGGCCAAGCGAGCGATCTCTTTCTGGCCAAAACCCGGTGACATGCTGGGACCTAGGACTTCAGTCGTTTGACTTTGAGCTTTATCCCGGTCGGGCAGTGTCAGCCTCTGACCTGCTGGAACTTCGGCAGCCGGCGCCGACGACTGACGTTCAGGCTCCGCCGTCAACCCACGTGATTCAGAAAGCAGGCCCCATCCAGCGACAGCGCCCAATCCCAAGACCACCACGGCGGCTTGGTACCGGCGGGGGAGAGTTCGCGTGAAGGCCTGAAACATCGAAGCTCCCGGAGCAGTAAGACCATGGGTGGAGACAACCATCTGGATCGGAATAGATGGGTGGTGGCGCTCACGAGACCGGCGCCTATATGCCTGACGATAGGTCAATCATGGTGGCTGAACCGTTAAGATACAATGGCGCGATAGGTCGGCTGATGGCTCAAGCTTGTATCGGTTAAATTTTCTCTCGCCTTGGACTTCTCGTCAGAAGGTATGTGGTCGTAATTGTTACAATAGACTATGGATTGATCCTGGGAGGGAGGACTCATAAATGAGAGCCCTGGACGCACTCAGGATGCGACATGGCTTCACGCAAGACGCTGAACGCGAAGAACCTCGAGGCGCTTGGAGCCGAGCGCCTGGCTGAGCTGCTGATTGAGATCAGCCGGGGCAATGCAGCAGCCCAACGCCGCCTGCGGTTGGAACTGGCCGGCGCCGCCAGCCCTGCCGACATGGCGCAGGAGATCCGCAAGCGCCTGACCGCCATTGCCCGATCCCGCTCCTTCGTCGATTGGCGCCAGCGCAAAGCCCTTGTTGCGGATCTTGAGACCCAGAGACGGGCCATCAGTCAGGTAGCCAAAGTCGATGCGGCCGAAGCGCTGGACCTTCTCTGGCGCTTCATGGCGCTTGCTAACCCAATCTTCGGTCGATGTGATGACAGCAGTGGAAGCGTGATTGTGGTCTTTCAGGCCGCCTGCCGTGATCTGGGTGACATTACCAACTCAGCGGATGCCGCCCCCAACCTGCTGGCGGAGCAGGCTTACCGTGCTTTGATCGAGAACGAGTATGGTCAGTATGACGGCCTGATCGAGGTTCTGGCTCCAGCACTCGGCTCAACAGGCCTCGACCATCTCAAGCAGCTCATCCTCAAACTGTCACAGGAGCCGCGGCAGAAACCTCGTGCTGAAGACCGGAAGGTTGTCGGCTGGGGTATGGGTGGTGCCTCATACGCCGATGATCTGGCTGAGCGCCATCGCAGCAGCGTTGTTCGAATGGCGCTGGAGGCGATTGCAGATGCGCAGGGGGATGTGGACGCCTTCATCGCCCAGCAAAGTGAGAAGGCACGAGACGTTCCAAGTGTCGCTGTAGAGATCGCGCAACGGCTCTTGGCTGCAGGCCGCGCTGACGAGGCCTGGACTGCCATCAATGCCATCGATCAGGACCGGCCCGGCTGGATCCCTGTTGAATGGGAGCAAACCCGGATTGAGGTTCTCGAGGCCCTCGGCCGAGCGGATGAGGCGCAGGCGTTTCGCTGGGCCTGCTTCGAGCGCTCGCTCCACCCGGAGCACCTGCGCTCCTATCTCAAGCGCCTGCCCGACTTTGAGGATCTTGAGGCCGAGGAGCGGGCCATCGCTCACGCGCTTGAGCATCCGAGTGTGCACCATGCATTGGGATTTGTGGTGACCTGGCCGGCGCTGGACCAAGCCTCCCACTTCGTGCTCAGCCGTGCCGACGAACTCAATGGCGACTTCTACGAGATCCTAGCACCGGCCGCGGCTGTGCTGGAAGCCAAGCACCCTCTTGCTGCCACCGTTATCCGCCGGGCTTTGATCGACTTTGCCCTAGAGTACAACCGGACCAAGCGGTATCAGCACGCCGCTCGCCACCTTGAGGAGTGCGAAAACCTTGCTGGCCGGATCGAAGATTTCGGGAGGTTCGAGGCTCATGAGGCCTATGTGAAACGCCTCAAAGCCCACCATGGCCGCAAAAGCTCGTTCTGGAGCTTGGTCATGTGAGAACGGCACGACTGGTTCTGCTGCGCTGCCGTACCCACCAGGGACAAGCTGGAAAGATGCAAGGTCACTGGATAAAGCCGCCGGATAGGGGCTGATGCTTGACGCCGAAACATAGGTTTGCTCAGGTCGTCAACAAAGCTCACGAGAAGAATAGCCCATGAGCCCATCGTCACAGTGGACCCTCTACATCGCCCGCCCCGGACGAGATCGGCAGCACGTCATCCGGGATCCTCAAGGCAAGCCTCGGATCATCTTTGGCGAAGACGATGGCACGAGGATCAACGACCGTCTCGCCAGGTATCTTGTCGAGAGCCTGAATGCGGGTCTCGATGTAGAAGACCCGAGTCCAGATGAGGGCTGGTTCCTGGACAGCCCGGAAGAAGACGCCGAGCAGGATCCGGCCATTCTCGTTTGTGATCCTGATTTCGAGATCCGATTGGAGATCCTCGACACAGACAGCCTTGAAGAGGATCAGGCGCTGGGCCGAAAGGTGGTAGCTCTGATCAATACCTACTTGATCCAGAATGATGTTTCCCATCCAAGCGCTTCCTCCGGCGGCTCTTCACCAGAAAAGCAGCAAACCCGATCCAAACGTTGAACGATGGAGCAGATGGAAGCCCCGTAGCCAAGCACTCATGCCTCGGCATGGATCGCCGATCTCTTGCCAACATAAGCGTTCAACGAGAATTCGGCTTTCCGGGATGAGGTGAGTCCATTCGTCTTGCCCGTCTTCTGCCAGATGGGGAGCATAAGGATCTGTGGGGCAGCGGTGAGAGGACGGGTGTAGAAGGCCGATCCTGAGCCTGATCAACCGCGTGACCGAAAGGCATTCACTACAACACGCTGGAAGATGCCCAACAATTTCATATGCTCGCTGATCTGACTGCGTCTTATGTCCCCTGGGCGTGCTGCACGTTCTTGATGAGTTCCTCAAGCGCAGGACCGGGTCCCTCATCATGTTGTGTCAGATAAACAGCCGCTTTGCCCAAGCTGGTGAAGTCGGCCTGCTGAAAATCCTCTGGCGTGTACGAGGCCAAGATCTCAAGCGCCAGATCTTCCGCCAAGGCTCGGATCAGCTCGACTTCGGGGGTCATGCTAGATCTCACGTTCTGCTGCAGCAGCTTACCAGCGCCGTTCAATCCAGGCCAGTCCTCGTCAGGTCGTGCCGGCTGGGCAATAGCCCAAAACGGCTCTTACCTGCTCCATCCAGCAACACGGGCCTCACCACTCGACCGAACTGACCTAGGCGCCGGACACATTGTGCGAACACCACGCGCTCAGAAGTCTGATCCAATCACTTCTTCGGTCGTTACGCGAAAGTCGACCAGGGTGCCAGGACCAAACGTGAGGGTCAGCGGCACGTCGGCAGCATCGCGGCCGCGGGCGATCAGAATCCTGCCGATGCGCGGATCATTGTTGCGGGGATCGAACGTGTGCCAGCGCCCACCCAGAAAGACCTCGATCCAGGCGGCAAAGTCCTGCGGTGCATGAGGCGGCGGAAGGCCGATGTCGCTGATGTAGCCCGTACAGTAACGGGCCGGGATGTTGAGGCAGCGGCAGAACGTGAGCGCCAGATGAGCATAGTCGCGGCACACGCCGCGCCTTTCGTCATATGCTTCAGCAGCGGTACGCGTTGCGCGCGAGTGCTCGTAGCCGAAGGTGATATGATCGTGCACGTAGTCGCAGATCGCCTGCACGCGAGCCCAACCCAACGGAGTTGATCCAAAGAGGCTCCAGGCGACGTCGGCGAGATGATCCGTCTCGCAGTAGCGGCTGCCCAACAGGTAGAGCAGGGTCTCTGCGGGAAGGTTCTGGATTTGGACCTGCTCAGCACTTCGATCCATCGTGTCCCACTGGCCCGTGTCGCGGACCACGGTTTCGGTTTTGAGGGTGAGCCTTCCGGCCGGTGCCATGAGACGGTTGCACCAGTTCCCGAAGCTGTCCCGGTATCCCTCCACAGGAATAGATGGGGTTGTGATGAGGTAGTCTGGCCGCTCTAGGTCGGACACCCTTGACGAGTGCACGTTGAGCGTCACGATCATCGGCGTGACTTGCTCGAGCTCGTAGGCTATCTCGCAGCCGACCCGAATGCGCATGATCCCTCCTCCGCAACGCCGGGGACTCCGATGCCTGACCTCAAGCCGATCAGGCCGGTGGCCCACGTCTGGTCCGATCACGGTCCTGCTCACGACCGCCAGCCTCAGGCTGGTAGCTGGGCGGAGCCAGACCGCGAGAGCTCGCCAGCCGACGGCATTATCATGCCCCAAGGGCCGTTTAGCCAGGGCGACCTTGCGAGGCTCGGCACAGCTAAGCCACTGCGGTCGAGCGTGGTAGGATCTGTCTCTGCTCAATCCTCATCAGCCTCGCCCGGATCGGTGACATCCACCAGGAATACGATCAGCGGCGCATCATCCTCGACGCCTGCGGACTCCTCGTCCTCGTCGATGGCTTCGAATTCAACAATCTCCGACTCAGATGCCGGTCTGATGCTCAGCGTCGCGAAGCCGTCCCACAGCGGTGCGCCCTCGCTCTCGAGGATCTTGAGGTCCTGCTTGAAATCGTCGCTCATGAAGAGGTCTCGGGCTTCATCCTCATCGGCGTTTGTGACAGCGATCGGTTTGTCGCAGATGGTCAACGTGAACATGGGGGCTCCTTCTCATGAGCTTGCGGGCTTCTGAAGCTAACGTTTAACCGAACTGGTCGCAGCCGACCGCAGAAGGCAACCTCGTCGAACGGGAGGGCAGAGCGAGATCACAAAGGCCGATCGGCAACGTTTCGTAGCCGTGCTGTCTCAGGTCGTTGGGCGGGTGTTGTTCGCCGTCTGCTTCTTCACCATATGGATCGCCTCATTGGTATCCCGACCAGGAACCTCGGCCCCAAGGCCGTGAAGCAAGCGGCTCAGCCTGCCATACGAAGTTGGGCAATGAGCTCGCCGATCGCAGGAGACAGCTTGCCCCTGTGGACGAGGAGGAACTGGGGCGGTCGATCGTCACGACCCCCGGCAGCGACATAGCTCCCGCCGTAAGATTGGCGCTTAAAACGGGAGGTGCAGCGAAACGCTGTTCTGGGCAGCGATGAGGCACCTCGGTGACTGTTTGGGCAGTCTGGCAATGGTCCTGTTGTCAGGCTGCCCAGCAGCCTTTCCGTACTCTCGAAGCTTTGTGGCAAGAACATCGCCGCCCACATCGAGGTTTTTGGTGCCATCGGGATGAATCTGCAGATCTGGATGCAGGACCCGGGACTTCTGAAGCAAGAGCGCCGGCGCAACAGCGACTCCCGCCTCAGCACCTAACTCTTCTTGGCAGGATTGATGTGGGATACAAACATTTCCTGCAGCTGTTCAAAGCCCTTGACCGTTGTCGGGAGCCAAGCACTGATCATCGTATTGGGGTCCAACGTTTTCAAGTTGGCGGACAGGCGCTCCTGCATCTCGCTCATCAGGTGCTCCTGCATGGGCTGCACATCCGGCAAGCCGAAGAAGGCTCGTGCTTCCTCTGGTGTGCACTCGACGTTCATGGTGACCTTCATCTCGAACGATCCTCTTCCAGTTCAGCCGTCCGGCGAGCGTGGATCCGTACGACAGCAGCGATCAAGAGCGGTGAACTTGAAGTTGGCGCTCCAGTTGCAGTCCCTGACGTAGCCCGCACTCTTCTTGCGTTTGCGAGCACACAGGTCGCGGTTCCCGACCACGACCTGTGTGCAAGTTAAGGCGTTGCTATCGTGAGCTTACTTGCGGTTGTAGGCGAGTGCGGGCCGCTTTCGGCCGGAGCGCTCGTTCTCGTCGGACTGTGTGATCTCGATCTCGTCGCGACGGACGGTGTCCCGCACGGTCTCGGTCCGTTGGGTCCGCTCCCTGCGCACGACGACCTCTTCCCGCACCTTCACGCTCTTGCCAACCACCGGCACCTCAGACGTCTGGATCATCTCGATCGTGACTTCGGTCAGGGTCTCTCCGGTCACGGCGTCGGTGACCGGCTTGCGCCGCTCCACAATGACCTTCTCATCATACAGCGACACCTGCTGCTGAACCGGGGTTTCCACGACGAAGCGGCGCACGGTGGTGGTGCCGCTGGTCACGGTTTGCTTGCCCACCACCAAGGTCTCCTCGGCGAGCGGGATGACCTCCTCCGCCTGTGAGGATGGTTGGCCATTGCTGGGTCGAGCCACGGCACGGCCCAGCGGAGCCGTCCAGAGGTTGAACATCGAATCCCAGAGGATCGAGCCGGTGCTCATGGGCGCTGACGCGACCCGCTGAGCGACCTCTGCCGTACTCCGGACCATCTGCCTGGCACTCTCGGCGGCGACCTCGCCCGTCCGCGCGACAGCGTCCACGGTCTGCCGGACGGCCACACGGGCCTCCTGCTCGCGCTCCGCCTCGTCCTCCTGTTCAGCAAGACGCCTGGCTTCCTGCTCGCGCTCGAGCCTCGCCTCGATACGGCGATGCTCGGCCTCTACCTGCCGGGCTTCCTCGATCTCGGCCTTCTCAGCCTCAATCTTCTCGACGATCACCTGGGCCTCTTCGTCGCTCAGCGCCTTCAGGACCGCCGGCAGCAGCTCGTTCTTTTCGTCCCGCACACTCTGCTGATGAACCTTGCGCAGCTCGGCCACCTTGGTGGCGAACTCCTCGCTGTCCTTGGGCGTGGCCTCAAGCTCGTCGAGAAGGATTCTAGTTTGTTTGTTGTCGGCGAGCGCCGCAGAGACGAGCCCCTTGGTGGCCTTGTGCTTCCGGAGCACCGGGAACAGGTGTTCCTCTTCGAGCCTGGCGAGCAGATCCAGCTCCGCCTTGAGATCCGCAAACAGCCTCTCGCGCGTCTTGATCGCACCGTCCGAGGTGTCGACGAGCTTGGCGAAAAGCTCATTCGCCTTGGCCGGACCGGTCTGGAGCAATTGTCTGATGGTCGTCATATCGTCCTCATGAAAATTTGGAGCCAGACGCAATACTGAGTGGTGACGCGCGTACCCCCGCCGCTCTTCAAGCGCCACAGCGGCAGGGCGCAGTAATGGCCCTCCGATGGGATTGGACCAGGAAATCAACTGAACGTTGAAGAGATACGCAGGCGTTAGGAACTCTATTTCGCAACTGCGAGCGGTTTTGTTGCATTGCACCATGGCAACGGCCGTAAAGCTGAACGGTTCCCTGCGGATGACTGTTTCTTGAGCGCATTGATCGTGCCTTACTCTGTAAGCTGCGAGTATCTGACATCAGAGTTTCCGACAGTGATTATGACCACGTTGTCGGGGATGAGGGTCGATGCTCCCGGGTTACGGCCGCCAGAACCCGCGGCTTGGTTGCTCGATCCAGCTCCGGTGGTGGCAGTCGTTGCAGAGGCAGAGCCCATTGGGCCAGACAACGGCTGGACGCGAATATTGTTCTGAACGTGCTTGACACCGAAACCTGCTCCGCGATGTCCTCCGCTCGCCGCTTGGCCTCCCGGGAGTCCACCGTCCCGGAGAGCGTCACCTCGATCTCGGAGGCATCCACATGCGGATCGTCGCTCAGGCGGTCATTCACATCCTCGCGAATGCGCTCGTCGGAGCGTGTATAGCCCTTTGGACCACGTCCACGATGTTGACCTCCATGCTGCTCATCCATGCGGCGACGGCGCTCCGCATCATCATCACCGAACCAGGACGAGACCTCTAACTTGAGATTTCATCCTCTCAGAATCTCACGCCAAAATGCCCAGGACTTCTCAGAATTCTGGAATCTCACGCCAAAGTGCCTAGCGACACCGGCCATTCTTGATCTCCTTCACCCGGTTTGACCGCTGGCTGAAGATGATGAGATTGGCCGGCGTCACTTCGGCGGTATAGCGGTGATGACCCAACCAAACCAGCGGTTTGGTGGTAGCCGTCAAAGCGTCACAATCGGGGCTAAGCTCGGGTGTGCGTCCTCTCATGATCCATGCTTCCGGGACGTTGCGCGGATCTCGAGACCGCGACGACGGCCGATCTCCCAAGTCTCTTTGACGTCATGCTCGTGCCCGTCAAAGGCGATCCGGTCGGCCGGTGGTATCCCTTCCATGAACCGAACGCGGAAGATCATGATGGACTCAGCCGCCACTCCGGTGGAACGCAAGAACTCCTCGGAACTGGCCTGGACGATCTGCGCCTTAAGGGTCCGGATGGGCGCTCACGCCTCATGCGAGACGCCATACTCGTCCAGGGTTTCGACCAGGCGCTCGATCGTGATGCTCTTGTCTAATTTGCCGGCCCTCCCAGCGAGCCCTCCTCAATCGTCGCCGCGAGGGTCGCGACGCCGTGCGCGGTCGCGCCATCAGGCTCACGCATGAAGCAGTTGGGTTTTGTCACATCAAGGAGTCATACTTGCCTATACTGTTCCTCCCGCGAATGCCCGTTCGTGCATTTTCAATGGCTCGGACAGGCGCCCACGGCCAAAATGGCCTTTCCTTGCTTGATGGGACAAAGCCGGTGGCGCGGCGGTTCGATTCGGAGGCCGATCTGAACGCTGCCATGCAGCGGACAATAGCTTGGCGCGGCGAAACCGTCGCACGCGGACCTGTCATTTCCCATGTGAGATGATGCCAGGGCAGATCCGCCACCGTTCACCAATACTAACTATGGGCCCGATCGCTGAAGTTTCGGCATGTCGGGCAGGTCGCGCTTGTCGCCCCGGGTGAGCGGTCAGGATCACCGGTCCGATCCAAACACGATCCGCTTCACAACAAGGCCAGAGAGCACAAGGAGGTAGCGAGTCAAGGGGACATTGTGCGGCCCTCATCGAGCGCACAGTCTCCACCAGAACACCTCAGCCCCATTGATCTGCACCGAAAATGCGGATGCACCAATCGTTGGCGCTAATTGATATCTCTCATCGGCCTCCGGCCAAGCCGTTACTGCTGTCTTCACGAGAATCCAGTGTACAGTGGGGGCTGCTGAGCGGCGTCGAAGCGGGGAGGGCTCTCTGATCTGCCTGCTGAGCCGTTCGTTCGTTGGAGGCTCCCGTTTCCCGCACTCAGAAACTCAATGCCCGTCCGTCGCCCTATTCGCCCCTCCGGCATGGCGCCTTCCGGGCGGTGTGGCTCGCTTTCCTCGTCTCCAATCTCGGTGGGCTGATCCAGTCGGTAGGAGCCGCGTGGCTGATGACGTCGCTGACAGGCTCGGCCGGCCTCGTGGCGCTGGTTCAGGCCTCGACCGCCCTACCATTCATGCTGTTCTCGCTTGCCGCCGGCGCGATTGCGGATAACTACGACAAACGGGCCGTGATGCTGGTGGCGCAGGTCTTTACGATCGCAGTCTCGGTCGTGTTGGCGGGGTGCACCTACTTCGGGCTGATCATCCCGTGGAGCCTGCTGATTTTCACGTTCCTGATCGGCTGTGGCACTGCCGTTAACAATCCAGCTTGGCAGTCCTCTGTTCGAGACATGGTGCCCCGTCAGGATCTGCCGCAGGCAATTGCTCTCAGCGGCGTGAGCATGAACATCGCGCGCAGCGTTGGCCCTGCCCTTGGTGGAGTCATCGTTGCCATTGCGGGAGCGACGGCTGCTTTCGCAGTGAACGCCTTCAGCTATCTTGTCCTGATCGTCGTCCTCTTCCGCTGGAGGCCGCAGATCCAGGCTCGGCGCTTGCCGCCGGAATCCCTTGGCAGTGCCATGGGCGCCGGGATCCGCTTTGTGGCGATGTCACCGAGGATCAGGATCGTTCTGGCTCGTACCTTCGTGTTTGGTCTCGCCGGCAGCGCCGTCCAAGCTCTCATGCCTCTTGTGGCCCGCGACCTTGTCGGGGGTGGTCCAGCAACCTTCGGCCTGCTGTTTGGCGCATTCGGCATCGGAGCGATTGGAGGTGGTCTATCCAGCAATCACATCCGTCTGGCACTTGGCACAGAGACCATGGTTCGTCTGTCCTTCATTGGCTTTGCGGGCTGCTCTCTTGGGACCGCCTTCAGTTCCAATACGCCCTTGACGATGGTCGCCATGGGTCTCGGAGGAGCTTGCTGGGTCCTGGTTCTGTCGTCGTTCAATGTCGCGGTCCTGGTCTCCTCGCCGCGGTGGGTGGCCGGGCGGACGCTGGCGCTCTTCCAGATGGCCGTGTTCGGCGGCATCGCTCTGGGGAGCGGGACCTGGGGTCTGCTGGCCGAGCGGTTCAGCATCAGTGAAGCACTGGTTCTGTCGGCGCTCGTGCACCTGCTGGCCGTCCTCATCGGCCTGCGGTGGGTGCTGCCGGACAATAAGGAGGTTAATCTGGAGCCGCTCAACCGCTGGAAGCATCCCAGCCTCAGCATGGAGATCGAGCACCGCAGCGGTCCCATCGTGATCACCATCGATTACCAGATCCGCGAGGAGGACGTGCGGGAGTTTCTTGCCCTGATGGTTGAGCGGCGCCGGGTCCGCCGCCGCGATGGGGCCCGCCATTGGCACCTGCTGCGCGACCTGGCCGAGCCAGAGCTCTGGACCGAGCGCTACGATACGCCCACATGGCTGGACTATATCCGGCAGGCTCAGCGAATTACCCAGGCGGATGCGAGGATCGTCGACCGGTTGAACGAGCTTCATCGTGGAGCCGGACCACCGCAGGTTCGCCGGAGGATTGAGCGCCAGCCGGTTTCTCCCCCATCTGAGGCAGACGACCCCCACGAGACAGATCATGACTCCACAGACCCACCCCAGTTGCCATCTTAATGAGCGCCTGTTCCGAACAGGCCAACGTCCGTGATGCAGTCGGTCTGCTCGGCCCCTCGAACGATGGCTAGCCGCTGTTTGGCCTGCTCATTGCGTCCGACAAGGCCGAGAGCCCCTCTTGGGTTCTCCAAGACCAGTTTGAAAGACGCCAAAGGGACTCCGGGGGCGCAGCCCAACGCCCCCTATGGTCGCTGGTTCGCACCCAGGGTCCTGGTTCGACAGTTCCTGGAAGCCTTGCTACAGGGCGCCGTGGGCAGGCCGGATCTGTCCCGCTGCCAGAGAGGGGAATGAGATGTCCGACTGTTTGCACTGTGAGATCAATCAACTTGTGCAAGAGCGCTTTGAGCGCGGCGATACCGACCTCGCCGAGATGGCCTCCATGATGGCCGAGAGCCTCGCCGACCTGGTTCTGCTCGCGCCCGAAAGCGACCGGTCCAACGTGATGGCGCATGCGCTCTCGGCCTTCGGGCAAATCGTCTTGGAGAAGGGCGGCGCACTCGAAGGCGGCTCCAACGCCACCCATTAAGGTCAGCAAACCGTCTCCTCGTTCAGCCCGGACCGGCTCATCGCAACGGGGAATGTGTGATCCTATCAGTACCAGTCCCGGCCCACTAGAACACCCCGATGCTCATCCCGGCCGCGAGGGCGGCCCCAAGCTCCTCGCAGCACTTCAGATCGTTTGGGTTGATGACCTTTGGGGCCAAAATCGCTTCCGGGGTCTGAGCATGGGTGCAGACGATCAGCGGATCCGCCACGGCTTTGAGCCGCCATCCCGTCGCAATGCGCTCCACCTGACGCGCCGCGTTGTGACCGTCGCTGCCGGCACAGATCAGCGTCGCGTACGGGCGCCCGTTGATGCGATCAAGCGCCGGATAGTAGGTGCGGTCGAAGAAGTCCTTCATCAGGCCAGCCATGGCACCCAGGTTCTCGGGGGTGCCGAAGAGATAGCCATCCGCCCCAAGGAGGTCTGCAGCCTGAGCAACCAGCGCCGGAAGCAGGCGGACGCGAATGACCGGCTCTGCCGCTGCGCCACGGGCAGCGGCCTCGACCATCTGCCGGGTGCCTCCGGTCATCGAATGATACACGATCAGGAGTGTTTTCGTCGTGCCTGAGTACAGCGGGTCGGCCATCGGCCGAGATCCTGGACCTGATGGCAGGTGGCCGCAAGAGGATCAACCTGAGCACGGATCCAGGCGCAGCAAGGGTCGCAGACTTCTTGTCAAAACGTTTGTTGAACGAAAATTGCCTCTGGCAACCAAGTTGAAATGTCGCGTTTGTGCAAAGTTGAGATGCCGTTGTGCCAGTTCTGACGATATCCAGGGAGCGGAAGAACACGGAAGCACCCTGCATCCACGATCTCGATGTCAGAATGTCTCTTCGCTGTGCAATGGGGTGGATCAACCCCTCAGCCTATGACCAAGTTCCCTCGAGTTTCCATGGTCGGCTGCGGTCGTGAGGCAGACGAATACCTGTCAGGCATTCCTCCAAAAGCTGGGCTCTTGAGTCTACCGCAAATATTGATGGTAGGAATTTTGCCGATATGCAGTCTTCATGACTGAACATTGAGTCTTGAAGAGAAAAAGGTTGGAATGGGAGCCGAGATACCAACTCTACAACTCTGAGCGCGGAATCAAGTGCGAAACGCCAAGCCGTTCGGAACCAGCCTTTTACTTGCGAATTGATTCGGCCGTTTGAGCTAATTGATTCTGCTTAAAGGAGTTTTCCAACGGAGAATCCAGATATTGTGAATGGATTCTTGCGCTCTGACTCCACAGCCGTCTCAGAATCGGGCATTTCTCGTAACTGTCTGGAGTGCTGTGGGTGGAATGCCATGCCTGACACGAAAGGGATCGAGCGCGTTCAACGGCTCCGGAAAACTCGTCGGGAACGGGGAGACCGGGAGATGAACGTTTGGGTGCCTCAGCTTATTGGGGCAGCGATCGACCGTGCCGTCGGGAGCGGCCGCTTTAAGACGCGTCAGGAAGCCATTAACCACGCCCTTGAGACAACCTTTGTTGGTAAGGAGCCAAACACGGTGACGTAATCAGGCAAAGCAAAAGGCCCACGAAGCTGGAAACTTCGAGGGCCTTTGGAGACCACCGCGAGGGTGGGCATCTGGAATGATTTGCACCTTCCTTATGCCATCCCGACAAGCTGAGTGTCAAGAGCATCGGTTTCGGTGAACCCTCCCGCTTTGCCCTCAACATGGAGGGTACGATGCAGCTTGCATCGTCAGGAGGCCGGCGGCTGAGACATGCCGCCCTGGCCGCGAGAGAACTCGCGCTCGAAAACGGGCGCACTGTGACGCGTAAGGAACTGTCGGCGGCTGTGCGCCAGGCGGCCGAGGCCCTGTGCCTCCGAACCGGCTTGCGCACCGTCTTGTCCGAACTTGTCGCCAGCTGGGGCGAGCAGGAATGGGACAGGATCCTCGTCTGGCCGTCCAACGACTACCTGATGAAGCGCACGGGCCTTTCCGAGCGCGCACTGCGGGCTTGCATCCGCAAGCTCATCGACCTGCAACTCGTCGTGCCGAAGGACTCGCCCAACGGCAAGCGCTACGCCGTCAAGGACCTGGCCGGCGAGATCGTCGACGCGTTCGGCTTCGACCTGACGCCGGTCTACGCGAGGCGAGGGGAGTGGGCCCAGCGCATCGTGGAGCAGAAGCAGCTCCGCGAGGTGCGGAAGCGCGCCTTCGACGAGGTGACGATCTGCCGGCGGGCCGCCGAAGAGGCTCTCAACGCGCTGGCGCACCACTTCCCCGATCTCGACAGCTCCGATCTGGAGGACCAGGTGGAGGCGCTCAAAGGAAGGACGCCGCTGCGGAGTTCACAAACTCTGCCTGATAGTATCCTGGAACAGTGGCAAGCTCTGAGGAATGCGTGCGAGGAAGCGTTCTACAAAGCGGGCAATGGGGGCGAAAACCGCCGCCACAAAGAATCAAACAACGGATCTCCTAGCGAGACTTGTACAAAGAGCTTTCCGGGGAAAGCTGAGGCGGTTCTGCCAAAAGAACGACCGGCAGAGCACCTATCACCGGCATTGATCGTTGAGGCTTGCCCCACGGTCACCGATTACGGAAAACCGATCCGTACCATCGACGACCTCGTCGGGGCAGGGCGGTACCTGCGGGCCTCGCTCGGCGCGCATGAGAGCGCCTGGAACGAGGCCGTGGCTGAAATCGGACCCGTGGGGGCAGCCACGGCGGTGATCTACGTGCTGCAGCTCTACGATGATGACGTGTCGAGCGGCACGCAGAAGATCCGCAACCCTGGCGGCTACTTCCGCGCATTCGTCCGGATGGTGAAATCGGGCAAGATCAACCTCGAGGTCGAGCTGCTCGCCATGCGGCGCAGACGGATGACGTGACAGCGCCTCAGAAGCTGGTGCCGGATTCGAGCCTGACGCGACAGCCTTCCTTGAGGATCAGGTGCAAGAACACGCAATCGTACTGCGACGAGACGTCGAGGGTCACGCGTCCGGTGAGGCCTTCATAGGTCAACCGGTCGACGCTCGCGCGGGCCCACCGGACCTTGAAGTTCTCGTCCATGTGCTGGCGCGCGTGCGCCTGGAGGGAGGCCCCCTTCAGCGTCATGTGCGCGTCGTCGAAGCAGCCTTGGGCCTGCATTTCGCCGGCTTCCACGCGGGCGTTGCAAAGGTTGATCTGCATGCGCAGGGTCTGGCCCGTGGCGTCGGCCGCCTGGATCAGGGCGGTGCGGATCGTGGCCATGCGCCCGTAGTCGATCGCCAGGCCGAGGATGCCGACGAGGAGCGGCATCAGCAGCGCCATCGCCACGCCGACGGAGCCGCTCTCGTGCCGGCGGAGCAACTCGGCCGGCTGCGAAATCGGGAAGGTCCGGTTCATGTGGTGCCCCTGCTTTTGAGGAAGCGCCGGATCGTCGTGGGGCTGGGCAGCTGAATTTGGTCGGCCGCGAAGCCGTCATCGAGGATCCGGTCGTTGCGCGACTGGATGGTCGTGTCCGCTGAGACGACGCCGCCCGGGAACGCCCGGATGAAGGCGACCTCGAGCAGCTTGTGCCGCCACCACCGGCTCGCGACGACTGCCCGTTGCTCGTAGAACTTTTCGATCGAGCGCTTCGACGGCGGATGACGCCCCAACTGCTCCACGGCGCAGGCCCGGATGCGCCGGATCCGCGCGGCGGGCGCGATGTAGCTCGAGACGCCGCCCGGAAAGCACAGGGCGTCGCACCGGGCGATGATGGCGCTCGCGGTGGCCGGACGTCCGGGGCGGCGGGAATGCGGGATCGTGTCCGTTTGAGGGCAGAGCACTGCACCACTCCAAAATTCTTTGATGGGGTGGTGAGGCGGCCCGAGGAGCGACGCGTGAAGCGGTCCGGGGCCTCCCTTCTTCTCCAGGCTCTAGTACTACAGCCGGGTCTTGTGCGTTGTCTTAGACACGGAGGTGTCGCGCCATGACGCACGCAAGCGAGGCCCATCGTTGGGCCTATCAGTTGGATGACCTTTGCACCCGGATTACTCCCCGTTTCGGCCGGATCGAACCGCGCCGACGCGTCCGGGCTTACCTGCAGGGTCTACTCGCGCCGCTGGAGCGCAAGAACGGCTGGCACCTGGCGGAAGCGGCCGGCGATGCCAGCCCTGATGGCGTGCAGGATTTCCTTGCCCGCATGCATTGGGATGCCGATGCCGTGCGCGATGATCTGCGCGCCTATGTCGTCGAGCATCTGGGCGATCCTGACGCCGTGCTGGTGCTCGACGAGACCGGCTTCTTGAAGAAGGGGGACAAGTCGGCCGGCGTCAAACGCCAGTACTCTGGCACCGCAGGCCGCATCGAGAACTGCCAGATCGGGGTGTTTCTCGCTTATGCCAGCCGGCACGGCCATGCCCTGATCGACCGGGCCCTGTACCTGCCGGAAACCTGGGCTTATGACGCCGTACGGCGGGCGGAGGCGGGTGTGCCGGACGAGATCAGCTTCGCGACCAAGCCGAAGCTCGGGCAGGCGATGCTGAAGCAAGCGTTCGAGGCCGGCGTGCCGTGTGCCTGGGTGGTGAGCGACAGCCTCTATGGTGCCGATCACCAGACGCGGCGCCTGATCGAGGCGCACGGGCGCGGCTACGTGCTGGCTGTGACCTCGGCCCAGCGGCTCGGGTTCAAGCCCGTGGAGGATTGGCTCGAGGACGTGCCGGCCAGAGGTTGGCGGCGGCTGAGCGCTGGGGATGGAGCCAAGGGTCCACGGCTGTATGACTGGGCCTATCTGCCGTATCGCACGCCGCCCGTGCCGGACTGGAAGACCGGCCTGCTGATCCGCCGTAAGAAGGGCCGCCCGCATCAGTTCACGTTCTATCTCACCCGTTCACCGGAGGAGACGTCGCTCGCCGAGCTGGTGCGGATTGCGGGCCAGCGCTGGCGGATCGAGAGCTGCTTTGAGGAAGCCAAGGGCGAGACCGGCTTGGACGCGTACGAGGTGCGCGCGTGGACGGGCTGGCATCGGCACATCACGTTGGCCATGCTGGCGCATGCGTATCTCACCATCGTGCGCCAGCACGCCATCGGGGGGAGAGGCCCCCGTCGGGCAGGCCGCGGGGCTGCTGCCGTTCACGGTGCCCGAGGTGCGATGGCTGCTCTGGCACTTGGTGTGGGAGCGGCCGCCTTCGATTGAGGCGGTGGAGCACTGGTCGGTGTGGCGTCGGCGGCATCAGCAGCGGGCGCGAGAATGCCACTGGCGCAAACGCACCCGACGCCGACGTAAATCACGGCTGTAGTAGTAGGACGCATGTAACACACCATCCTAGAGCATCGGACGAGAAGTCGGAGCCGCTGATTTCTGCACCCCATCAATGCTGAATTACTTTTGCTGAATTACTTTCGAAGTCGCTGGCAATAAGTCCGTTTAACCGTCCGATGCACCGCCATCTGCTGGCAACGTCATTGGTCCATTCCCTTGAGGATCTAGAGCATCGGACGAAAAAGCGGATCCACGACGCTCCACCTTTCTCCGCTAGGCAGGGGTAGGAACGGAGCGGGTCCGACAAATCGTCCGATGCTCTAGTCGGCTACACGGATTACCGAATCGTCTGGCAGGACGACCGAACGGTGCGGTGGCTGCCCGACGAGGGGAGATCGTGTGTGACGAGGTCGGGCGTCCGTCGCGGATCGTCGGAGCCGTCTACGACATCACGGCCCGCAAACGCCTGGAAGAGCAGCGCCAGCTTCTGATGCAGGAACTGACGCACCGGGTGAAGAACACCCTGGCCATGGTTCAGGCCATTGCCACCCAGACCCTGAGAAGCGCTCCTTCACTGGAAGCGGCCGGCATCATCTTCAGTGAGAGATTGGCAGCCCTGGCTCGGGCGAACGACACCCTGCTGCAAGAGAACTGGTCCAGTGCCAGCATCACGGTGATCGTCGAAGGGGCCATCCAGTCACACAACGATCATGGCCGGATCCACGTCAGCGGGCCTGATGTCCACCTTGGGCCGAAGACGACGCTGGCCCTCTCGCTGGCCCTACATGAGCTCTGCACCAATGCAGCCAAGTACGGGGCCCTGTCGGTGGATGCGGGACAGGTCGAGATCACGTGGAATGTGGCAAGGGATGGGGAGGCTGGCCTGTTTCGGTTCAGGTGGCAGGAAAGCGGCGGTCCTCTTGTCAAAGCTCCTGTACGTAAGGGCTTTGGCTCGCGGCTGTTCGAGCGAAGCCTGGCCGGGAGCTTCGGCGAGCAGGCAGGGATCATCTATGAGCCTGCCGGCGTCGTCTGGAGCATCGAGACGCCGCTGTCGGCTCTTCAAGAGCCAACCTCTGGCTACCGCCTGTTATAGTTTGAATAGCGGACCTCCCCTGTGCAGTTGCCATGGAAACGTCGGCAGCGCGCATCTCTCAGGACGGCCGGTAGCAATACACCCGAGCCAACTCCCTCGGATCCACAAACACCGTCTCGGCCGTGCAGAAGCCGGCCTCGAGACCCAACGAGTGCCACACGGCCACAGACTCCGGATAGTCTGATGCACGATTGTGAGTGACAATGGCGCAAAACTCCGATGCGTCGAGCTCCGTCCACAAGAGGCGGCTACCGTGCTCGACGCGACCGAGCCAGCCGTCACGATCCTCCCCCTCACTCAAGGTCGGCTCCCAGATCAGGAATAGGCCGTTAGGACCTAGCAGGCGACGCACCCGGCGCATCAGCTCGCCCTTGTTTCGCGTATCGAGGTGGTGCAGGGACTGCCCGATCCAAACGACATCGACGGCCTCCGACCAGCCCGCCAGTGCTTCGGCGAAGTCGGCCTGAACAAGAGTGACCGGGCAGGGAAGGGTCTTGAGCGTCTCTTCCGCCAGGGTGAGCGCCGGCTGCGATAGGTCAACGCCGAAGTAGCCAGAAACGTCCGTTCCCCTCAGGGCTGCCCTGCTCCCGGTGGCATCCCCGCACCCAAGGTCGAGAAAGCGGAAGGGCTTGGGGGCCTCGGTGACCAGGATGCCGTGCAGCAGGTCGTAGACCTCGCGATGGAAATTGTAGTTGAAGTCGATCACCTTGCGGTAGGTCTGCCATTGTGTCTGGAAGATTGCCTGCGACATGAATCCCTCCCAGGCAGCGCCTCAAAGGCGGAGTCGAGGTGCATGTACGACACTCCGAGGGTAGCACACCCCAGTGACGGGGACAAAGTCCGTTGCTCTGCCGCATGTGGCAGTGTCAGCCCAGGCACGAAGCTGCCATTTGTGTCCCTGACCACCTGCATGGTGTTGACCGATCTGGGTCCGTGTTGCTCGCGACCTTGGGACTTGATCCAGTCGAAAGCGGCTGCGAGCGAGAGGACGCCCATGAAGCTTGAGGCGGTGGCTCCGTTCTGATGCCGCCAGAGGATGGCCGAAAGTGTGCGCCGAAGGTCCTGTGGCGGGGTCTTGCCCTTGGGCCTGCACGCCTCAATCAGCGGCTCCAACATCGCCCATTGCTTGTCCGTCAGCATCGATCATCTCCGCCAGGACGATCAGAACGCTGGCTTGCGAAAACAGTTCAAGCTCGAACAGGCCGGGCGGCTTCCCGGCCACATGAACGTGCTGCTGGCGGGGGCGAAGGTGCCGTACGGCATCGTGCTGGAGATGGACGAGATCAACGAGGACTTTGCCGACACTGACGTGGTGATCGTGATCGGCTCGAACGACATTGTGAACCCGGCCGCCCAGGAGGATCCGAACAGCCCGATTGCCGGCATGCCGGTGCTGGAGGTGTGGAAGGCCAAGCAGGTGTTCGTGTCCAAGCGCGGGCAGGGGACGGACTACTCCGGGATCGAGAACCCGCTCCTCTACAAGGAGAACACCCGCATGTTCTACGGTGACGCCAAAGCCAGCGTCGACCAACTGGTGCAGGCCATCTGAAGAATCTCCTCAGGCCGAAACACGACACCAATCCTCCACGAAGGTCTTTTGTTGGCATTTCTCTGAAGAAGCGCTTTGGTCTGCTCATGAGGCAGTGAGCGGACCTTCATTTCATTTGCTGTTCGTTCCTCTTTGACCCGGAGCTGACTTTAGCCGAACGCGGTCCTATGGCTTGTAGACAGCGCAGTTCCGGCAGCGGGGTTGGTGCCAGCGGCTCCCAAGTGTCCTTCAATATTCGTGCTCACATCGGGCCGGGCAGAGCGGGCCGCATCGACTGGCTCTTTGCTGACTCACTGACCCGAGCGCCGATGGAAGCTTCTGAATACGGTCAAACGACACCTCATCGGGTTCCGTAAAGGGCGTTCTGCGAATTACGAGACCATGGTGGTATAATCGATCTAACAGGACGTGTCTTCCAAGCCAGCAGTTTCTCCGGGAGGAAGACAATGAGCACAGTCAAAGCACTCATTTTGTTGTCGTTTCTTACTCTGGTCTCATCCGACTTGGGCTTCGCAGCGGAAGAGTTGCCCCCCGGCAGCCTGACCCTGCAGGCGGAAATCCCGCGCGGCGGCGATTTCATGGGTTTCGGGTTCGACTCCCTCTGGATGATGAACCAACCCTCGGATCCGGCTCTCGGCGGTGGGCCTCTGGTCCGGGTCAACGCTGCGGATAACAGCGTGACGGACATCCCGCTCGGTAGCTATGGCAAGTATCGCGCCATGGGCATCGGCGAAGGGGCCGTATGGGTGCCTGCCACGACCCGCGACCTGATCCTCAGGATAGACCCCAACACCAACAAGCTGGTGCAGGAAATCCCCGCCCAGATGGTGGAGAGCGAGGGCAACATCGGTGTGGGGGAGGGTGGGATCTGGGTCCTGACCGCCCCATCCAGTGCGACCAGGGACACCGTTCTGACGCGCTACAATCCTGGGACCGGGGCAGTCGAGGCGGAGATCCCGCTCCCTTCAGCCAGTGCCGGAGTCGTGGTCGATTTCGGCTCGGTTTGGGTGACCGGCTTTGAGAACGGCGAACTCTATCGGATCGACCCCAAAAGCAATGCCGTCATTTCGACCATCAAGCTCCACGACCGACCGCGCTTTATCGCGTCCGGCGAAAGTTCGATTTGGGTGCTGAACCAGAGCGATGGCACCGTACAGCGGATCGATGGCAAGACCGGCGAGGTGCTGGCGACCATTGAGACGATAGGACGGTTGGATGGTGGCGATATCGTTTGCGGTGGCGGCTACGTCTGGATCAGCGCCCCAAGAACACCGGTTGCGCAGATCGACCCCAAGACGAACACGCTGGTTCGCCATTTCACCGGATCAGGTCCTATGGGCGATGCCATTCGGTACGGAGCGGGCTCACTCTGGATCTCGGGGAAAGCCATCTACCGAATACAGCCGCCAGACTGAAACAGGTGTGGGTGGTACGATAGGAGCGCCTTTGTGAGACCTCCAAGGGGAGGATCGGCGTTCAATCGAAACCAGTTCCATAAAGGCACCTTCTGCGAAATTGCGCATCTAGGATCCAAAGGACGGGTAGCTCTGCCAATCGGCCCAGCCCTTTCGTGTAAGTTGATTTGCGGCCGGGCATCGGATGACCGATCCTGCATCAGATTTTGGTGGAGGACGCGCAACGTGAGCCAGGATGATCCAATCACCGAGATCCGGCGGCATCTTCTCTCCGTCCAGGCGATTGCCGCGCTTGGCGCAGAACTCCGGCTCCGGCAGGAGCACCGCGAGGGCGACCCGATGCTCCGCCCGCGGCTTCAGGAGGCGGCGCGGGCGATGCATCCTGCGCTCCCGGACGGGCTTGGGCCCGCCCAGCAGGAGGCGATGCTGGCTGCGATTGGCTACGCCTTGAGCGAGGCCGCGGCACTCTTTGCCGACCCAGCCCAGCCACCAGGGTGGCGGCACCAGGATCCGGTGTTGATCGACGCCATCGGCCGGGCCTCGCGCAAGATCGTGCACGACTTGGAGGCGGCGTCCGCCGATCGGCCCGAGCTGAGGGCGGCATTGCGGCGTGAGGGCGGAGCCTTCCTTGACGTGGGAACGGGCGCAGCCTGGCTGGCGATCGAAGCGGCACGGGTCTGGCCGGCGCTTCGCGTCGTCGGCATCGACATTCACGAGCCTGCGCTGGCGCTGGCCCGGAAGAACGTCACCGGGGTCGGTCTCGAGGCGCGGGTGGAGCTCCGTTGGCAGGATGTCACCGTGCTGGAAGATGTGGAGGTCTTCACCCTGGCTTGGCTGCCCTTGCCCTTCTTGCCTGAGCCTGTTGCGGTGGCGGCGCTTGAGCGCATTCGCGCGGCCTTGGTGCCTGGGGGTTGGCTGGCGCTCGCGCGCTACGCCGCCCCTGCAGAGCATCTGCCGGCAGCGCTCAGTGGGTTGCGCACGGTGCTCAGCGGCGGCCGTCCGTGGACCGACACCGCGCTTGAGGAGGCGCTGCACCAAGCAGGGTTCAGCGCAGTCGAACACCTGCCAACGACACCAGTCGCACTGACCCTTGCGCAGCTCTGACCCGATCGACAGCTGAGCCGCCTTTGTCAGCTCAGAGTCAATTCGCCAGCTGATGAAGCACGGCCCGTTCCATAGAGATGTTTCTGCGAACTACGCGGGCGGATTGTATCGGTCCTGCGCGAGGCCTATGCTCAAGCCAAGCCACAGGATCTGTGAACAGCTCAGACAGGCCTTGGAGGATGCTGCGGATGGCCAACACGGTTCGCCTTGCCCATCCTGGTGACGAGAGCCTGCTCGACGCATTCCTGGCTCAGCATGCTGATAGCTCCCTGCATCTGCGCTCTTTTCTTACTCGTGGCGGCCTCGTTGATGAGGGAAAGCCCCTTCAGGGCACCTATGCGATTGCCCTTTCGGACGGTCACATCGTGGGCGTCGCGATGCACAGCTGGCACAACGTCGTGTTCCTGCAAGCGCCCGGGAGCTCTGCCGAGCTGGCGCGGGTGGCGATCGAGGCCACAGGCCGGCCTTTGCTTAAAATCCTGGGGTCGTTGTCACAGGTGGAGACGGCTCATGCTGGGTTAGGTTTAGAGGAGCAGGCCATCCAAAGGCAATCCCGAGTGGGCATGTTCGTGCTCAACCTCTCCGACCTGATAGCCCCTGGTCCCCTTGGCTCAAGCTCCACCTCCTGCCGTCGGGCCAAGAGCGAGGATCTTGCTCTGCTCCGGGAGTGGCGCTTCAGCTATGAACTGGAGAGTACTGGGCTCCCTGATACGGATACGACCCGGTCGCTTGCAGCCCAGATGATTGAGGGACACGTTGCGCGCAAGGAAGCCTTCCTTTTGGAGGTAGGGGACATACCTGTGTCGCTCTGCACCCACCCTGTGTCGCTCTGCACCCACATGGTACGGGTCTCTGACATTGTTCAGATCGGAGGCGTATGGACCCCGCCAGAGTGGCGTGGGCGCGGGTATGCCCGAAGGGTCGTGGCAGGTGCCCTCCAAATCGCGGAGCAAGAGGGCGTAACGCGCGCGGTGTTGTTCACTGAGAGCCCTGCGGCGCGACGCTGCTACGAGGCTCTTGGATTTCAGCGGGTTGGTGACTACAGCACGATTACCTATGCGACTGATACCACTGGGTGAGCAACGCGCAATCTAGCCGTTCCATAAACGGCCTTATCCGAAATGTGCGGCGGGACGTGGCGGATTTCCCGCGCGAGATCTCTACTCCATCACCTCGTCGGCGCGGGCCAGGAGCGAAGGGACAATGTCGAGGCCGAGTGCCCTGGCAGTCTTCAGGTTGATCACGAGCTCGAATTTGGTCGGCTGTTCCACCGGAAGCTCCCCAGGTTTGGCGCCCTTGAGGATCTTTTCGATGAAGGTTGCCAAGCGGAAATAAAGGTCAGGATAGTTCACCCCGTAGGCGATCAATCCTCCAGCCCCGACGTACTCGCGGGCTGGATAGATTGCCGGCAGCCGATGACGGTCGACAAAGTCAATGACCATTTGTTGATGCAGTTGCGTGAGGCCATCTGCCCCAACGACCAACCCGCCGATGTGTTGACGGAGTGTCTGTTCAAACGCGCGGCTTAAGTCGTCCTTGCTGCGCACGTCGAGAAGGTCTGCCTCGAGACCCAGCGCGCGCGCCGCCGCTTTGGTCTCGTCCCATTCGGGTGGGACCGCCGGATTGCCCATGTTGTGAAGCAAGGCGACGCGGGCGAGACTCGGAACCAGCTCTTTGAGGATCTCGACTCGTTTTGCCGTCAGTTCGGTGCTGAAGGTGATCACCCCCGTGATGTGGCCTCCAGGGCGCGCGAAGCTTGCCACGATGGCGCCCGGGCCGCCCATCGTCGCCATAACGACCGGGATTGTTCCGGTCGCGTTTTCGACCGCCTTGGTGGCAGGCGTCCCCCTCGTCACGAACAAGTCAACCTTGAGACGCACCAGTTCGGCCGCGAGGTCGGGAAACCGCTCCGCCCGACCATCGGCCGAGCGGTATTCAATGATCAAATTGCGGCCTTCGACGTAGCCGAGATCCAGCAACCCCTTGCGGAGGCCGTTAAGATTGGCGGCGTTCCTGTCTGCGGGTATCGCTTCGAGAATGCCGATGCGATAGATCTTTCCCCCTTGCTGCGCGCGCGTTCTGAGCGGCCATGCGACGGCCACGCAGCCAAGACCGATGACGAACTCCCGCCGTCGCATCAGCCACCTTCAGGTTCACCAACAGAAAACAGTATAGCACAGGCTGTGCAGGTGTGTTGACGCGGGTTCCATAGAACAGCCTTCCGCGACATGAACCAAAACCAGGAAGGTCAGCTCCTGGCACGCCTGAGACCTAAGCTCGAAGGCAGCAATTCACATTGAACCGGACGTTCCGAAAGCGCAGGGAATCGCGGTTCCTGACCCAGCCTGTGTAAAAACGCGAACAGGTCCGATCTCGACGAGCTATCTGTACAATTTCAGCCCCGTACACCGAGAAATCTCCGGTCGGTTCAGCCTCACAAGACACAAATTTGCTTCACCGAGCAACACGTCAGCGTTTTTACACAACCAAGACCCCAAGTGGACCTTGGAGTTGAACCTCGCAGCCCACTGATCCCGGCTGTATATGGAGCAACGTCGCCGTCATGATACCACTGGCGTCCACAGCCGGCGGATCATCGATTGAGCTCAGTGGCGGCGGCGATGACTTCATCCACGATGGTGCGTACGTCCTCCGCTGTCGTCCGGTGATTCACGAAACACGCCCGCAGCGCGAATTGGCCCTTGAGCGTTGCATTCGACAGATACACCCGGCCTCGGGCAACCAAGCGCCGCAAGATCGCCTCGTTGTCCTTCGTACGGTGGCGGAAGCAAACCACGCTGAGGGTGACGGGCGCCAGCAGTTCCAGCTCCGGCTGCGCCGCGATGGCCTCCGCCAGCATCTGGGCATGACGGAGATCGCGCGCGATGGCTTCACGAAACGTTCGGCGCCCGTGATACTGGAGCGACATCCAGAGCTTCAAGGCACGGAATCGTCGGGAGAGTTCCATCGATTCCTCGAAGAAGGCAAACGCCTCCTCGGGATTTTGGTTGAGGATCCTGACGTAGTCCCCGCTGTTCGAGAAAGCCTCACGCGCAATCGCTGCATCGCGGTGGAGCAGGCAGCCGCAATCGATGGGCTGGTACAGCCACTTGTGGGCATCGAGCGACAGCGAATCCGCCGATGCCAAGCCTTGGAATTGGTCTGGCACGGCCAGGGCCGCTAGAGCCCCGTAGGCGCCGTCGACATGCAGCCACAGGGCCTCCATCCGGGCGACGTCCGCAATCTCACGGAGGGGGTCGATCGCGCCGGTCGCCACCGTGCCGAGTGTGGCCACGATGGCGATGGGGGTACGGCCTGCCCTGTGGTCCTCGGCAATGGCAGCCTTGAGCGCGTCCGTCCGCATCCGGAAGCCTTCGTCGACGGGGATCAGCCGAAGATTCTGCCGGCCGATGCCCAACAGCGCGATGGCCTTGGGGATGGACATGTGCGCCTGCTCGGAGGCGTACATCATGCATGGGCTGGCACCTGTTTCGTTGGCAGGGAGCTTCGCCTCCCGCGCCATTGTCAGGGCCATGAGATTGGCTGCCGAACCACCCCCGCACAGGCTGCCGATGAAGCCGGGGCACCCGACCGCATCCGCCAGCCAGCCGACGACGGTGCGCTCGATCGTTGTGGCCGCCGGCGCCGATCGCCAGGAGGTGACGTTCTGGTTGAGAACCGCCGCCAGCCACTCGCCGAGCGCCCCGACCGGTTCGCCAGAGCCGACCACGTAACCGAAGAACCGGGCGCCGGACGGACGCGAGTGGTCGGCGATCTGTTGGAAGTCAGCAAGGATCCCCCGGCCGCGTCCTGTCTCGGCCCATGCTCGCGAGAAGAGCCGCGCGGTCTCCTCGCCGCTTGTGGCGGGGTAGGCCGCACGTTCGTCCAGACGGGACCAGTAGTTCTTGGCGAGATTCAAGGTCTCGTCCGCCAGTGCGGACAGCTCCTGATCGGGGATATCCAGCTCGCGCATGCCATCACCCCAGAGGAGTTCTGCTATGCCACAGCTTATTCTTCTCCTTGATCTTCAACAACCCAGGAGACGGGAGCAACAGGCCAACGCGCAGCTTTCCGTCTGAGCGACACAATCTCGGTTGCCGGTTGGGGAGTTTGCTTTGGTGATGACTCAGTCCGTTTGGGCACTTAAGAGCCGACGTTTGTTGAGCGGTCGGAACGTGAAAGATTGACCCGCAGCATCCCTTCAGGAGGCTTGGGCTCCTGCCTTGGCCCAGTCCGATCTGCGGGCTTCACCTGCTTCTAACTCAAACCGCATCAGCTGTCGCTTCGTCCCGAAACTGACGTACAATCGGGTCAGGATGCCTCCTTGGGGGAGCCTGGCCATGAAGCGCAAGATTGCCGTCTCACTCGTGATCGCCCTTGGCCTGATCGGCGCGGCTACAGCCTATGTCGATCAATCCAAGGTGCAACCCGAGGTCATTCGGACTTCTGTGACCCGCACCAACGAGCTTCTGGATCGCGCCTGGCGTCTGCCTGTTGCGGCAACCTTCGGGAACCACCTCGAATGGCAGTCGAACGGCTCGGTCTGCGGCCCGGCGAGCTTGGCCAACGTCTTCCGGTCGCTCGGGGAGGAGAAGGCTGACACCGAGGGCGAGATCCTCAAGAATGCAGGATCGTGCTGGTTCCATATCTGCCCCGTCGGTATCACCTTGGATCAGGCAGCAGAGCTCGCGAGGAGCCATACCAGCCGGAGGGTCACGGTCCTGCGGGATCTAACGCCGGAGGCCTTCCGAGAGATCCTGCGGGACACGAACAACCCGGAGCGGCGTTACGTGGTCAACTTCAGCCGCAAAGCGATCTTCGGAGCCGGGGTCGGCCACATCTCGCCCGTCGGAGGGTACCTAGAGGACGAGGATCTCGTCTTCGTGCTGGACGTCAACGAGAACTACCGCCCCTGGCTGGTCGAGCGGTCGCGCCTCTTCACCGCCCTCGATACGTTCGACGGCCGGACGAAGCGCGGTCTTCTGCGGATTGAGTGAAGTGGGATTAAGGGCTCTACCAGCCCGCACCGTTACTATCTCCAGCGAGACCTTTCGGGAGGGGGACATGCAATGGCCTGCGAGCCTGGACTATGGAACCCAGCGGTACCCAGCGCATGTGGCGCGACGCCTCAAAGTCCTTAACGCAACGACCTGGTGTGGCGTTCTTCTGGCCTTTGGCTTTGCCCTCTCCGATCTTCTGGATCGTAGGCTCTGGCCGCTTGCCATGATCAACATCGTCGTTGGGCTGCTTCTCGCGGCTGTCCCCTTGATGCATCGCTTCGGGGAGACCGCGGGTGCGCTAGCCTATGGCCTGATCAGTTACACAGCCATCTTCGTCATCTGCTTCATGCTGGGAACGGATAGCGGAATGCAGGTCCAGTACCTCGCCATCGCGGCGGGAGCAGTGCTCGTATTCGGTCCGGAAAGGATCGGTTTGATCGCGCTCTTCGGCAGCGTGGGCATCGTGCTGTTCATTGCCTTAGAGCTCTTGGCCCCGGCCGATACGGGTCTTCTCAGCCCATCGTTCATGCTCGGCAATTTCCTCGCCTGCATCATCGGGACCTCGGCGATTCTCCTGGCCATCGTCTTCTACGCTGTCAGGGAGACGAGCCGGGCGGAAGCCTTGGCGCAGAGGGAGTACCGGCGGTCCGAAACCCTGCTCGCCAACATCATGCCGGTCCCTGTCGCCGAGCGGCTCAAGATCTCGCCAGGCATCATCGCTGATGGGTTCGACGATGCGTCTATTCTCTTTGCCGACATGGCAGGATTCACGGCGCGGGCAAGCGGTATGCCTCCCATGGAGGTGATCCGATTCCTCAATGAGGCGTTCACGGCCTTCGATCAGCTTGTGGAGCAGCATGGGCTGGAGAAGATCAAGACCACAGGCGACGGCTATATGGTCGTCAGTGGCATCCCGCTAGTCCGGTCGGACCACCTTGAAGCCTTGGCAGCGTTCGCGCTTGAGATGCGCGAGGTGGCTGCGAGTATTGCTGCTCAGAACGGAGATCCTGTTGCTATCAGGATTGGGATGGCCTGCGGCCCTGTGGTTGCTGGCGTTGTTGGAACGCACAAGTTCTTCTATGACGTTTGGGGCGACGCCGTGAACATGGCGTCCCGCATGGAGTCCACAGGAGTTTCAGGCCAGATTCAGGCATCCCAGGAGGTTTACGAGCGACTGGCGGGACAGTTCATTTGGGAGCCTCGGGGCACTATCGATGTCAAGGGTAAGGGCCGCATGCCGACATGGTTTCTCATCGACCGGCACGAGGCCGCGGAGGACGGCTGTTTCCGGGAACTCGAGTCATGAGCTGGCGGGCTCTTCCAAACATCAATATCGCTTCTATTCCACCAACGCGAAGCAGTATTGAGGGAGAGGTGTAGGCCGAGCTGATATGTCGTCTTTGGCACATCCCGGATGTAGACCGGATGTCCGCTTAGGACCAGAACACCGTACGTTCCTAAGGGTAAGGGTTTACTGGTTTGACGCTAAACGGTCCGTCGCCTCAGATCGTATTGGGCTGTTGCGCTTCCGCGGCGAGCGGGGAGGCTGCGCACGCGCTCGACAACATCGTTCGACGTGTGAACTCATCTGCTCCAGGCGCCCGTGATACAGCGCTCAGCGGGTGGGAGGAGATTAGCGCATGATCTCTGCCAGGAAGGTGCGGACGGCCTGAGTCGCGGCGGCCGCCGCCTCGGGTTGGTACCTGATCCTGTGGCCCAGCATGATGAGATCGACACCAGGCACGTCGAATCCGTGTGTGGCGTTCGGATAGGACTCAACGCGCACCTTCTCCATCCCGCGCAAGTCGCGACAGGATTCGGCAGGCGTCCAGGTGTCCGCTTCGCCTGCAAGGATTAGAAGCGGGGCGAGGATGGCATTCGGCCTTTCGCACCATGGGTAGAACGCGATCCCGCCTCGGAATGGCTCGGTGGTCGGATCGGCCCCGAAGTCGCCTGGCGGAAATCCCAGCGCCTTCAGGACGGTCGATCCGCCGTGCGACCAGCCGGCCACCGCAATGCGGTCCGCATCAATCTCCGGCTGGCGACCAAGCCAGGCCTTTGCCGCATAAGCGTCGGCTGCGCGGCCGTAGGGTGACACCGCATCGGAGACGCATACGTTCATGAGGCTCCGCGGTGAAAGGCTGTCGAGGCGCAAGACGGCATAGCCCCATTCGACGAAGCGTGCCGTCCAGAACTCGTCCAGGGATCGCACGGCACCGGAACAGCCATGGAGATGAACGATGGCAGCCACTCGTCCCCGTGCTTCGGGCACCGTGAGCACGCCGGTCAAGTTCAGCATCGGCCCTGTCTCATAGGCCTTGTCGAAGCTGAACGACGGCCGGATATCCGGAGCATCGAAGCTGACGAAGGTTCGACGGGATGCCGCCTCGGCCCCGCCATGAACCAGGAGAGCAAGTGCGAGGACGTGCACCCGCATTTCGTCTCCTCCCATCCAGCGGGTTGAAGGTAGCACGGGATTGCCTGTCGACGAAGGGCCCTGGGAGGAACTCGACTCCCACTTGCTGCACCTATCAGACGTAGAGCTTTGGTCTGCTCGTGCCGCTGCCAAAGCAGACGTTCCTGGAGGGCAGGGCCATTGTCTTGGTTTGACCGATGCGGGCATCAGATCGGGTTGCTTCCATTCCCGGCGACATCGAGCCGGCTTGAGTCACATCAGGGTGTCGAGCAGTGCCTTGGCCTCGTCGACATCCGGTGTCTCACAGCCCTCGGTGAACCACGCAGACACGGGCACGAGCAGGTTGCGAGCGTCGGCAGGTTTGCCCTGATCGCGCCAGTGTTTGGCGAGGCTGGCGGCGGCCCGGAGCTCCCAGGACTTCGCCGATTGATGTCGGGCGATTTCGATCGCGCGCTCAAACGCGGCGCTCGCCTCGTCTGGTCTTCCGCCGTCCGGCAGGGCGGCCAAAAGCTGTCCGCGCAAGCGATGCAGTTCGGCCTCAGGCCAGCGCTCCCCCGTTCGCTCAACCGCTGCCAGAGCCTCGTCCAAGCCACCGAGCCCCCGTTGTATGTCCCCGGAGAGGGCGCACGCTTCAGCCAGCAAGCCCAGGAAGAACGGTCGCATCCACTCGGCACCGCTAGCGTTCCAATCCGCGAGCCCGTGGTGGATCATGGCGATCCCGTCGGTTCCCTGGCCCTGGCGAGCCAAGGCCCAGCCCTGGACAACCGTCGCGCTGGCGGCCCACAGATCCAGCTTGTGCTCCCGGGCGAGCTCCAGCAACGTCGCCGCGTGCTCCGCGGCTGATCTGGCATCGCGGCCAAAAGCACCCACCATCGCGCTGTACATCAGCGCAAACCCGAGCGTGTTCTTATGGCCAACCCGATACGCCAGGGCCAACCCCTCGGCTTGGCGGTGGGATGCCTGATCCGGATAGCCCAGCAGCCACAGCACCCAGGTCAGATGGGCAAGCGCCGACACACCAAGGTCCTGGCCGAAGACAAAGGCCGTCGAACCGTGCCGTTCCGGCTCGTACAGCGCAACGGCCTGCTCAAGGTGTGCGCGGGCGGGGAGCAGCTCACCTCCGGCCTCATCGGTCGCACCGCACATTCGGTGCGCCAGGCACAATCGCTCCGGGTCAGGATGCTGCGCGGCCAGGGCGAGAGTTTGCCCGGCCAGCTTCTGCTGCTCGGGAAGCGCCATGCGGACGAATTGGACAGCCCAGAACCCATACAGCACCGGAAACTGCTGCGACACCTCCCCCACGGCCTCGACCAAATCCTGCGCCCGTGCGAAAGCGGCGGCGGTTTCAGGTGCCCCGTGGCCGTGTCGGGCGATGTACGCCTGACCGAGCATCGTCTGGAGATGCAGCTCGCGTTCGGCTCGCGCGCGGGTTTCGGGAAAGGTCCGCACGAGGGCAATGCACCTGGTGAGATGGCCGATGGCTTCTGCAACGGCCGACTGCCGGAAGGTGCGTTCCCCAGCCCGCTGCCAGTACTCCGCAGCCCGCTCGGTCAGTCCCGCCTGGGTGAAGTGATGGGCAAGCAGCTCAGGCTGGGTTTCGACCACGTCCGGCCAGCGCTCTTCCAGCACCTGGGCGATCCGGGCGTGCAGCTTCTGTCGTGTGCCCCGCAATAGGCTCACGTAGGCGGCGTCCTGTACGAGTGCGTGCTTGAACGTGTAGGTCGCTTCGGGCGGCGTGCCGCGACGGAACGCGAGACCGGCATTGACGAGCTCGTCCAGTCCCTGCGTCAAGGCTGCCTCGGGCAGTCCGGCCACGGCGGCCAACAGTTCATGGCTGAACTCGCGGCCGATCATGGCGCCGATCTGCGCCACCTGCTTCGCGACCGGCAGCCGATCCAGCCGAGCCGTCAGCGAAGCCTGCAAAGTGCTCGGGATCGGAAGCGCTGCGACAGCAGCGTCGGGCTGGCCGGCGCCCTCCAGCACGGCCTTGGTCAACTCCTCGATGAACAGGGGCACACCGTCGGTTTGCGCCACAATCCGTTCCAGCATCCCGGCCGGCAGCGCCTGGCCCACGACCACCTGGGAGGCGAGCGCCGCGGCCTGACGCGGGCTGAGACGGCTCAGCGCCATCAGGGTCACACCCGCCTGACCAACCCAGGGCGCTTGAAACTCTGGCCGGAACGAGATGACCACCAGCGCCGGCAGCGAGGCCAAGCGCAGGATCAACCTGTCCAACAGCTCGAGCGAGCTTGGATCGGCCCAATGCACGTCCTCGAACAGCATCAGCACGGGGGACCGGTGGGCCCGTTCTTCGAGAATTCGCAGCAAGGCTCCGACGGTCTGCTCCTTTTTCTGCTCCGGGCTGAGAGCCGGCGGCGGATACCGCTCTCCCCCTGGCACACCGAGCATCTCGGCGATGAGTGCCAGCTCGTCCGGGGCGGCGCCAAGTGGGCGCAGCAGGGTTTCCAGCTTGTCGAGCCGTGCATCCGCAGCCTCGCCGTCGACGAAACCAACCTCGTTCCGCCAGCGCGCGATGATCGGCTGGAGAGCGCTGTCTCGGTGATGCGGCGAGCAGAAGTACTTGAGTTTGAGATGCGCCTCTAGGGCCACGCGCTCCTCGAGCGCAGCGATCAGGCGCGACTTGCCGATGCCGGGCTCGCCGGAGGTGAGCACCACCTGCCCTTCGCCCTCCTTCGCCTGCCGCCAGCGGCGCAGCAGCAGCTCGAGCTCGTCGTCGCGCCCGACGAGCGGCGTGAGGGCGGCCTTATGCATGGCCTCGAAGCGGCTCTGAACCATGGCCTCGCTCAGCACCTGCCAGGCGCAGACCGGCCCGGGCAGGCCCTTGAGGTGAACCGCGCCAAGCTCGCGGCACTCGAACAGGCCGCCGATGCGCTGGCGGGTTTCGGCGTCGATGACCGCGCAGCCGGGATCAGCAAGTGATTGCAGCCGTGCGGCAAGGTTCGGGGTCTCGCCGATCACGGTCTGCTCCCGTGCGGCACCGGCGCCCAGCAGGTCGCCCACGACGGCGAGGCCACTGGCGATGCCGATGCGCGCGGCTAGCCGTTCACCAGCGGGCGCGATCTGGCCGATCACGTCCAGTGTGGTCAGGGCAGCGCGCACGGCGCGCTCGGCATCGGCCTCGTCCGCGTGGGGCCAGCCGAAATAGACCAGGACCCCGTCGCCCATGTACTTGGCGACAAAACCACCGAAGCGGCCAACCGTCTCCGCAATGCTGCGGTGATAGGTCCCGATCACCTCACGCATGTCTTCGGGGTCCAGGCGTGCCGCGAGCGCCGTCGAGCCGACGAGATCGACGAACATCACCGTGAGTTGCCGTCGCTCGGCCTCCGGAAGCGGCAGGGCTGTCCCGGCGGGCGCGGTCCATGCTTGCGTGGAAGGGACAGGCCCTGGAGGCGGGCCCGCGCGCAGGGCGGCGATGGCGGCGAGCAGCTTGCGGCGGTGGCCGATCGAGACGACACCGAGCCCGCTCAGGTCATCGGCGGTGAGGTCGGCCAGGACGTCGCCATCGATGTCGTTCTCGCGGAACGCTTGCTCGTACTGTCCCAGCCCCAGATCGCGCAGCCACGTGCCAACGTCCATGAGCCCTCCCGGCTTGATGGTGATCGCAATGCCAGGCTCTTCAACCTACCGTATAACGGCGGGGAGGGCGCGAACAAACGTCACGAACCGACTCCGGGCAAATGGCAACGTGTGGCCCGAAGGTAACGTGGTTCCTTCGCCAGCTTCTGGGCCAGGCGGAAATCTGCAGGGAACGGAAGCCTCCCTGGATTAATCCAGAGCGGCCAATCACCCAATCGTGTTTGTCCATCACCGGGAAAGCCCTCGGTTAGGCCGGTACACGTCCCAAGGTGACGACAAAGTACTCGCGGAAGCAGAAGTCAGGGTCATCGAACAGGTGGTCCGGATCCTCCGCTGCCGCAGCCAGCGCTTCGCAGTCCGATCGGGAGAGGCCGTTCTCCGCCGCGAGCTTGGCATGATAGCGCAGGCCCATGGTGTGGAACTGGCGCGCATAGGCCGGCACCGGGGCCCAGCGTTCCACCAACCAACCCTTGCGGACGATATCGATCAGCCCCGCTTGGCGGAAGAACCGGGCCAGCGAGGATCCGCACCAGGCGCCCAGCACTCCGGTCTCGGCCGCCTTGGCCCGGCGTACCGCAACGTGACGGGCCCAGATCGCCGGATCCAGTGGCAGCAATTGCAGGAGCGTCCCATCAGAGTCCTTCACAGCGACGATGCCGCCGGGCTTGGTCACACGGCGAAACTCGCCCATGACGCGGGTGAATTCCACGTCCGTCAGGTACTGGGCGACATTGGCGCACCACACGCAGTCGAACGTGGCGTCCGCGAAGGGTAGGTCCAGCACGCTGCCGACGCGAAGGTTCACGGGGGCCGCACAGTGTCCATCCTGGATGATGCGCTCGACTTGGGTGACGTTCTCGGGCGCCAGATCGAGCGCGGCAACCTGACCTGCGGGGCCGACGAGCTCGCACAGGAGGGGGATGTACCCGCCCGAGCCGCAGCCCGCATCGAGCACGTTCCAGCCGGGTTCGATGCCGACGAAGCGGAGCGCCTCCTCGTACTCGGCCCGGGCTATCTGGAAGTGGAGGTCCAGCCATGGTGCGTCGCTCACCGCATGGCCTGTCGACGTCATCCTCGCATCACTCATGGGACAACTCCCCAGCTCACAAGGCCGGAATATAGCCGCTTCCATGGACACACGCGACGGTACGGTTGCGCCGGCGCTTCCGGATCTCGTTCGCCCATACCACGATCTCCGACGCCGCGCCCGCTCAGGACGAGCACGCTCCAATGACCTCATGGGCGAATTCAATGATGTGGCCAAGCAGGGCAGTGTTGGAAGCTACGGGTATCGTCGGTCTGGCGACTGATTCTCACTTCGGCTCAACAGTCTGGTCGCCGCTTGGGGAACCCGGGGGCGGGATGACCCGCGTCGTGCCGGGGTTCGGAACCGGCGGGCGGACGGACATCTCTGGCGCGATGTCGGCCGGCGGGCGGATCACACCGTCTGTACGGTCGAGCTTGTCGCTCAGCGGCTCCTTCGAGCGGCCCACCGGGCCGGTGGAGCGCGGATCTTGGGGACCGGTGCTCTCGGACTTGAGGGTCTCGGAGGTCTGAGGCTGGCCCTGGGCCTGGGCCTTCGAGCTCAGGCCGATCACTAGGCTGGCCATGGCAACGCCAACGATCAGGAGCTCTCTGGGACTGAGGCGCATGATCGGCCTCCCTTAACCTAAGTTAAGCCCTGCAAGTCAACGCAGGCTTCCCTGCGGCCGTTCCGCTCCCAGCCACGTCAGTGGCGAATGCTGAGGCTAATGCTTCGCCGTGGCTTTCGCCTCGATCACCTCGCTGACGGCCCACGTCCCGGGCTGGGTGTCCGAACTCGGCTTGGTCTTCTTGGGCTTTTTGGCTTCGCGGTTCCCATGCTGTTCGCGGTGTGCCATGGCCTTGTCCTCCAACGCCTCAGGATCCTTTCAGCGGCTGACGCGCTGATCAAGGATACCACACCTGCTGCGGCGCGGATCTCACTACCGATGATCCTCTTTCGGCCTTGGCGATGACCTCGCCAAGACGTTCTCCGTGAACGAGGCGCTTTCGGCGCATACGCCGGGCCGGCTCTGGTCCAGGCTGAACAAGACTGATTGCCTTGGACGCGCGTCGCCGGAAGGTGCATCTTGATTAAGGTTTAGCGCCGGCACGGCCCCGCCGGAAGGAAGCCCGATGGAACGCTCGCGCACTCTGCCGGAGACGCGTTACGCCAAGAGCGGCGATGTTCATATCGCCTACCAGATTGTCGGGACGGGCCCGCTCGACTTGGTGGTCGTCCCGGGCTTCATCTCCCACGTCGAATGGTTCTGGGAGGAGCCCGCCTGCGCCCGCTTGTTAGGCCGCCTAGCCTCCTTTTCCCGCCTGATCCTATTCGACAAGCGCGGCTCCGGGCTCTCGGACCGGGTGCCACAGGTGCCCACCCTCGAGCAGCGGATGGACGATGTACGGGCCGTCCTCGACGCCGCAGGGTCCGAGCGGGCGGCTATCATCGGCGTGTCCGAAGGTGGTCCGATGAGCGTGCTGTTCGCCGCCACTTATCCGGAACGGACCGCCGCCTTGGTGCTCTACGGCAGCTTTGCGGAGTTCAGCTCCTTGGTGGCGACGCCGCAGGAGCTCGAATTCATGCTCCAATTCATGGATGCGTCCTGGGGCACCGGCCTGAGCTTAATCCGCTTTGCCCCGAGCATGGTGGACGACGAGCAGTTCCGGAACTGGTGGGGCCGCTTCGAGCGCCTGAGCGCCAGTCCCGGGGCTGCGATGGCGCTGATACGGATGAACAGCGAGATCGATGTCACACCCGTGCTACCCGCGGTGCATGTCCCCACCTTGGTCCTGCATCGCCGCGACGACGTGAACGTCCCTGTGGCTGCGGGGCGCCACATGGCGCAACAGATCCCCGGGGCGAAATATGTGGAGCTGGCCGGTCGGGACCACCTTCCTTGGGTCGGCGATGCCGACGCCATCATCACTGAGATCCAGGAGTTTCTCACGGGTGTGCGTCACGTTCCTGAGCCGGACCGGGTGCTCGCCACAGTTCTGTTCGTTGACATGGTCGGCTCCACCGAGAGGGCAGCCACTCTCGGTGACCGCCGCTGGCGTGACCAGTTGGAGAGCTACTATCGCCTGGTGCGGCAGGAACTCGGTCGGTTCAACGGCCGGGAGATTAACACGGTGGGCGACGGTATCCTGGCGACGTTTGATGGGCCGGCGCGAGCCATCCGTTGTGCGTGTGCCGTCCGGGATGCGGTGCGGCAGCTCGGGATCGAGATTCGATCAGGGCTGCACACCGGTGAGTGCGAGGTCATGGCGGGTGGGGCGGATGTGGGCGGGATCGCTGTTCATATCGGAGCCCGGGTCGCGGCGGCGGCCGCTCCCGGCGAGGTGCTGGTCTCAAGCACGGTGAGGGACCTGGTCGCCGGTTCGGGCCTGCAGTTTCAGGACCGGGGCCTGCGCACCCTCAAGGGAGTGCCTGCGAAATGGCGGCTGTTTGCGCTGGAGCATGACAGGCCGCATGCTTAGTCCAGGGCACAAGGCTCGGCTCGAGCGAGGGGGCCCTCCGCGTCATCATCTCCTCGAACTGCATCTGACAGATGGTTGCGCTCACCTCCCGGCGCAGATGACGCAGCACCCCTGCATGCGAGCAGCAATGGTCGCCATCCGGCGGCGCTTTCGGTAAAGTTGCCGCGCGAAGAGGGAGCAATGATGGACATCGGCGCATGGCTTCAATCCCTCGGTCTCGAACAATACGAGGCGGTGTTCCGCGCCAACGCCGTCGACGCTGAGGTCTTGCCTGAACTCGGCGAGGCCGACCTCGAGAAGCTCGGAGTGCTCCTCGGCCACCGCAAGAAGTTGCTCAAGGCCATCGCCGCGCTGCACGACAACCAACCCAGCGCTGTACATCGGCTTAGGGAGGGGACAAATGCACCCCCCGAAGCCGAGCGCCGGCAGCTGACCGTGATGTTCTGCGATCTCGTCAGCTCGACGGCGCTCGCCGCGCGCCTCGATCCCGAAGAGATGCATGAGATCATCCGCGCCTTTCAAAATGCCGTGACCGGCGAGATCGCCCGCTTCGAGGGCCATGTGGCCAAGTTCATGGGCGATGGGGTGCTCGCCTACTTTGGCTGGCCCAAAGCTCACGAGGACGAGGCCGAGCGCGCCGTGCGGGCCGGGCTGGCCATCGCAGAGGCGGTCGCCAGCATGCCATCATCAGGGGGCACACCTTTGAGTGTGCGGATCGGGGTTGCGACCGGCTTGGTTGTGGTGGGCGACCTCATCGGCCAGGGTGAGGCCCGCGAGCGTGTTGTGGTGGGCGAGACGCCAAACCTTGCGGCACGGCTGCAAGGCCTTGCGCCACCCGGATCGGTGGTCGTCAGCGAGACGACCCGACGCCTGCTTGGAGGCACCTTCGATCTCGACGACCTCGGGCCGCAAACTCTCAAGGGTCTCGAGCGCCCAACCATTGCTTACCGTGTTCACCAGGAGAGTGCTGTCGAGGGCCGCTTTGAGGCTCATCAGGCCGGGCAACTGCTGCCGATGGTGGGGCGGGAGCCGGAACTCGCCACGATCCTCGACCGCTGGCGCCAGGCCAGGACGGGAGAAGGCCAGTGCGTCCTGCTCATCGGCGAGGCTGGCATCGGCAAGTCACGCATTACCCAGGCAACCCTGGATGCGCTCGCGGACGAACCCCTGACGGTGGTGAGCTACCAATGCTCGCCCTATCACGTGGGCAGTCCGCTCTGGCCTGTCGTTCATCACCTGAACCATGTCGCAGGCTTGTCTGCCGGCGACAGCACCGAGCAGCGGCTTGCCAAGCTTGAGGCGTTCCTACGCCCCACCATGGGCGACAACCCTGAGGCTGTGCACCTCCTTGGAGCCCTGCTCGGCCTGGATGCTTCCGCGCACTATCCACCGCTCGACCTCACCCCCCAGCAGCGCCGCGCGCGAACACTGGACATCCTTGTGGAGCAGGTCATCAGGCTTGCGGCCGCGCAGCCGGTGGTGCTGCGGGTCGAGGATCCCCACTGGGTTGATCCGACCACCCTGGAGCTGATCGAGCTGATCCTGAGCCGGATCACCCAAGCGCGTGTGCTCATGCTCCTCACCGCACGGCCAAGCTTCCAGCCCAGTTTCAGCCGCCACCAGCATGTGACCTGGCTGACGCTCAACCGCCTGCGCAGCCAGGACGCGAGGGCGATCATCGACGGCGTCGCCGGCGGAAAGGCCGTGCCCGATGAGGTCATGGGGGAGTTGCTCGCTAAGACGGACGGCGTGCCCCTCTATCTGGAGGAGCTCACCCGGACCGTGCTGGAGTCGGGTCTGCTGCGCCAGACCGACACGGCCTACGTGGCCGACATCCCCTTGCCGGCCCTGGCGATCCCCTCGTCCTTGCATGACTCCCTTATGGCCCGTCTCGACCGGCTCCGTCCCGTCAAAGAGGTGGCCCAGACCGCTGCCTGCATCGGCCGGGAGTTTAGCTACGAGCTCCTGTCCGCCGTGGCTCCCGTCTCCGAGGCTGACCTGCGCGATGCGCTCGGTCAGTTGATGGCCGCCGAACTGGTCTTCGGTCAGGGCGCCCCACCGGCCGCAACCTACACGTTCAAGCATGCGCTCCTGCGCGACGCCGCCTACCAGTCCCTGCTCAAGAGCCGGCGCGAGCTCACTCACCGGCGCATTGCGCAGGTTCTTCAGGACCGCTTCCCGTCCCTCGTGGAAAGCCAGCCTGAGCTGCTGGCCCGGCACTACACCGAGGCCGGACTGACCGAACCGGCGATCGAGGCGTGGCGGCGCGCCGGCGCGCGCAGCGCAGCCCGTTCTGCCAACCACGAGGCCATCGGCCATTTCCAACGGGCCCTCGACCTGCTGGAGAAGCTTGCCCCATCTGCACAACGGGATCATCTCGAAGCCGATCTGCGGCTGGCCCAGGTGGTGCCGCTGATTGCAGTTCACGGGTTTGGCTCTCCGCTAGTGGAAACCTGTGCCTCGCGGGCCAAGGCGCTTGGGGCCACCCTCGCCGACTGGCCCGGCCGGTTCGCGGCCCACCGGGTGGTGTGGAATTCCTGCCTCATGCGGCACCCGGTGCCGAGGACGGTCGACCTGGCCCGCGAGCTCTACTCCCTGGCAACCCAGGACGAGGACGTGGTGCGGCTGGCGATTGCCTGCCGGGCCCTGGGATACACGCTGTTCATCGCCGGCGAGCAGGGCGAGGCCGACCAACTGCTCGAACGAGGAGCCGTGCTGGCCGACAGCCGGCCCGAGGCCGAGTTCAAGATCTATGGCGAGCAGCCGCAGATCGTCTGCCGCCTCTACCGCGGGGCGGTTCACAGTCTGCTCGGCTTTCCGGAAGAGGCCGCCAGGATTGCCGAAGAAGGGTTGATGCGCGCCCGTGCGCTCAACAACCCTCACACGCTGGCCTGGTCGCTCGTTTCGACCGGCAATGCTCACAACTTCGGCCGCAATGCGGGCGTCGCTGAACGGCTTGGGGCTGAGGCCCTTCAGGTCTCGCGCGAGCACCGCCTGCCGCAATGGCTCGCGTTTGCCGAGGAGATCCGCGGCTGGGCCCTGTGCCAACTCGGGGAACATCAGGAGGGGCTGGCGCTGCTGGAGGATGCACTCCGTCGCCTGCACGCGACAGGGGCCGTTTTGCACACGAGCCGGATTGGCTGCTATTTGGCTCAAGGATACTTGCTGTCGGTCCGATTGGACGAGGCTCGCGCTCACCTGGCAGCCGCACGCCAGCACAGTGAGACGTATGGTGAGCAATACATGCTGGCGGAACTGTATCGCCAGCAGGCGGCTCTGCTCCGAGCCGAGAAGGCTCCCATCGATGAGGTGGAAAGAAACCTGCAACTGGCCGTCACAACCGCTCAGCGGCAAGCTGCCCGGCTTCTGGAGCTGAGAGCGGCCACCGATCTCGCCAAGCTGTGGGCGCAAGGTGGCGAGCGGGAGAGGGCGTGGAGGCTCCTGCATCCGGTGTGTCACGGGTTCCAGGATGGCCTGAGGCTGTCGGACGTGGAGGAAGCGCGGAGTGTGCTAAACACCGTATCGTGAAACGATCCATGCGGATAAGTGGCCCTTGAACAAAGGACCTCGCGAGGTCTGCACCAGGACCGGCATCTACGCTGTGAAGGCTCCGAGGATGTCGGTGACTGACCCGACGACAGCGTATTGATCTCCTTAGGCACGTGACCCGGCGGCTCGTCCGTCCTCAGGCTGGTCGGACCGTGCGCCTTCGGCGACAATCTGGAGCCTGTCGTCGGGCAGCGGCCGCTGCAACTTGAGCGCCTCCTCGGCCGGCGCGGTGAGCCAAGTCTCGTACTCCTCCGGGGTCGTCAGGATCACCGGCATGGCCTTCGGGTGGATCGGCCCGACGACGCCGTTCGGCTCCGAGGTCAGGAACGAGTAGAGCAGATGCTCGCCCTCGACTGGCTCGGCCTTGGTGCCGCGCACACCCGTCCACGGCCGCCAGATACCCGCGAAAGCGGCTAACGGCCGGTCCTTGTTCAGGGCGAACCACACTGGTGTCTTGCGTGGCTTCGTGTCCCTGTATTCGCTGAAGCTGGTCAACGGAATCAGGGCCCGGTACTGGGGTTTCAGCCAAGCGCGCCAGAAGGGTGATCCCACGTTGCGCACGTTGGTGACCGGCTGGGTGCCGACCTTCGGCGGCGGCGGAAAGCCCCAGCGCATCCGGATCAGCTCGCGCTCGCCGTCGACCGTGCGCACCACCGGTGCCATCTGGTCCGGGAAGATCGCCGGTAGGGGAGGCACGTTGCCGGCGGTGTCGCGGGCGACCTCGAAGGCGCGACGCATGGCCTCCTGGGTGGTGTAGCTCGAGTAGAGATTGCACACGGGCGGGATCCTCCGGCGGGGCATGGTACCTTATGCGGTGGCGGCGGTTCTCAAATCATGAAGAGGCTGGCATAGCTCGGACAAGGCCGACAGGACGACGACAGCGATCTCCGAATTCACGGGCCAGCCTGTCGACATGGGGTCTGAGGAATCTCCGGACGGAACAGCGTCTGATTAGGCGTTGTGACGGCCTGACCTGATGATAGGATCCTTTTCGTCGCACGAGCTATGAATAGCCCCTAGCGGGGTAGGCTCACCGCATCCGGAAACTGGAGATTGCTGCCATGACGCCAGCCTGGGCCGTCGGACTGATGACCGGAACCGTCCTCGACGGCAACATCGACATCGCTCTGATCAAAACCGATGGCGAGACGATCCAGGAGTTCGGGCCTTGGACGCTCGCGCCCTATCCGCCCGAGCTCCGCCCCCTTCTCCGAGACGCTATGGCGGAGGCGCGCGACTGGAACTTTGAGGGGCCTGAGCCTGCAATATTCACGCGGGCAGAAGACGCCCTCACCCGAGCGCAGTCAGCGGCCGTCACGGCCTTTCTCCACGAGAACGGCATCAAGCCATCGGACATCGCCGTCGTCGGCTTTCATGGCCAGACCATGCTCCACCGAGCCCCTGAAGTGGAGCGTCGCGGACAGACGCGGCAGCTCGGGAACGGGGCTTTGATGGCCAGCCTCATCGGTACGAACGTGGCCTATGACTTTCGCACGGCGGATATGATGGCGGGCGGCCAGGGAGCTCCGCTCGCGGCGAGCTACCACGTCGCGCTCCTGCGCAGCATCGACGCCAAGCCGAACGCAGCCGTCCTCAACCTCGGCGGCGTGAGCAATGTGACCTGGTGGGGCGGTGACACTATGGTCGCGTTCGACACGGGGCCGGCCAATGCTCCCCTCAACGACTGGATCGGTCGACATGGTCTTGGCGACATGGACCGCGACGGTGCCGTCGGTGCCCGGGGCGTCGTTGACGAGGCTCGTCTCGCTCGGCTTCTGGAGCATCCCTACCTGACGGCCCCTTACCCAAAGTCACTCGACCGCAACGACTTCACCGCAGCCATGGCTGACGGGTTGAGCCTGGAGGATGGTGCAGCGACATTGACGGCGTTCACGGCAGGCGCGGTAGGCAAAGCGCTCGATCTGCTGCCGCAACGGCCGGCACGCCTCATCCTCTGCGGTGGCGGACGGAGAAACCCTACCCTGGTCGACGCCATTCGCCATCGCGCGAGGATTGAGACGGTCATGGCCGAAGATGTGGGCTGGCGCGGCGATGACGTCGAGGCGGAATGCTTTGCCTTTCTGGCCGTCCGGGCGCTTCGTGGCCTGCCGATCAGCTTCCCGCTCACGATAGGTGTCGCGCAACCCATCACTGGCGGGCGCATCGCCATGTTCGATGAGGCCGCATAGGCAACGAGTTCCTTCAGCGGCAATTTCGAGAGGGACAGCGCATAAACTGTCAGCATAAACTGTCACTTGTGCGGTTCAGCCCGGAATCGGGGCTGTCCGGAGCGCCTTGGCCTACGACGCAACGGCCTCCCGGCGCAGCCTCGCCGGCTGTGCCGGAACATAGACGAGCCGCCGATGCCAGTCGCACCAACTCGATCCTTCGGGCGTCGGAGCTCCGCAGCAGACGGCGCTGCGCGGATCGTCCGAGACGATGTAGCGGCACTGCCGCGTTCCGATCTTGAGGAGTTTCGTCCGTTGTCTGGGGTCGGGCTCTTGCATGACGGGCACCTATGGCACGGCGGGCTGGGTCAACGGAAGTCCCTCGTCGCGATGCGGATTGCGGGAACCTCGGAGCGCTTCTCTGGAGCCACAACGGGCGGCGCGTCGACGGCCTCCCTCGGTCCCTCGCGCAGGCGGTCGCGCGTGCCGATCTTCGCCTCGTCGCCGCGGCCATGGCGCATGCTGAAGGGATCGTCGCGGTCGCCGACGCTGCGCAAAAGGTCCGACAGGTCGACGAGGTGCTCGGCGATGAGGTGGGTCACGCCGCCCTCACGCTGGTAGCGGCCGCGGACCGCCATCATCCCCGACGAGAGGATGAGGCGGCGCTGCTTGTCATACAGGGAGGGCCACACGATGATGTTGGCGACGTCGGTCTCGTCCTCGATCGTCATGAACATCACGCCCTTGGCGGAGCCAGGCTTCTGGCGCACGAGCACCAGGCCGGCGACCGTCACGCGCCGGCCGTCGCGGGCGCGGTGGAGGTCGGCGCAGCTCCGGATCCGGCGCTCGCGCAGTTCGGCGCGCAGGAAGGCGAGGGGGTGCTGGCGCAGGGTCAGCCCCTTCGAGCGGTAGTCCTCGACGACCTCCCGGCCCTCCGTCATTGGCGTCAGCGCGACGGCGGGCTCCTGGGCCTCGGAGCGGATCACGCGGTCGCGTTCGTCGGCCGCCGCGAACAGCGGCATGATCTCATCTGAGAGGCCCCGGATGGTCCAGAGCGCGTCGCGCCGGTTGACGCCCAGCGAGCCGAAGGCGTCGCCGTCGGCCAGGCGCTCGAGGGCTGTCACGGGGATCCCGGCGCGCCGCCAGAGATCCTCGATCGACGTGTAGGGCGTGTCGCCGCGCGCGATCGGGATCATGCCGCCGTTGGCGTTGGCAAGGCCGCGCACCAGGCGCAGGCCGAGGCGCACGGCGAAGCGGTGGCGGTTGCGGGTGGGCTCGAGGGTGCAGTCCCAGCGGGAGTGGTTGACATCGACAGGACGGATCTCGACGCCGTGGTTGCGTGCGTCCCGCACGAGCTGCGCCGGGGCGTAGAATCCCATCGGCTGCGCGTTCAGGATGGCGCAGCAGAACACGTCGGGATGGTGCCGCTTCATCCAGGACGACGCATAGGCGATCTTGGCAAAGGAAGCCGCATGGCTCTCCGGGAAGCCGTACGAGCCGAAGCCCTCGAGCTGCTTGAAGGTGCGCTCGGCGAACTCCTGGTCATAGCCCCTGGCCGTCATCCCCTGCACGAGCTTGTCGCGGAACTTGGTGACGCCCGCGGTGAGCTTGAACGTCGCCATGGCGCGCCGGAGCTGGTCGGCCTCGGACGGCGTGAAGCCGGCGCACTCGATGGCCACCCGCATCGCCTGCTCCTGGAAGAGCGGCACGCCGAGCGTCTTCTTCAGCACCCGCCGCAGCTCCGGCCGGGGGTATTCCGGCTTCTCGTGTCCCTCCCGTCGACGGAGGTAGGGGTGCACCATGTCGCCCTGGATCGGGCCGGGCCGGACGATCGCCACCTGGATGACGATGTCGTAGAAGTTTTCGGGCTTCATGCGCGGGAGCATCGCCATCTGCGCCCGGCTCTCGATCTGGAAGGTGCCGACCGTGTCGGCCTTCTGGATCATCGCGTAGGTCTTCTCGTCGTCGAGCGGGATCGTGGCGAGCTCGCGGTCCTCGCCTTTGTGCTCGCGCAGCAGGTCGAAGGCCCGGCGCATGCAACCGAGCATCCCGAGACCCAGCACGTCGACCTTCATGAACTTCAGCGTGTCGATGTCATTCTTGTCCCACTCGATCACCTGGCGGTTCTCCATCGCGGCGGGTTCGATCGGCACGAGGTCGTCGAGGCGTGCCTCGGTCAGCACGAAGCCGCCCGGATGCTGCGAGAGATGGCGCGGCGCGCCGATGAGCTCGGAGGCGAGCTCCAGCGTCATCCGCAGGCGCGGGTCGTTGAGGTTGAGGTTGAGCTCCCTGGCCTCGGCCTCGGTCACGCCGCCGTTGCCCCAGCCCCAGACGAGACCGGACAAGCCCGCCGTCACATCCTCCGGCACGCCCAGCACCTTGCCGACCTCGCGCACGGCCCCACGGGCGCGATAGCAGGTGACGACGGCGGTGAGCGCCGCGCGGTGGCGGCCATAGGTGTCGTAGATCCACTGGATCACTTCCTCGCGCCGCTCGTGCTCGAAGTCGACGTCGATGTCGGGCGGCTCGCGCCGCTCCTGGGAGACGAAGCGCTCGAACAGGAGGTCGTGCTCGGTCGGATTGATCGAGGTGATACCAAGCACGAAGCACACGGCGGAGTTCGCCGCCGAGCCGCGCCCCTGGCAGAGGATGCCGCGCGATTTCGCGAACGACACGATGGCGTGGACGGTGAGGAAGTACGGCGCATAGCCCAACTCTTCGATCAGGTGGAGCTCGTGCCGGCAGGTCGTCGCGACCACGTCGGGGACACCGTCGGGATAGCGCTTCGCCGCGCCCTCCCACGTCAGGCGTTCCAGCTTGTCCTGCGCGGTCTCGCCCGGCTCGGTCTCGCTCGGGTACTGGTAGCGCAGCTCGTCGAGGCTGAACCGGCAGCGGTCGAGGACCTCCCGAATCCGCCGGACGGCCTCGGGGTGGCGCTCGAACAGGCGCTGCATCTCGACCGGGTCCTTGAGGAACCGGTCGGCATGACGATCGAGGCGGAATCCGGCTTCGTCGATCGTGCAGCGCTGGCGGATGCACGAGACGACATCCTGCAGGCGGCGGCGCGAGGGATGGTGGTAGAGCACGTCGCCCATGGCCACCGTCGGCACCTTGGCGGTCTGGGCCGCCTGCTCGACGTAGAAGAGCCGGAGGTGCTCGTTGGGCGCGAAGCGGCGGATCAGGGCCATGTAGGCGCGGTCGCCGAAGGTGGCCTTCAAGCGCGCCAGGTTTCGCGTGAGCTCGTCGTCGGCCTCGTCGCCGAGGAGGATCGCGAGCAGGCCGTCGTTCCACGCGACGACGTCGTCCCACGCGAGGCGGCACTTGCCCTTGCCGCCGCGGCCCTTGCCGACGCTGAGCAGCCGGCACAGGCGCGAGTAGGCAGTGCGGTCGGTCGGGTAGACCAGGAGCGACGTCCCGTCGGTGAGATCGAGGCGGCAGCCGACGATCAGCCGCACACCGGTCTCCTTCGACGCCTCGTAGGCGCGCACGATGCCGGCGAGTGAGTTGCGGTCCGTGATGCCGAGCGCCTCGATGCTGAGAAGCTTAGCCTGTTCGAAGAGTTCGGCGGGGCTCGACGCGCCGCGCAGGAACGAGAAGTGCGTGGTGACTTGGAGCTCGGCGTACCTCACGACGAAGGCCTGCTGTCCGAGGAGCTGTGTTGGCGCTTGTCTTGCGAAGCTGGATCTAACCAAGCAAGCGTCAACGACATGGGCTCGATAAACGCTGCCATTTCCAAGTTCCTGACATCAAGAACAGATCAGGAACAAAATCTCCAGTTTGAGTCAATGTGAATGGGCGTAGCCAGCATGTGGATATCGGGGAGATCTCTTCGCGCCGTCGATTATAGGACAACCTGTGCCCAAGTGCCGTGAAAGACCTGCGCAGCTCTCGGCTTGGTTCGGCGCTTGGAGCTGGGACTCGGTGCGTCTCGACTGCTTTGTAGAGCGGACAGAGTTTGAGATTTGAGCTCCTGTTAACCATAGGGCCTGATCCTGTTTTCTTTGGGAGCGTCGGAGACGGCCAGACAACCACTCGTTCTTCTGCTTCCGGCAGATCGCCGCACCGGTGCTCTCACAAGAGCCGGTCTCGAGGGGTATGGTTACGATGTCCTGATGGCGGGCACCGTTGAGGAGGCGCTCGACCTCCTGCATACCAATCAGAGGGTGAGCGTCCTGGTCGTTGACGTCGAGCCCGAGAAGACCTCTGACGGCATGGCACTGGCACAAGCTGCCCGGCGGTCTGACCCGTCCATTCATGTGATCTACACCTGTGATGCGCCGTACAAGCTTCCGGAGCGGGAGAAGGTCAGCGGCGCACCATGCTTGCGTACGCCGTATCATCCGCATCAGCTCGTCGGGGTCATCGGGCAGATCTCAAGCCGACACTGTTTTGATGAGCATCAGATGCACGCGGCCTGACAGGACTGGTGGAGCAAGCAGCGTCAAAAACACAGCTAACGCACAAGGATCTAATGGCCGCGCTTGGAGTTAGAGACCTGCTGCCTGCCGCAGCTTAGAGGGTCATGATGTTTCTATCTTGGGTGACGCTGGCGACGGATGCGACCATGCTGACCATAGAGTCCCAGTCCGTTATCTGGGCGCGTCTGTCGCAGATGGCGCTGGGCCGAAGCTCGCCTGCTGAAAACCTCCTGATGGTGACCGAGAAGGTGAACGCATTCGCAGAGGCGGCCACGACCATCGCGGCGGGCGGCACGGCGCATCACGTGGTTAAGGGTTACCGTCAGAAAGTTCGCGCCAACGTTCAGCGTCTGGGGTGCTAGACTAGCGACACTATGTTTGTGAAAGGTGCTGTCGACGTCCTTGCGGCTCTTGCTCCAAGCTTGAGGCTTCACCTTAGACAGGAAGGATGCTGTCACCTGCGCCCTTCATTGGGCTCATCCACGTGGTGTCGGCGCGGAACATCAGTATCATCTCGGATGAAGGTCAGGCCTCGCGAACGCCCCACTCGTTGCGCACCTGAGCGCCAGTACGGTTGACGGCTACCTTTGCCAGCGTGGCGAAGGGCAGGTGAGGCTTCGGCATGCTGCCGCCGATCCTGTTAACCATGCGCTAACCGTGTTTTGCAGAAGAGGCTCGCCGGGGGCGCAAACCGTTGCTGCGTCAGGAACTGCCGGGCTCGTCCCGGACTTTTCCCCACATGCCGGGTTCGATGATGACCGGCGCTCCCCAACCGAGGTTGTCCCATGCGGCTTGCTTTCGCAGTTCTTGCGACGTCTCTCGTCGCGTCTTCATCCGCCTTCGCTCAGGTTCCCGTCGAGGTCGAGGCGTGCCGGTTGTCGGGCCTGGCGGCGATCAAAGAACGCTCGCCCTCGCTCGACCAGATCACGCTCGACATGGAGTCGCTGGCCGTCTCAAAGGCCAGCACCAACGTCGGCGACACGCCGATCAAGATGGTGGTTATGGGCGACGCCTATCTCCAGCGCGACAAGACCGACAAGCCCAACCGCTTCGTCTGCCTTCTCAGCGACAAGGGCAAGGTGGTCCTGACCTTCTTCACCGAGCAGTAGTCCCATCCATTCTTGTGTTGTCTGGAGTGCGCCCATGTCCACGATCTCGCGCCGCTCGTTGCTTTCGCTCAGCCTTGCTGCCACCTCTGTCTCTCTTGCCGGTTGCTCTGGGTTCTCCACAGGCGGACCGCTCTTCGGCGGATTGCTCGATGCTTCTAGCCCACGCCGAAGCCTCAGTGGCAGTACCATCAGCAAGCCCAACTATTCGGTCGTTTACGCCAGCTACCCCGGCGAGCCTGCTCCCGTGAAGGAGTTCAACTATGCCCAGGCGGACCCGGCTTACTTGAGACAGCAGGTGGAATACCTCGGAACGGAGGAGCCCGGCACCGTGGTCGTCGATCCGGCCTCGCGTCAGCTCTATTTTGTTGAAGCCCTAGGACGAGCGACCCGCTATGGCGTTGGCGTGGGTCGCGAGGGCTTCGGCTGGTCGGGGACCGCAAAGATCAACATGCGGCGCAGCTGGCCGGATTGGGTGCCGCCGAAGGAGATGGTGGCCCGCGATCCGGAGATCCGCTCACAACTCGTGGCGACGTCGCGCGGGCGGGGCGTTCCAGGAGGTCCGACGAGCCCGCTCGGGGCGAGAGCGATGTATCTCTTCGCAGCCAGTGGCGACACGGGTTATCGCATCCACGGCACCACCGAGCCTCAGACCATCGGCACCAACGTGTCGTCGGGCTGCATCCGCATGGTCAACCAGGATGTCATCCATCTCTACCAGCGTGCTCCTGAGGGAACCCAGGTCATCGTCTTGTCGTGACGGCACCGCATCGGCAAATCGGATTGTGGAGGAGTCAAAGGCAATGAATGAAGAGAAAGGACCGTCGCACCACCCTCATCTCTCAGACCGAGATCTCCTGCTCTGCATTGGTCGGGATCTCAAGCGGATCTACGAGGATACCCTGCGGCAGTCACTGCCAAGCGACATCGAGGCCCTGCTGCAGAAGATCGAGCAGGCTGAACGCGAGAGGACATTGCGGAAGCAGTGAACGACTAGGCAGCCCGTCACAGAGCTGTCTGGATAGAAGGGGAGGGGCTGGCCTGTGAAACCTGCTCATCATCGAACGAGCACGGCGGTGGCGAGAGCGTTGGCCGTCGCGGCAAATTCCGCCGTGTTATCGAATATGCACCACGTCCGTGTTCCCTTAGCCTGAAGCCCTTTTAGTTCTCCGGCGATCTGGGTGATGGCCTCGTCGGAGTAGGATGAATAGTACATCTTCGGCGAGCCATGCAGGCGATAGTACGCAAGCCCGCACCATCCGCCCGGCTGCTTCGCATCCGGGTGCGGCTGAGGGTCGGCTGCGACCCGCGCGACCTGCCGCTTTGTCATGAAGGCGTCGACGTCGGCCGTAAACCATGTTGCGTACCGGGGCTCACAGACGATATCGCCGCCAAAGGAATCGCGGAGAGTCCGGAAGAATGCTTCGGCTGCATCGGGGTCGAATTTAAAGCTGGGGGAAGCTGGATGAGGACTGGTCCGAGCTTGCCACCCAATCCGGTGATCTCGCCCAAAAATCGTTGCAGGGGCTCCCCGACATCAAGGAGCCGACCTTCGTGGGTGATCGTCTTCGGCATCTTCACCGCGAAGCGGAAGTGGTCGGGGACATCATCCGCCCAGCGCTGATAGGTCGATAAGCGATGAGGCCGATAGAAGGACGAGTTGATCTCGACGCCGTCAAACCGGTTCGCGTATCGCACCAGATGGCTGCCGTCATTCGGGAAGGCATCTTGGTGTGCCTTTGGGATCGCCCAAACGGCGGTCCCAATATAGATGCGGCGCTCACACACGTTCTACGTATTCCAGGCAGCGGGAGCGCACGAAAGGCGGAGATGCCACCAGCGGCTAGCCTCTCTTGAGCTTTCCGGCAGCAGCGTCGAGCTTCTCGCGGTTATTCCCGTGCTCTTTGATCAACGCCTCGGCCTGCGCGACGCTAATTCCGTGCTTCCTGGCAAAGTAGTCGACTTCGTACCCCTCGCCGCCAGCGACCCGGCTACGATCCGCACCACCGCGATTGGCTTTGTCATCAGACATTCAGCTTCTCCCCTCCGATTAAGGCTCAGCTTTTCATGACGTGGGTGCGGTTTCACGCACAATTAACCGTGTCGGAGATGTCTGTGGAGAACTCGGAACGAGTCATTTCAGGGCGACGTTGCTGACTCGTGAGGGTGTCGCCAAGGTCACCAGCGCCCTCATACGGTAGCGTATCGTTGGGAGTTCCACCCATGGCTGAACGGACGGTCTGGAAGGGCCACATCAAGCTGTCTCTCGTGTCCTGCGCGGTCGGTCTATATCCGTCGACGTCCTCAGGCGGCAAGATCCGGTTCAACACCCTCAACCGCAAGACGGGCAATCGGGTCAAGCGCCAGTTCGTCGACAGCGAGACCGAAGAGGTTGTCGAGAGCGAGGAGCAAGTGAAGGGCTATCTCGTCGGCAAGGGCAGTTATATCCAAGTTGAAGACGAGGAGCTCGACGCCCTGAAGGTGGAAAGCACACACACCATCGACATCGAGACCTTTGTGCCGCGCGAGGAGGTCGAAGAGCGCTTCCTCGATACCGCGTACTACATCGCACCAACCGACAAGGTGTCCAACGAGGCGTTCTGCGTCATTCGCGATGCCATCCGCGACAAAGGCATGGTCGGCATCGCCCGCATCGTGCTCGCGCGGCGCGAGCGTATGATCCTGCTGGAGCCTCTCGATGAGGGCCTTGTCGGCACGACCCTGCATGCGGCCGATGAGGTCCGCGACGAGGACAAGGTCTTCGACGAGATCAGCGAGGTGAAGTATCCCAAGGAGATGAAGGACCTTGCCGCCCACATCATCGAGAGCAAGGCGGCGCATTTCGATCCTGAGCAGTTTGACGACCGCTATGAAGAAGCCGTCGCCGAGTTGCTCAAGTCGAAGCAAGGCGGGAAGTCGGTCAAGAACGATGAAGAGCAGCCAAAGTCTTCGAACGTCGTCAATCTCATGGATGCGCTCAAGCGCAGCGTCTCTGCCGAAAAGGCTGGTTCCAACGACGAGAAACCCGCTCCGGCGAAGAAGCCCGCAGCGAAACCGAAGTCCGCTAAAAAGCCTGTCACGAAGACGAAGGCGCGCAAGGCCGGCTGAACCACCCGACAAGTTGTAGTGCGTAGGAGAATGCCATGGTCGCCGGATCGTCGGAGATGAAAGCCAGGACTGCTCGGTCTCGAGCCAAGCCCGCCGCTAAGCCAAAATCCTCCGGCTCTCTCGCCACCTACCAGGCGAAACGCGATTTCTCCGTCACCAATGAGCCGAAGGCAAAACGTGGCAAGGCGCATGGCGACCGCTTCGTGGTCCAGAAGCATGACGCCCGCCGCCTGCATTATGACCTGCGGCTTGAAATGGATGGCGTGCTCAAGAGTTGGGCGGTCACTCGCGGCCCCAGCCTGGTCCCCGGAGAGAAGCGCCTGTCGGTCCACACTGAGGACCACCCGCTGAAGTACATCGACTTCGAGGGCGTGATCCCGGCTGGACAATACGGTGGCGGAACCATGATCGTCTGGGATCAGGGCCGCTGGATCCCCGAAGGCGATCCCGGGGAAGACTATGCCCATGGTCGCCTGACCTTCACTCTCGAGGGCGAGCGTCTCAAGGGCAAGTGGCACCTTATCCGGACGCGCGGCAAGCCAGGTCAAAGGAACGAGCAATGGCTGTTGCTCAAGTCCGACGACGAGGCTGCCCGAACGTCTGCTGATCCGGACATCCTGGAGGAGGAGACAACATCACTGAAGTCAGGTCTTACTATCGAAGACCTCGCCGCCGAAGGCGAGATCCGCATCGACCACGCGAAGCGCGAGACGGTTGCGGAAGCTCGATCCCAGAGACCCCCTGCACCAAACAAGGTCGAGGGGGCGAAGAAGGGCATCCTGCCAGCCTTCGTTGAGCCGGCGCTGGCGAAACTGGTCGAGAGCGCTCCCAGAGGAAGCGAGTGGCTGCACGAGATCAAGTTCGACGGCTACCGCATGCAGGCCCGCATCGACGGTGGCGAGATCCAGCTCCTGACCCGGAAGGGCCTCGACTGGACCGCCAAGTTCAAACCTGTCGCCAAAGCCCTGAAGGATCTGAAGATCCCGTCGGCCCTGCTCGACGGGGAGATCGTCGTCGAGGATGAGGCTGGGGTCTCAAGCTTCTCGGCCCTGCAGCAGGAGCTGAAGGGCAAAGGCGAGCGCTTCGTCTACTACGTGTTTGATTTGCTCTACCTGGACGGCAAGGATCTCAGGAAGGCAACCCTCGCGGATCGAAAGGCGGCCCTGCGCCTCCTGTTTGATGACCTTCCCCAGGGCGGCGCTATTCGCTTCAGCGACCATCTCGAGGAAGACGGCGCAACCCTCGTCAAACATGCCTGCCGCATGGGTCTGGAAGGAATCATCTCGAAGCGAGCTGATCAGCCCTACCGTTCCGGCCGCGGCAACGACTGGGTCAAATCGAAGTGCACCCTGAGGCAGGAATTGGTGATCGCCGGTTACCTGCCCTCGAGCACGAGCAAGAAGGCTGTGGGCTCGCTGGTCATGGGTGTCTATGACGCCGGGAAGCTGCTCCATGTCGGGCGCGTCGGTACCGGCTTCACCGCGGAGACGGCGGCCTCGCTATACAAGACGCTCGCGCCGATCGAGGTTGCCGCGTCGTCCTTTGCCGACAAGATCCCTGCGATGGCCAGCCGCGGCGTGAAGTGGGTCAAGCCGGAACTGGTCGCGGAGGTCGAGTTCCGGGGGTGGACCCATGATCGCATGGTCCGGCAGGGCTCCTTCCAGGGCCTGCGCGAGGACAAGGATCCGCGCGAGGTGGTCCGGGAGACCGCCGTCAAAACTCCGTCCGACGAGACCCCAAATGCTGCGATCCTCGAGGGAGCTCGGCTCACCCATCCCGATCGGGTTCTTTGGGAGGATGTGGGCATCACAAAGCTCGGTCTCGCAGAGTTCTATACGGAGATCGCGGACCAGATCCTGCCTCATATCGTAAACCGGCCGCTGTCGCTTCTGCGCTGTCCGGGCGGGTCGCAGAAGGAGTGCTTTTTCCAGAAACATGCTTGGGCCGGTCTCGATAACGACTTGGTGCAGCGGGTCACCGTGGGCGACGACGAGGCCGTCGCGATCCAGGACCTCGCGGGCCTTCTCGCTCTGGTTCAGGCTGGCGTGCTCGAGATCCATCCATGGGGTTCGACGCTGACGAAGCCGGAGCGGCCCGACCGCCTGGTCTTTGATCTCGATCCGGGGGAGGGTGTCGGATGGGACGCCGTTGTCCAGGGAGCCGTCGACGTGCGCGAGCACTTGCGGGGGCTCGGCCTTGAGAGCTTCGTCAAGACGTCCGGCGGCAAGGGCCTGCACGTCGTGGTGCCGATCGAGCCGAAGGCATCCTGGGACGAGGCCAAAGCGTTCGCGGCGGGTGTCGCGGCGGCCATGACGAAGGCGAACCCTACGCGCTACACCGACACGATGGCCAAGCGTGCCCGGACAGGCCGGATCTTCATCGACTATCTGCGCAATGGATGGGGTGCGACGGCTGTGGCTGCCTTCTCCACGCGGGCGCGGTCGGGCGCACCCGTTTCCACACCAGTGTCATGGGACGAACTGCCATCCATTCGCAGTGGCAATCAGTATCGGGTCGGTAATCTGGCGGCCCGGCTGCCGAATCTCAGCAGCGATCCTTGGCCGGACTTCGAAGCGGTCGACCAAGTGGTTCCGGCTTCAAAGAGGCGCAAGCCGTGACCTTGTGGTCAGGTCTCACGAAACTTCGCCATGATCGTAGGGATTTCAGCGAGGAGTTCCCGCGCGAGGAAGCCGAGGGGGCCACGGGTCTGGGCCAGGCGGTTGCCGGCCTCGCCATGAAGGAAGACTCCCCACTGTGCCGCCCCGAGCGGACTTGCGCCGCGAGCCAGCAGGCCTGCGACGATGCCGGCCAGCGTGTCTCCCGATCCCGATGTCGCCAAGCCGACATTGCCGTCGCTGTAGGTGAATGTGGCCCCGTCCGGCGTGGCGATGTAGGTGCACGGCCCCTTGAGGGCCACGACACTGTGCAGCAGTCTCGCCGCTTGCTCCGCAATCTCAGCCGGGTTGCTCAGGACGTCATCCTTGTCGATGCCAAGCAGATTGGCCATCTCGCCTGCATGGGGAGTGATCACCATGCGGCCCTTATGGCGGGCCAGAACGGCAGCGATGTCCTTCAACTGTCCTAGCGCCCCAGCATCCAGGACGAATGCCGATCCGGGTTCACAGTTCAAGAGATCTGCGGTGAATGCGGAGACCGCTTCTTCGTCGAGCATTCCAGGCCCGACTAGAACCGCATCGCATCGCGCGATCCGCTCGCGCAGCAGGACAGTCGCCTTTGGATCGATCTCGCCCGCTCGCGTCTCCGGCAAGCCAAGGACCAGCGCCTCTGGCACAGCGAGGCCAAGGTGGGTCGCAATGCTCTTGCAGGTCGCGATCTGAAGCTTGCCGGCTCCGGCGCGCAACGCAGCAGTCGCTGCAAGCAGGGCCGCCCCTGGAACCGATGCGCTCCCTGCGATGACAAGGACACGTCCGCGCTGGTCTTTATCCCCGTCCTCAGAGGGTTGCGGGAGAGGTATTCGGCTGAGGAATTCGGAGGTGATCGCACCGTTGCTCATCGTGCCGCAACTTTGGCGTCGGGCTCGGTTGTCACGGGCGCGCCAGCCTCTTCAAGGGGAGCGACGAAGTTGTAACGGTGCAATGTCAACTGTCCATGCTCGCCAATGCCGGGATCGAGGCGGTATTCGGTGACGGAGCAGTTCGCAACATCGCCCTCGGCATCAATCTCCAGGATCTTCTGCTCCGTCATGTTCTCCAGAAGATAGCGCAGGCACAGGACGACCACTTGGTGACCCACGATCAGAACGCGACAGCCGCTGTGATGCAGGGAGATCGTGTCGAGCGCGCTTCTGAGACGCAAGATGACGTCGCACCAGCTCTCGCCACCGGGCGGCCGGTGATAGAACTTGCCCAAAAGCCGGCGGAACTCAGCTTGGTCGGGATGGAGCTCCTCGATGCCCGAGCGTGTGAGGCGGTCGAGGACACCGAACTCCTTCTCGCGTAGGCGCTCGTCGACGACAAACGTATGGCGCTCGACACAGACGCCTCCTTCCGCCTCGATGATCTCAGCCGTGCGTTGCGCCCGGAGATAGGGAGAGGTCAGAACGACGTTGGGGCGTTCCCCTGCGGGCAGGGTGGCGAACCAGCGTCCAAGGGCACTGGATTGCTCCTCGCCGAGCGGGCTCAAAGGGACATCGACGTCCCTGTGGGCGATGTCGATGCGGGATAGACCGGCCGCATGGGCGGCATCGCGTGCGACGTTGCCGGCGCTCTCGCCATGACGGACGATCCAGAGGCGTTCCGGCCACCGTTGCATCAGTTGGCATCCTGCGTTTTGCAGTCTCAGCTGAGGGTTTGAACGTGAGGCTTGGCTATAGGTTCCGGCCGGGGGAGCGCGTGAAGCTGGTCCGGGAAGAAGTGGCCGCTGATGGCGCCCGGATACCATCCGATCCATCGTAACCTGAAGCTCCGCGTGGCTCACGCGAAGAAGCCGTGCAGCCACCAGCGTCCGCCCTCGGCCGCAGGCGCGTCGCGGTAGACCCAGAAGCGGCCGCCGCGGTCGGTCTCGAGGCGGTAGTAGTCCCGCGATGGCCCGTCCGTGTCGCCGGCCCACCACTCGGGAGCGATGCGCTCCGGACCGTCCGCGTGCGTGACTTTGTGCCGGACCTTGCGCCAGACGATCAGCGCCGGCGGGTGGTCGGGCAGCAAGGCCATCGCGACCACGGGCTCGGGCGGATCGAGCAGCCGCGTCGGCCGCGGCAGGTTCTCCGGCCAGGTGGCGTCCGTCACCGGCGCGAGTGCGGGCACCTTCCGCGCCATCCGCTCCGGCACGAGCGTCTGCACCGGCTCGAGGCGGTAGACGCGGTGCGCCCCAACCTTCGCGCTGAGCCGGTCAACGAGGCGGCTCATGTCGACGTCCGGCGCGGACACGCCAGCGATGCCGCGCGCCTCCGTCTGCGTCTCGGAGAGCGGCTCGACCTTGCTGGCGACGAGGACCATCTCCTCGATGCCGAATCCCGGATCGACGGTCTCAAGCCGCTCGTCGAAGAGTTTCGCGAGGTGCGGCGCGTCCCGCGTGGCCCTCGCGGTGCCGACGCGAAGGTTCGCGCCCTTCTGGTCGACGCGGCGCAGGATGAGGTCGAGCCGGCGCACACCCTGGCCTCGCCTGAGGAGTTGCGCACAGAGGTCCTCGGCAAGGCGGCGCACCACGTCTTTCAGCGCCTCGAGCCTGCCGATCGGCTCGGGGAAGGCGATCGTAGAGAGGGGCGTCTCCTCCGGAATCAGCGGATTGATCGGCTCGAAGGCATGGCCCATCGCCTGGTCCAACCGCAGCGCCACGTCCTTGCCGAAACGGCGCACCATCGGCGGGCGCGGCATTGCGGCGAGCTGCCCGACGCGCTCCACTCCGAGACGTTGCATGACGGCGACGATGGCCGGGGCGATGCGCAGCGCAGCGACGGGCAGCGTGGCCACCGCATCGACGGAACGGCCCACCGGGATGACGCCGCCGCCGCGGAATCGCGCGACGGCCCAGGCCGCGCCCGGCGAGTCGGCGACGGCGGCCCGTGCTGTGACGCCTTGCCCGTTCAGGCGGCCGAGCAGGTGCTCGAGGAGCGCCTCCTCGCTCCCATAGAGGTGCGCGCAGCCGGCGATGTCGATCCAGACCCCGTCGTGCGGGTCGGGCGCGACCACGGGCGAGTAGCCGGTGGCCCAGCGCGCGAGCTCTCGCAACGCGGCCTCGTCTTCCTCGGGCGTGGCGCCCCAGACGTGGAGCCCAGGGACCATCGCCTGCGCCTGGGCGACGGCCATGCCGGCGTGAAGGCCGAGCCGCTGCGCGGCCGGACAGGCGGCCGCGATCGTGCGGCGCGATCCTGCGGTCTGCACGGTCACGAGCGGCTCACTGTGCGGCGGCTCGCCGTATCGGCGTCTGATCCGGTCGACGGGCCAGTGAGGCAGGTAGAGCGAGACGACCCGTCGCATCGTAGGCCTCCAGGATCCAGGAACGGGGAGCGCCGCCACGGCAGCGCACGAGGTCGACCTGCCACTGGACACGGCCGAGGCCCGGGGCAGGGGCAGGGGCGGGCTCGGTCGCGGCGGGCGCGATGCGCCAGCGGGTGACTGCCGCCGAGGGCAGGGCGGCCAGATCCTTCTCGGCCACGGTCCACCAGCGCCGGAGCAGAAGCGCGGTGACGCCCGACGCCTCGGCGGCGAGCTGCAAGCGTCGCGAGGCGATGAGGCTCAGGCGCGTCACCTCGCCCACGACGGCCGCGAGGCCGCGCTCGCGCAGGCCCTCCTCGACGAGAGGCAGCACTTCCCGGTCCCGGCCCGCCTCCGCGTAGATGATGCGCCCTGGCACGAGCCCCGCAGCCGCGAGGCCCGGCGCGAACAGGTCGCGCCTGGTCAGGCACCACAGGACCGGTCCCTCAAGGCGCGTGGCGATCCCGGCGGTGAACAGGGTGGCCGAGCCGGCGAACTCGGCGGCGGGCCCTGCCTCGACGGCCTCGTGCAGCGCCCCCCGCGCGAGGCCGCCGCCCGGCAGATGATCGTCGAGGCCCGCGATGCCGAACGGCAGCGGCGCACGTGCCTGCGCGCCGCCCTCGAGGCGCTCGATCTGCCGGCGCAACGCGGCGACCGTCGCAGAGGTGACGGACGGGACGGCGGAGAGGGAAGGGCGCGGTGGTAGCGACATCGGGTCCCGGTGCGACAAAGTGAACAAAGCAAGAACATGCGCAACGCCACTCGGTCAATGCAAGTTGCTCCGGCAACCCTGTGGATACCGGGGAGGATCACTTGGAGTGAGGCTCGGGAGGCTCTTCTTATAGCCGTCTGTTTTGCAAGGTCGGTAGTCGACGTGATCCAGAACCTTAGAGCTGCCGGTTCGTGGCAGACCCGTTCGAGGTTCCCGCGGCTCGTGCGAGTGGCGAAGAACTCAAATTGATGCCGGCGGAGACGTTGATATCACTATGGGCAGTCGAGATGACGAAAGAGCACATTCCTGCTGCCATGCCGGCACTTTGTGTCCTTCGGCGGTGCACGGCACCTTCACATGGTCGGCAGATAGAGCCACGTGAGCTACCCGTCCAACCAATTCTCGATCCGGAGCCCATCAACACGGTTGAACTCCTGTACGTTGTCCGTGACCAGTGTCATTCCGAGCGAAAGCGCATGCGCGGCAATAAGGAGGTCATTCTGTCCGATCGTCCGTCCCTCGCACTCAAGGCGGCTGCGAACCACGCCATAATGCGCGTCGGCCGGCACGTCGAGCGCCAGGACTTCGATCTCTCGCAGCGCGGCCTCGACCCTGGCGGTTAACTTCTCGGAGCCCTTCTTCTCCGCACCGTAGCGCAGCTCCGAGGCGACAACGATACTGGTACAGACACTCGCGTCTCCGACCTGACGCAGACGCGCCGCAGCCTTTCCGGCTGGGTTGCGGATCATGTCGGAGAGGATATTCGTATCGAGCATGTAGCGCCCGAGGCTCAAAAGATGTCCTCCGGCGTGCTGAGCTTATCCTCGATGGCGGGGAAGTCCTCGTCGAGTGGCTCCAACGTGTCGAGTAGGGCGATCAGGCCACCCTTACGGACCGGCTCGATGATCAGCCGGTCCCCGTCCCGGTGCATGATAGCCTCGTCGCCCGGCAGCTCGAACTCGACTGGAATCCGAACTGCTTGGTTCCGGCCATTCCGAAAGAGCCTAACGTGTCGTTCGTGCTGCATCCCGAGCTCCTCCACTTTGGCCTATGCCAAGACATAGGCCTTTCACTTCAGAAGGGCAAGCGAGCAACTGGACGTATTCATTGATATGTATGTTGCCGGCAAGACGCAGCCAAAAGTTGAAACCGGATAGTTTGCTATCTGACACGGATCGAAGTGGCGACCGTCGTGCCGCCGCTTGTACCGTGCAACTTTATCCAGATGCGTCCAAACCTTGACTGCTTAAGACGCCGGGGCGGGTGACCGCCCGCGAGTGATGTCGACAAGCACAAGATCGCACAAGCCTTCATTCAAGGCGGACAGCTGACGCTCAAGCAGATTGCCATCCACCTTCGTGTTGCACCGTTCACACTAGCTGCCGATAGCTTTAAACGTCAGTAAAGCATTGGAAGCAAATCCACAAAAAATAGTTCGAGCTATCTATTTCCTATTCTCTCGTGGGAATCCATCAGCGCGAAAACACCGATGTCGAAATATTTTGGAAAAAAATCACGATCAACTGCGATTTTTGCTTGTCGCGGACTATCTATATCAAGAACCAATACAACAACCATCCGCATAAACCACTATCTACTACCATCATCTACCCCTATCTATCCCCTATCATCCCCCAAACACCCCACTACCTCCCTTACATCCATCCACCATGGGTTTGGTCCAGTAGAGAGTTAGTTGTTTTTAGAAGGATGACATCAAAGGTTTCGAGCATGGTCGCCCACCCATCGCGCTAGACGGCGCTTGAGCCCCATTACCTCGACATCCCAAGGGTTTAGCTCAGTGTTGCTTCCATTTCTTGCGCGATCATTTCCATTTAGGATGACCAGAAAGCAATTGGCTCAGCCACGGGATGGCAGCACACGCGAGGATCGGCTCCGCCATCCGCTACCACCCCAAGAGCCCGGTTGTCCCTTGGCGGGATCTTGGTCAAATGTTCAACGTGCCCAATATGCATTGAGCATCATGCCATTTGAGGTATTCATCGGTGTAGAGGTCAGCAGGTTCCTTGCCCCCATTGGCAAGCGCAAAGGGCGGCAAGCCATACTGGGCATCAAACGCCCTTCGAGCCTTGGCATCCAGGGCGCGTGAGACGCCCGCCCGTTTCGTCTTCACGAGACCTTGGGGTTTCAGAGTCAGTCCCGCCACTTCATTCAGAAGCCGCCAGATATGCTTATCGTCGGCATCGCGGAACCCGACGGCTGGGTCCACGCCTTTTGCGTAATAGGGGAACCGCCACCATTGACCCGCGACGTCTCGGTCAGAACGGCAATCGAAACGCACGGTCTTGCTTATTTCCGTGTTCACGAGTGGCCGCCCGGGAATGTGTGACACGCATTTCTTCGCCCATTGCATAAAATCCCGGCGATGTTGCTTAGGCACCGCAACATGAATATGGCTGTGAAGGCCATACGTGTTGCCCCGTTCCAAGACCCAGACCCATGCAAGCGGAAGGCCTCGTTCCAAAAGCCACTTGCGCATTCGCTCATTGAACCGGCGGTGCGCTTGTTCCACGAGCAGATCGGTGGTGATACCGACCGTACTCCACGAGATGGAGATGAAAGTGTTCAACACCCATCCTTGGCAATTCGCAAACGCCACAGCGTTGTACAGTTTCGTGAAGTCGCGCCCAGCAAGGTGCTGGGTTTGCCCATAACCTTCCCATGTTCTTTGATATTGTCGCTTACCATCACCATTGATGGCCCGATGCAGGCGCGCCTGCTCACCGGTGCCATGGATCGAAACCCACACCGGCTTTCCATGTTCGTCCCGAAGGTCGAAACCAGATTGGCGAAGATATTGGGCATAATCCTCAATATCGTCGTAATCATCCCGCGTGTGCGGCGGGTCATCCACGATAGCGGGAACACCCGTGTCGCCGTTCGTAGACACGTGGGTCGCACCAGCCGGTTGGTGGACGGCGGGCGATTGCAGGAATGGGTTAGCTTGGTGCGTGGTATGGACGGGCAGCATGAAAAGCGTGTGGCTGACGTACCAACCGATTGCTTGCTCGATCGGGCAATCGCCCGGCGGTGGCGCTTCATATGCAAGGCAATACCGCCGGTCCCAAAATTCATGGGCGGTTCCGAACCACCATGCGGGGGCTGCCGGAAGATCAGGCGAATAGGCAACGCCGACGTTATAAGCGTCAAACTCGGCCCGGCTTCGTTCCCAATGTGGTGGCGGCACGAACCCGTCAGGACCAGGTTTATCGGACAGACCAAGCGGTGGTCGAGAGGTGGGATGGAAGGACATGCGTGGTTCCCCATTTGTCGGAGGAGCAAGCCACGGCAGGCTGTAAGGTAAACACCGGTAGTCTCCGACTAGGAGATATGGTTTCCAATGGCCCGAAACTCGTACTCGCTCGCAAAATAAATTTAGCCAGCGCCCCGGAGCCTTGCTTGCCATGCAACGGTTTTCCATTTCCCGCTCCCATCCGAAGTGCTTATGCGCCCGACGCATGGCATAGGGAAAGTGATCAGCGCAGCCGACGTCCTGTGCTCATTTTTAGTAAGTGCTTTTCTTCGGGTCCGGGCCGACGGCCGAGATTCAAGCCATCAGGCCGGAAATGAGGTGGACGGCTCAAGCCGAAACGTACGGACGCCCATCCACAAAAATCGGGACAACCTTTATGAACAATGACGACGCATGGCTCGAACTGGTCGAAGCGGGTGATTTTTCTGTCATTGCCGTTTCGTTGAGGTGGAGCCAATCCCTCCTTTTCAGCCAAGCCATCGGGAACATGTAGCGGCGCGCCACGATCGCAGGGATGTCGACCCCAAGCGATCATATGAGAGGCGGCTTGAAGACGCCAAGCGCACGGGTCGATATCAACCCGTCGTATCACGCAGGTTCCGGCTGACGTGCAACGAACAAATGGCTCACTCCCTCCCGAGGTTCACGTCGCCAGCCACTCGGACCGCATTTCGAGCAAAGAACGCGGATGCGTCGTCCAATTCATCTCCCCTTAGCGGAGCGTGGGAATTTTTGCGACCGCACATTCAACCACACGAACATCTGCCAAGAACCCTTAGTCCAACAGGTTGGCAGCTGAACCAGATGGCAGTCCAAAATTGGATTGCGATCCCGCAGTGTTCCATTTGCCAAGACTATATGGGTGGGAACGCTGCTTCAGACGCAGCCGAACTGACTTCAGGAAACCACCAATGCGACCACATCGCAGTACCTACTCCCGCCGGGCCCAGAGGGTCAGCACCAAGAAACGCACCGAAGCCCGGGCCCGCCTTGTCCGAGAGTCTGTCAAAGCAAAGCAAGAGCTTGATGCTACCGTACAGAGCACTGAGCGGACTGCTATCTTGGAGCGACTTTTATGCGACGGCATTGCGTACGCAGCACTGGATTTTACACCGACGAAAATTCGTAACTTTCAATTTACTGTCGAGTGGTTGGAAAGCTGTATCGATGACAGCCCCATGTATATTGAGTCCGCCTGGAAGGGAATTATCCGTACACTTGTGGAACCATGTATTGACATTTGTAGGCCGGTTGTCGGGGAGTCATGGCCTACAACTGGCGATACACCGCTGCCCCCTTTTACCGACCCAGAGCTTCAACTGCCTTTATACCCGTGCATTGAGATCGCTGCGGCTTTTGAAGCGCGACGCCCAGAATTAGCTCGTGCTGCGGCGATGCGGTTCTTTTCCCTACTAAAATCTCAAAACGGATAAGCAGCTGATGCAATGACTCTTCACGCACGCCATGGAAACGAAATGGAACTGCGTTGGTCCTCCTATCAAGGTTGAACCGCAACTCCTGGAAAAGTGCGGCCACCTGTTCCCCACCTTATTGGCACTTCATGCTGACATGCCAGCCCCATATGGGCTCTGGTCCTCATCGCTAGCCAGGTGATCGGGGGCAGCCGGATCATAAGCCGAAGGGCATCGGCACAAGCGGCACAAGGTTTCTTGTGTCGCAGGAGTGGGAGAAGGGAGCCCCCCGAACCCACAGGCGACATTGTTGTTGATGGATCGTGCAGCAATGTCCGCCCGCGTCAGATACGAAGCGATATGTAAAGGCCGACCGCCTGACCCCGGCCTCCCCGTAAGAGGGTTGTATCACGATCCAACGGCTAACCGACGGCGTGGCTCCGGGTTTGAGAGCAGCTGAGGGCAGCAGGCTTCGCCGGGAGGCGAAGCCTTGCCTTCAGCAAGGAACAGCCTCCCTCAAGCGCTCACCAAGTTTGAGAGAGAACACAAGCATGATGAACTCTCCCTCTAGAGAGATCATCATGGCCGAGAGCCGAACCAAGGATGACGCGTCCCCTGACTATATGCCAACGAGGAGCAGTTGCCTTCATACTTCTCCCCACTTGGTATGGGCATGAAGCCGAAAGCAACTTACTCTTCCGAGCGGCGGACAGCCTTAGCTAGCTCGTCCGTAGTCACAGTACCTGTGGCTCAGATGTTGAGGGTAGCCAAAAAGGCTGCAGTTTCTTCAGCCTTGATCCGTTCACGACGGGCATCGAATTCCCAACCGGAATACACTTCGTCGAGCTCGCACGAGCCCAGCTTTGACACAAATCCGGCCTCACGTCGCTTTTTCATAGACAGCTCGTGGCAAATACCATGAAGGCGAGGCGAGTAGACGGGGTTTGTTTCCCAATAAGGGGCTAACTTGAAAATCTCATCCACGGAATGGACTTGGCCATCTAGACCGAAGTATCCGAAGTCTCGAGCCGCTGACTTGATAAGATACCTGAACCATTCAACTTGCCGTTCATAGCCGCTCTTCTCATCGTAAGTGCGGCAGTGCCTGACTTCAATGGCATCCGCCGGGAAGTCAATCCAGGCCTCACGTCGCCACCAGGCGAGAGTGTGAGCTTCGAAAGCCTTCACTTGCGAGTCCGGGACACAACAGAGTTGATGAGCATGGAAGCCCTTGTCACGGCCGTTCTCAAAAACATAGACCCACAGGTGCGGTGATGGCTCAGCCGCACGTACGCGCTTCTTCCAACGCTTCCGCGACTTGTCTGGCCCAATCGCCAGCCATCGCTTCATCTCTTTGTTCCAGTGAGGCATCAGTCTTGCTGCCTCGCGATGATCCCCAATGCACATCTTGCTGAACGTTAGCGTCACGTGGGTGTTGAACACGCGACTGTACTGCCAGTTCATGAAGCTCATAGCATCGTAAAGAAGGCCCACCTCGTTCCGAAGCCGCGAAGGCCGCCACCGGACGGTACCAGTCGGTATGTAGGGGAGGTCCCAGTCCCAATCTTCCACTTCGTTCGCAGGCGCCAGGAGAGACGCTGAGGAGACGCTCGATAGCAAGACGTCTGTGTCAGGAGTAATAGGCGAGTAAAGGAATTCATCATTAGCCACGGGAGTCATCTTCCTGCAGTGGTCCCAGCGTCGTCCCGACATCAGGACAAAACCAAACACGCGAGCCTCTGCTCGGGCCTATTCCGGGCAGGAGAGGAGAAGTTTTGTGCCGCGGTGAAGAAATTTTTGATTGGCGGGCAGGAGCTGGCGCGCGCAGTGCAAACCAGCGGCTTAAGTGTTTGTACGTGAAGGATATTTAAGCCCTATTTCCCAAAGCCGTGGCCTTACATTCCCAATGCCACTTTGGAACCGTATGATGGGGTGGTCAGCCCGGAGCATGTGAGTCGCCAAACCACAAGGCGCATACCCGTGCTCACTTCCCGTGTTGCTCTTCTTCAGGACAAAGCCGGGACTGAATTTCTCCTGGCCCACACGGAATAACCACCACGGCAGCACCACCCCGGTGCTCGAAACCCGGACTGCGTTCTTCCTCATGGATCAAACTTCATCTACCGACGACGCCTGGCTCGACCAGGTCAAAGCAGGTGACTTTTCCGCCATCCCCGATCCCTTCACGTGGGACCGAGCCCTCCTACTCAGCCAGGCCATCGGCAACATGTACCGCCACGCCCGAGCCGTGGGCTTAACGAAGCCAAGGGACTTGTACGAAGAACGGCTTGAGCAAGCTAAGCGCACGGGGCAGTGGCGCGGGACCACGGTCGAGTTGTGGGTGGCGTTGTGGTATGCGTACCACCTCGTAATGATGGCGGTTGACCTACCCGCCCCTGAAGACGAGCCATATTTGGACCAGTTGTGCACCCAGCTTCGTGACCAACTCCAAGCAGTACCTCCTCACGAGAAGGCCACCCTGATGACCCTCATCAGGATCGCATGGACGACCGAGCGCTATCCCTTACCCGTGCCATTCTCATACCAGGGGTAGCGAGTCCCGTGCTGGTTGCGAGCGTGGTGCTATAATCCGCCAATCTTCACAGTCATTATGCCCGCGAGCAGAATCCCCGCTCGCGGGCTTCTTTCGTTGAAGCATCGTGTCAAACAGCTTGAAGGCACATGCTGGTGCTCATTTCCCGTGTTGCTCTTCTCCGGGAGAACGGCGGACTGAACTTCTGATGACGAGGCCGGAAGAATAGCCACGGCAGCATCATCCCGGTGCTCAAAACGCGGACCGCTCTCTTACCATGGATCAAACTTCATCCCCCAACAATGACACTTGGCTTGATCAAGTTAAAGCAGGTGACTTTTCGGCCATTCCCGACCCATTCACATGGAAACAGTCCCTTTTTTTCAGCCAAGCCATCGGCAACATGTACCGCCATGCTAAGGCGTTGGGTTTGCCGAAGCCCATCGACCTGTACGAAGAACGACTTGAGGAAGCCAAACATAAGGGAAAGTGGCGGGGCACATCCGTCGAGCTGTGGACGGTGCTTTGGCACTCACACCGGCTTACCCTAATTGGAATGGGCTTACCCACACGTGAGGACCGCCCGTACTTGGATCAGCTTTGTACCCAACTTCGTGACCAACTACAGTCTGTCGCCCCGGACGAGAAGGCGGTCATTACAACCCTCATCCAGATTGCTTGGACCACACAGGTATACCCCTTACAGGCACCACTGGCGCACAAAGGATAAGGGATCGCGCGCCGGTTACAGGCGCGGGCTGTGATCTGCAACACTCCCGAGTATTCACGCCCGCGAGCAGCGACCCTGCAAGTGGGCTTTTTTCGTTGAAGCATTGTGGCGAACACACCGGGACAGCCCCACGGCGAAGTCAGTCATTGTGCCCGCCAGTGCAAAAATTCTTTCGGTTTTCCTGAACAGGCCAAAAGCCGCCGACTATATGGGTCCAAGCCAACCCGACGGGTTGATCCAAATGGCTGGCGAGGACAATCGAAGGAGAAACGAATGTTAGGTGTTCGCATGGGTGGTCCACGCGAGGCTATAAACCATTACTTTGACATTGCACCTGATGTTCAGAGAGCGGATTGGGCATTCTTCAACAGGAGCCCCCACCGCAGGCATCTGATACGCAAGCCGTACCCTGGGGAGCTTACGAGTGAGCTCGGAAAGGATTGCCTGCGGTATGAAGCGAGCATAGTTGTGGTCCGTCAGCATGGCCCAGGCTTAATCGATCGACGCGCCTTCACAGTTACGTACGCTGAGGGATCTAGTTTTATAGAGGTGCTGAAGTCCTTTTACCCTCGCAACGAAGAGGCGATCGGACGTGCTTTATGGGTTCTGTCGAACGACGTTGATACAGAAGTCTTCCTCGATATTAATCCTGTAAACATTCTCGTGAGCGCTTTCGACAATCTCGAACAGTTTCCGATTTGGGGATAGGTGGTCCGTGCACGAGGGTGCGGAATAGATAGCGTAATTCAGGGCACCAACATCAAAGCGGGATATCTTTGAGCCTAGGCCTATGGTCGGGCTCCTCTGCGGGGAGCATGAATTAGAGTAGGGATCAAGACCTTATCGTGAGCGGTCCAGCTTTGTGCTCCCGGCAGACACTTAGGAGCGAATACGTCAGACAGGCAACATGAAACCAGGAGCTTTTGGCGCCTTCATGCAAGAGCGAAAGCTCGCAACGAAGGTGGCAAGCTGAAAAAGTCAACCGTATGCTGAACCATCGGGAATATCCCGACTATATCAGAGCACCCGAAACATCAAAGGTAGCTCGGGTTTATACCAAACATAAGATAGGAGAATAGTGTGATTGAGCTTAATGCATGCAATTTCGAGGAGAAGCTACGCCCGTACTTCGACATAGACCCGTACGTGCAAAGAGCTGACTGCGATTTCTTTATCAACAACCGCAAGCGTACTCACTTCATTCGGAAGCCATACCCCGGTGAGATACGGGAGGGATGCCAAGACGACGCTAATCTAATTGTCGTGCGAAAGCATGCGCCGGATACGTTCCAGCGGCGGGCCTTTTGGATTGAGGGCAGCGGGGAAGCAAGCCTCCTTCGAGCATTCCACTATGACGATGAAGAGATACTTGCGCGCGCATTTTGGGCGGCATGGGACGCTTACGAGGGCGAAATTGCGCTCACCAGTGATGTTGTGAATATGACGGTTAAGGCCTTTGACGACATCGAGAAGCTTCCACCGCCCTTCTGAAGCGGGAAGAAGGTCGGTGTGTTGACCCTCGCGTAAATAGAACTGGGATTAGGTGTTTCTCACAGTAGGGCTGCCCCAACCGACAACGGGACCACGCTCCTGTTGTGACCTAGAAGTATCTGGTGCCATCGGGCGAATAGAAAATGCTACTGGCTTTGAAATTCCCACATGAAGGATGCCCACCCGGTGGGTTGGGCATCCCTGCATGACCTGTCTGCGGGCCGTGGTTGAGGCGATCCAGTATCTGGCATCAACCGGCCTTCGAATTCATTAGTAATAGCATGGATGCCACTTCCGGGTGGATATGCCTTGGAGCCAGATCGGCTCGATACGTTCAAGTACAATGCACAATGACGCGCACGACGTTCGAGTGGATACCTTGCGCTTCAAATATTTTGGATTGTTCTGAATCGATCGAACACTCCCGACTATATCACAGCCTCCGCGGAACCGGCGCCCGCGGAGGCATCACGTCACAGCTTTAGTACAAGGAATTCTCATGTCCGACTTCACCGCAATTGAGCGAAACGGCGCGCTGAAAAGCTACTTCGAGTGTCCACCTGAGATTTATGAGTCGGACATGAAATACTTCGAAGCCCACTGGGATTCATCCCACCGGATTCGAGAGCCGTTCGACGATGAACTCAAAAACCCAGATGACGCTGAGGCGTATCTAATTGTCGTGCGCCGCCACACGTGGGATGCCCTAGAGCGACGTCTTTTCGCTATGGACGAAAGTGTTTCGCTTGATTTTGATGAGTTAACTGCCCGGCTGCTGTGGGTGGCCTGGGATCAATATCTGTTTTCCGGTAAAACATCCATGTATGTCCTTAGCGTAATGGAGCAGGGCCTCCGCGATCTCATAAATTTTCCACCTATTGTTTCTACCCCGAGGCTAAAAGGACGGTATACTCCAAGTCTTGGGTGCATGTACATCGCGGACGCGCGACACCACTCCTCCACGTTTGCTCGGCGCCTCCGCTGGCTTCAGCGCTCGACGAAACCTTACACACCCAGCATGCCATGACATGAGGGGGAGGGACCTTGCACGATAAAGGACAGCCGCACTGTTCTGAAAAATACGAGATTGCGTGTCGATGACAAGACTTTACCTAAGAGCTGTAGGTGCGTTCCGTCGATGGCATGAACAATTACTCTCTCAATTAAGGTACTAAATTATGGCTATCATCATGCCCATCGATGCAGGTGGTTTTCTCTTAAGAAGGTACGAGATAAACCCTTTCCTGCGGATGACAGACACCATAACGTTTATGGCCGATCCTGACCGACAGCATTGGGCTTTTAAAGTGCAGCCCGGCCAAATCGACACACCCATTGAAGACGTTCGTGGTCCTGGCTTGTTTTACGTCATCGCTATGCGAAAGTTTGGTACGGAAGCATATGGGCAGCGGCTATTTGCAGCAAATTACTTCCCGCTTTTTTATGACGGTGAGCAGATCGGGCGTGCCCTTTGGGTTCTTTGGGACGCTTATTATGAAGAAGAGTTTACGTTTCGGGAGGTGGATGCGTTGATGGCGGCTTTCGATGATGTTCAGAGATTTCCGGCCCGATCGGATTGGTGAACGTCACCGAACGAGGCGGTTCGCCAATTAGGGAGACGGATATTCGCGGCCTGAATGCCAATTGCTGAAGTGACACCGCGATCCGCCGCAAACCCTCATCGATCGGAGCATCGCGATCCTCTCCTGCTACAACAGCAATCCACAACCACCTGAACTTCTCATTCTCCAACCGGAACAGTCCTGGACCGCATCCTCGCGGTTCCAGGACACTTCATGATCAATACCTTATTTGACCCCTTAGGCCTTGGCCCGATCCCCCAGATGCCCGTTGTACCCACTGAGATCCTCAAACGACATCAGTGCTATCGGCAAGCGGACAACGGCTTCAAGTCCGCCGTCCGCTTGTTACAAAGCCTTTGGCGTGAGGATCGGGGTTACCCCGCCGGACAAGCCCATGGACCCGACGGCAAGCGCCAGCCCTTGGGCTCCCGTCTAGCGCCGTCCATCGGCAGGGCAGGCGGAGGCTTCCTATCTCGTGAAATCGCTACCCTCGTTCGTCGCGAACTCATAGACCACGAGATTGGGGCCGTGATCGATCCCGAGAACCTTTACCTTAACTTGCTGTCGCCCCAGCAGTTGGCCTTCAACGTGTTCGGACAGTTGAAGCTCCACCGGGATCTTGCGACAGCGGTCTTCTGCCGGCTGCTTCCGGGCCGTGACATGACCGTTGAAGACATTCGGTTCGAGTATGCCTCGGGACCACGTGGTGGGGCATACGAGAGCGGAAGCACGGCTTTTGATGTCCTTGTTCGGTATAGCCTGCCCCAGGGTAAGAGAGGATTCATCGCCCTTGAGATCAAATACGCGGACGGTTTCATCGACCCGCTTGAGAGCCTCAAGGCTCGCTATGCCGAACTCGCAAGGACAACCAGCCTAGGCCTTGGGCCTAAGCGTAAAGCCTTGGGGACGAACCGATCGCTGCAGTTGCTGCGGCTGCAGCTTCTGAGCGAAAGAATGCTGCATCAAGACGGTTACGCGGAAGGAACCCTGCTGTTGCTTGGGCCAGAGCACAACATGCAGGTTCAGACGGTGGCGCAGTACCAATGCGAGCTCGCTGGGGCAGCGGCCTGGACCGTTGGATTTCGTTATATCACGCTCGAGCAGATTATCGCGGCCATCGCGGAAGAGGGTGACACGAAGCATGCTCGTGATCTTTACCGGCGCTATTGTGATTGGTGGCTGGTCGATGGTGAAATCCACCTCATGTCGGATGAAGCCGAAGAAGATGCACAGCTTGAGCCCATGAGCACAAGGGCCAAGGTGCTTTTCCTGCCGACGCCGCCACTGCCTTCTTCAGTCACATGATCCCTGTCCGATATCCGCCCCGGCATGCAGAGGGGCCTCCAAGCCGGGAACGGTGCATTCGTCGTGAGACGCAGGGCACCGAGCGTAATGAGTGCACTAGAAGGGTAGGGCGGTGACGGTTAGCCAAGACAGTCGATTAAGGCCGAGACAGGTGGTGAGCACCATCGACGGGACCCAGCGGGTGGTGTTCTCACCAGGGCGTCTTCGTCTTCAGAGAGAGTTCGGTGAGGCTCAGATTGATGTTTCAGCTGAGATGATCGACCGGTGGTTACCGCAAGCCGTCAACGCCGTCATTGCGCAAGGGGACGAGCCCAGCCAGCAGGGGCTGTGGAAAGCGTACTTCGTGCTCGTCAGGACGCCCATGTACATGCCCGGCGGGCAACAGGCCAAGGTCAGCTTCCCGCTGATTTGGGCGCGCTCCAAACCCTGGGATAGGGTCATTTCCGCCCACACGGATCAGAACCATGGGGTGGTGTGGACGTTGTTTGCTATAAATCCGCAGTGCTCTTCTTCCCCGCATTACGAGAGCAATGCACGGTTCGCGATGTGCATCGCACCCTTCTTACGGTGGCGTTACGGCGATGAGGTTGCGGAGGACCTCGCTTCGTTTGCGGCGTGGCAGCATTTCAGAGCGCATGGGTTCAAAGACATCGTGACGTGGCAGCGATCCGTCTGTCACATCGCCGTGACAGGGTTCGAGTCCCGAACAGGTGAGTTCGAGCTCCAGGACTTCATCGCTAATGTGATCGTGGTTGCATAGCCCCAACTGAACCAGCCCCGGGGATATCGGCCGTTTGAATGCAAACAGCCGATTGGCATGGCCCCGCGTTGGTGGCCTTGATGGTGCGGGCGGAGGGACTCGAACCCCCACAGCTTGCGCCGCTGGAACCTAAATCCAGTGCGTCTACCAATTCCGCCACGCCCGCACGTGGTGGGCCCGCCCGGACTCGAACCGGGAACCAGACCGTTATGAGCGGCCGGCTCTAACCATTGAGCTACAGGCCCCAACCACACGCACCATGCCGCATCGTCACCAATGTGGCTATGCTGCGAAGGACGCAGCTAGCAACACGGACAACAGCAGGCAAGGGGTGTCTCAAGAAGGCTCAGTCCCCATCCACCTCATCTGAGTAAGAGGCAGATCAAACGCATCGGCGCGATTATTCATTGTTCCGATCGCGGGTGAGGGGAGCGCCGCTCCCCTGTCAGGAACGCGGACGAGCGACGCTGGCAGTCAGGCGCAGGGAGGCGTTGGCGCCGGTGACCTTGGGCTGGTCGAGGTTGATGTCCCCGAGCTTCCACGATTGGAGCACCACCGACGCCTCGCCGATCGACTTTGGCTTCACTCCGCCCTCAGCGACACGTTCAATGGTCAGCGCCTTGCCACTCCAATCCAGCACGAGACGGTCGTCTGGGCTAAAGCCTGCCCGGTCCCACAGCTCCCGTGATAGGCGGATGGTGGTGTAGAACCGATCGGAACGCTTGGCATCTGGAATCGACTTCACCACGATGGGCGCGGAGATAGCTGTATTGGTACTATCCTCGGTCTGCTTCGAGCGCCTCGTCTGCCTTGATCGCCCTTTCGATCCGGACACCGCTAGGGGCTCCGGTTCTGGGGTGGTGTCCGGATTCTGTGGTCCGACGGGATCAGCCTCTCGCATCAGCGGCTCTTCCGCCTGGGTGGGCTCTCTCGCGGGAGGGGAAGAGCTTGGGATCGTTTGAATCGCGCTGACAACATTCCGAAGGCCGCCGGAGATCCCCTCTGCTGATTGGAGCACCAGAGGGGCCAGTCGTGCGATCGCTTCGATCTGCCGGCCTCCAAGCGTCACCAGTTTGCTCACCTGCTCGGCCATGATCTCCATCGTGGACCGGAGGCTTTTCAGTTCTGCCGCCATTCCTGTCAAGGCCTCCTCGACCCCAGGTGAGAGGGCAGGGGCTGGTGCGGTCTGCTGGGGCGCATCCGGAGCAGATGGGCGAGGGGGCTGCACGGGCTTGGGGCGGAAGACCTCCGCCGCGAGCACTTCGGGCTTGCCCAAGTGGCGAGCCAGAATATCAGCCGTGTCCCGGGACTGCTTCTCCGCCGGGGCTGTCGAGCGGTCCAAACGGTTCGCGGATTCTGGAGGCGTGTGGCGCTGTTGGGTCTGCCGAGGCTTCGTCAGGCAAGCCGGGCACAGGTCATAGGCGCGATCCCGGCCCAGCAACCATCCACGGTCCTTGAAGTAGCCTTTGACGAGCTCATCACCCACAGGCTTGCTGGCTTCGTAGGTGTCCGCTTTGTGACAGGTGGAGCATCGGGCGGTGAAACGGTACTTGGACGGGGTACCGCCACTACGGGTAACATGCGGCTCGAACTGACGTGCGATGCCCGGCATTTGGCTGATCCTGATCGTTGGAAAAGGTCTTTGAGACGGACAAGACGCAGGGTCTCGGTCTTTCCGCCCAGGAAGAAGGATTAGGGATTGGCAGGGGATTAGCACCGATCCCGCCAAATTCCAACCAGCCAGCCCTGGCACGCTTGACCCATGCGGTTGATCGGATCATCCAGTTTCTGAACGTCACCGGCCTCCAGCCCGAGACGATCCGCGCGTCGGCGACATCATCGCACTTCCTGCTGGGCGTCCTCGAGTATGTTTCGAACTTCTGTTCAGTCGACGTACGGAACGTCTTCTGGTGGCGGCTCAACCGGATTGGGATAGCCAAAACGAGGCGCTCGGCGGTCCCAAGGTTCTGCAGTCTCTATCTCACCTGTAGGGCCGCAAACGCGATCCCGCCTGACGACCTCTTCTCCAAAGCTGTTGATCCGCTGCCGGACGACGGTTCGGCACCTCTCGCTTTCGATGCCACGGGACGGATCTGCGTAGAGGTTACGCTCATAGGTGTGTTCAGTCCCGCCATAACGGCCATACTGATATTCACTGTAGGAAACCTCGGTCCCGGTTACGCACCCGCCGAGCAATGTTGCCACGGTGATCAAGGTAGCAGCGGGGCTTGCCCGTTTGGACCACCTCAACATGGAAGCCTCCCTGTTCAATGGCGACGCTGACTGGCATCGTCCAGCACTAACAGGAAGGGTCGTGCGGCACCCGTGAACCGTATCTGAACGCCTCAGCTATTATTACAGGTTCGGTAAACGGGCCTGTGGATGAGGACGACTGCCTCAGGTGTCATACTCAAGCAGTAGCCGCTTCAACAGCCGTCGAGTCCGTTCCGGCTCCTGCCGCAGCCCTCACGGCTTCCCAATTGGCTAGCCGATCCGCGCGCTCATTCTCAGGGTGGCCGGCATGACCCTTCACCCACTTCCAGGTGATCTTCCTGCCAACCATGAGGACATCCATCTGCATCCAGAGGTCCTGGTTCAGCACGGGCTTGCCGTCAGCCTTACGCCAACCTTTGGCTTTCCATCCCCGGAGCCACTCGGTCGCGCCTTTGATGACATACTGACTGTCGCTATGGATGACGATCGGGAGGCCCTGAGGCACAGCCTCAATCGCTTTGATGGCTGCCGTCATTTCCATCTTGTTGTTGGTCGTGGAGCGGTCACGTCCCACGATGACCTGCTCTTCACCGGCAATAGTGATGACAGCAGCGTATCCGCCTGGACCGGGGTTCCCAAGGCAAGCGCCGTCCGTGAAGATGATGGCTTCGTTCGACATAGGATTCTCAATGAATAAGTGAGAGGAAAAGGACTGCTTCAGGGGAGTGAAATGGGGAGGGCGCTTAGAGCAGGGAGAGCTTAAGATCTTGTGACTTGTCAGATCAGCAAACGCTCGAGCCATGGGTGAAGCCCTGATTAGCCTTTTGGAGCGGACTGAACCGAACGGCCACGTTGTCATTGTTATCGTCGAGGACCTCGGTTCCTCGGTACGGCCGGCTTGCGGCCCCAGCAGACGAAGGAATGACCATGGCTACCAACAAGAAGGACGGAACTTCACAACCCAGCAGGAGCCGGAAAGCGCCGGAGAAGTCGGCGTCGAAGTCCGCCTCCTCTTCGGCGACTAAGAAGGGGGCTGGCGCTTCCAAGCGGGCGCAGCCCAAGGCGATGGCCGGCTCCCGGTCTGCGACGAAGTCTCAGGCGGTTCCCGCCAAGGCCCGCTCCGCCGCAGGATCGCGCACGGCAGCGCGCTCGACCTCCCGTGTATCGAGGTCGCGTTCCACGACGGCGGCTCGCTCCCCATCCCGCTCACGGTCGCAGGGCAGTCTGCTGAACCCGATGGCGTGGCTCTCGAGCCTTGAGACAACGCTCACCTCCCCGCAGGCCCGCTCGGTGATGGCCGAGGCGCTCAGGGCGGTCGCAAACGTACTGGAGAAGCCGCAGGGCGGCGAGCAGGGACAGGGCCGCGGCACGCAGGAGGGTAGGGACGCTGTGTCGGCCGCAGGAAGCCTTGGCGCCGAGATCGTCGCCGCTCCGTTGGAGGTCGCAGCGGCTGCCATCGGAGCTGCCGGGGAGGTCGTGACCAGCGCCCTCGGCGGATCGCCGGGCGAGGAAGGTGGCAACGGCGCAAGCCGGAAGGGCGGCCGGCGGACCTCCTCGCGGAGGAAATCATCAGCGGTTGGCGACTAGCCAACGCAATGATTGGCCGGACGGAAAGCACAATCTCCCAGGGTTAGCTCTGTCCGGCCGTCTTCGAAACTTGATGAGGAAGCTCCAGGCCAAGAGGCTGTTCGTTCTTTGACCGCCATAGTCGCGACATCTTACCCTCACAGACGACTGAGGGACGTAATTATGGAGTTTGACAATGGCAGCATCAAAGACAGACAAGGCTGGAGCAACGGCGACCAAGAAGCCGAACCCGGCTCTGATGAAGCCGCTGCAGCCCTCGAACGAACTGGCCGCTGTGGTCGGTTCTTCCCCGCTGCCCCGCACTGAGGTGGTGAGCAAGGTTTGGGAGTACATCAAGGCCAACAATCTCCAGAATCCTGCGGACAAGCGCGAGATCCTGGCTGATGACAAGCTGCAGGCCATCTTTGGCGGCAAGAGGAAAGTGAGCATGTTCGAGATGAACAAGCACTTCGCCCAACATCTCTCTTGAGACCCCGACACTACGAAAGGTCAGCCCCGCCACGATTCTGGCGGGGCGGGCGCTCCCTCTGCCTTGCATCTGCGGCGCCCGGGCAGGTCCCGCCCTTGGGTTGCTTAGTCTGTGACCGATCACCCCTGTGATCAAGGACCAGACGATCATCGTCCGGCGGTAGCCACCGACCTGCTGTAGGCAGCGCCAGAAAACTCGCAGACGGGCTATTGTGTCACCGAGGCCGTGTGCGTTCTCAGAGTCTGCAGAGTCGCAGTTCCAAGCTTGCCCGTGACGGGAAGACCTTTGGCTCGTTCAAAAGCCTCAACGGCCTTGCGCGTCGAGGGGCCGAGAGATCCGTCAGCTTTTAGTTTCCCATACCCGAAGTCGACAAGCGCCTCCTGCGCCGCGCGGATCTCCTGCCTGGACAGGCGAACCGCTGACGTCGTGCTGATCGTGGGACTTTCCGTGATGGCTGCAGGCTGATCGGACGGTCCCGTGAGCTGAAGGCGGGCTTGCTCAAGCGCTTGACTCACGCTTGCCCGCAGAGAGTCCAGCTGCTGGAGCTCGTCATTTGCGGCTTCGATCCGCACCAGCATCGTGTTGAGATCTTGGCCCGCGCGGATTTTCTGTTCATTGGCTTGCGCCAGCTGATCGCGCTCTGCGGTGACCGTCTCAATCTGCTGCCGAAGGTGCGAATTCTCCCTCTGGATCGCATGCTCCTCAGATCCCGTCGACAGGACGGAGTACCCGAACAGGCCCCAACCGATCACCGTAGTCGCTAAGAGGCCTTTGCTTGTCGCATTGAGCTGTAGCCTGACTTGGTTGTTCATAAAGCTCATGAGCTTACCTGCGCATCGTTAGCTGAATGGCGGAGAGGGTTGTGTGTGCACATCAGCTCCGCATTGGGTCGAGCTTGTGACGCAATTGGGACGGTGCGAGGCCTTTGGCGACGCATGGTTAACCGAACGTATTCGTCTGCAGCTCGGGATTGACACCTCGTGTCAGAGACGATGTTTGGGAGATGAGCCCCGTCACCTTCCCTGCTGTTGACCAGCGAGCTACACTCTGATGTGGTGGATCAGGAGCGAACCATGCACTTCAGTGTCGGCGATGTCGTGTATCTGATTTCTTATCCCTCTCACCGCATGACCGTCGTTGAGAGTCGGTCCGAGTTGTTCATGAGCTTTGACAAAGCCTTGCGATCCTGCGGGTCATGAGTCGGATCATGGCGAGTTGAACGAAGGCCATCTGCGTGCGGGTGAGGTTCTCGAAGTCCTTAGCCAGCCGGCGGCAGCGGCCCAGCCAGCCAAAGGTTCGCTCAACGATCCACCGCTTCGCGACAACCACAAAGCCCTTAGCTTGGTCGGAGCGTTTGACGATCTC
>NZ_QOIO01000024.1 GCF_003332305.1 Microvirga aerophila | reverse complement strand
TCCGATTTTGGGCAGTGATGGACGGGCGGTTTTCTCCCGCGAGCTTGGAACACAAGCATCACCGCTCGTGTGATAGCCAGATGGGCAGATGCCGACGTTGGGCACAGCCTGCGCCTTCGCCTCGGAGATCGAGAAGCATAGGAACACCGATAGCAGCGCGACCGTCAGCCCGTTGTTACCTTGATACATGGCTGTCACTCGAAGAACTCACTCGCCTCACATGGCACCTGATAGGCTTTTTACGAGCCATCTATCAGGAGTGGCCAAGGATTGCGGATTAAGCTTGGGATTTGTCGCTCTGGGTTGAGTTCAGGAGCCTCAGACAGCGGCCTGCGTGGGACTTCAAAAGAGCCTGTGACATCCTCCCAAACAAGGCGCGGGCGCATCGAAAGATACGATGGAAGGTCTGGATATGACAGTGAGGTCAGGCTTTCAGCCGCGATCTCTACTTGAGGCAGGGATGGTTCAGCCGGTTCCAGGGGCGGCAGTGCAGCAACGGGGAAGCTCGGCTCAGCAGCCTCGGGCGGGGGTGGCATGGCCGCTTCTATCGGCACCTTTGGCACGGCAGGCTCTAGTGGAAGCGGTAGCTCAACGGTTGGCGGGGTCGAGGAGAACGTCGGCTCTGCGGGTTCTGGCGGTTCGGGCATCAGCGCTGCAACCGGGAAGTTGGGCTCGGTAGGCTGCGGGGGCGGCGGAAGCACCACAACCGTAGGCGGCTCGGGCGAAATTCGGGGTTCCGGTGGCTGTTGGGGTGCTTGCGGCGGCTGAGCTTCAGGTTGGGGCGGTAGCTCTTCCTTCGGGCTAACGTTTGGACTGACCTGACGAGAGAGGATAGCCGAACGCATTTCGGCATCCTCGGCAATCTTCTTGGCCTGACGCCTCACCTCCACATTGTTGGGCCGTGCCTTGGGTGCAGCTTCCAGTGCAGGGACAGGCTCGGGTATACCAGCCGGATTCACCATACTTTCAGCGCAGGATGCGATGATCCAACTCAAACCAAGGGCAGTACACACCCCTAAGTTTCGCATTTCCCCGCAGCCTCCCCCTGATCTTCTCATCAGGCTAGCAGAGAAGACGACGCGGAGGAGGTCCAACCTCGCATTGCGCTCCTTTGACGCGAAGAATCTTGTGAAAATGGCTGCGGGCTTCCGGAACTGACATGTGATCTTCGCCCCGAGGCCGTGTTGAACCCATGTGGATGCCGTGCCAAGCAGCCTTGGCTTCTACCACTTCGAAATCAGGTTTGGCACATCGGAGCCAGCCACTGGGTGCGCAAAGTAGTAGCCCTGCGCATACTCGCAACCCATCTCTCGCAACCGTTGAACCTGCCCAGTCGTCTCGACTCCTTCGGCGGTGATCTGGAGCTTCAGGTTCCTGCCGAGGCCGATCACCGCCGCGACGATGGCGTTGTCATCAGGGTCCTGCTCAAGGTCTTGCACAAAACTCCGGTCAATCTTGATGTGATCAACTGGGAACCGCTTGAGGTGCGTGAGGGACGCATAGCCTGTTCCAAAATCATCAAGTGCGATCTTGATCCCTTGATCGCCGAAGGTCTTCAGAACCGATGAGACCGCATCGAGGCGTCCATCCAGCAGCACCTTCTCGGTGATTTCCACCTCAAGATACTGAGCCGGAACCTGGGACGCATCGAGAGCGCGCAGGAAGTCATCCGCGAAATCGGGTTGGGTAAACTCCGCATGGGATAGATTGACAGCGACGCGCCCAAAGCTCAGGCCGCTGCTGAGCCAGTTGCGCATATCTGCCGCGATTGTGCTGATCAGACGCTGGCCCACTAAGGTTGCAAGCTCAACATCGTCAAAAGCCGCCCCGAAGGTGCTGGGTGTCAGAAGACCTTGCCTCGGGTGGTTCCAGCGAGCGAGCGCCTCAAAGCCAATAATGGCACCCGTAGCGAGGCATACCTGCGGCTGATAGTAGGGGACGATCTGATCCTGCGAGAGTGCCTCCCGCATCTCGCGCCTGAGTGTGATCCGCTGCACCGTGGCGGCTCGCATCTCCGGGGTATACATCGTCACACGATTACGTCCTTCTGCCTTGGAGCGGTAGAGAGCGATGTCAGCATCCTTCAGCAATTCGGCAGCCTCAGCGGCATGGTCTGGATACACTGCCATGCCAATGCTTGCCCTGGTGGCGATGCTTTGACCCGCATAGGAGAACAACGGTTGATTAAGGCTCTTGATCATGTTTTCGGCAAACGTCACCCCTCGCTGGAGAACGGATGGGTCCGTGAACAGAACCGCGAATTCGTCACCCCCGAGCCTCGCCGCCGTGTCACAGCCTGTGACCATCGAGGACAGCCGTTTTGCTGTTTCCTTCAGCAGGGCATTGCCAGCATCGTGGCCGAACGAGTCGTTCACTTCCTTGAAGTCATCCAGGTCGATCAGCAGAAGACAAACCGTCGTTCGGTTTTGCTTCGCCTCGGCAAGAGCCTTGTCCAGGCGAGCGTGGAACAGGGTGCGGTTCGGCAACTCGGTAAGTGGATCATGGTTTGCCAGATGCCAGAGACGCTCCTCGGCCTGTTTTTCTTCATGAATGTCGGTGATCGTGCCAACCCATTCCCGAACAGAGCCGTTATCGGCCTTCAACGGCACACCACGCGCCAGAACCCAGCGATACTCGCCATTCTTGGTCAGGACACGGTATTCAACCTCGCCGGGTCGGCCTTGCTCTCGCAGTTCCTGCCAGACTGCAACGGCCTGCTCCCGGTCATCAGGATGAAGGGCATTCAGCCAGCCGTGACCTTCATACCCCTTTGGCGCTTGCGCAGCGAACTCCTCCCAGCCCCAGCCTTCGAGGATTGAACCATCGGGTGTCGCTCGCCAGACCATAGCCGTGCTCGCTTGTATCAAAGCCCGGTAGCGCTCCTCGCTCTCGGCCAGTGCGACTTCCGTCTCCTTGGCTTCGTGGATGTCGGTGGTAGTGCCGAGCCAGCGCTCGACACCGCCCTGTTCATTGCGCAGTGGCACTGCTCGGACCAAGGTCCAGCGGTACTCGCCCGAATGGTGGCGCAGACGGCACTCAACCTCGTACGGTTCGCCGGTCGCGAGGGAGTGCCGCCATCTGGCCCACGTCCGATCTTGATCTTCAGAGTGAAGAACTTCGCTCCACTGGTCTCCTATAGCTGACCCCAATGGCAGACCCGAGAACTCGTACCAGCGCTGATTGTGAAAGTCGTTATAGCCATCGGGCAGCGCCGACCACACAGCATGAGGCATAGCATCGATGATGCGCTTGAGCCGCGCCTCGTTCTCCTCATGAGCTTTTTCGGCTTTCCTGAGCTTGAGTTGGGTCATCACCGCGCGAGCCAGATCAAGCAGGGCCGTTGATTGCTCGGGCGTCAGGCCCTCTGGGCGGGGCTTGTCGTCAAGGACGCAGAGGGTTCCGAGCGGCAGTCCATCATCTGTGACTAGTGGCGCACCCGCGTAGAAGCGCAAGTATGGTCTGCCTGTGACGAGCGGGTTGTCGGCAAAACGCGGGTCCTGGGTTGTATCGGGCACGACGAAGACACCGGATTGCAGAATAGTGTGACCACAGATGCCGATGCCGCGTGGGATTTCCCGCTCTCCAACCCCGATCTCGCACTTGAACCAATGCCTGACATCATCCACCAGCGACACGAGGGCCATCGGGGCGTTGCAGATGTGGGCGGCTGAGGTGGTAATCTCCTCAAAGGCCGCTTCCGGTTCGGTATCGAGAACGCGGAAGCTCCTGAGAGCAGCGAGACGGTCAGCCTCCGTCCATGACGGGGAACCGCTCTGGGGCATGGGTACTGACATCAATAGACGGCCTAAAATATATCCCGAAAAACGCCACCGAGAATATGGGCCTGCCGGTATGAAGTAAACCGAGGAGGGACATCCTATGGGGCGGCACACCGGTTATAAACGTACCATAATAACATCATGTTGGTCCGGTTCGTATCCGTAACCGAATTCTAACCGACCAGGGATCATCTGGCTGTTGCGACTGAGTGGGGCAAAGCCGTTCAATCCGTCGTGCTCTACAGGACCATAGGAGGAAGCTCGTGTTGAGCCGCAGCGAAGATTTTGCATTGTTTCTGGGGCGTCTGTTCGTGGCGGCTCTCTTCCTGCCGTCTGGCTTCAACAAGCTCATGGCGTTCTCGACCTTCACATCGTCCCTCGCGGCGAAGGGGATGCCTTACCCGGCAGTGATCGCAGGCGTCATGGTAGCCGCCGAGTTCCTCGGACCTTTAGCCTTGCTCATCGGACTTTGGCCGCGTTGGACAGCTTTAGCGCTCATTGGCTTCACGGGGCTCAGTCTCTGGATGACCTATGGCCAATCTGGTTTGAACATGCTCCTTCGTCCCCAGCAGAGCATCGAGCTTTTCGAGCGCCTCGCGATCATCGGCGGACTGCTGTTTTACTTCTCCTCTGGACCGGGAGGATGGAGTCGAACCAGCTTGAGGTGATTGTAAAGCGGATGTCCGTCATCTTGGGGTGTACGGGTTGAGCAGACGGCTCATGTACGCTGCTACCCGGCAAGAACGTCGGCTCGGGGGTGCAAAGGTCAAAGATCGTCAGGACACTCATCGCGTTCCCGATCTGAACTCACCTTTCGGCTGCCACCTCTGAGGGCAATCTCGATACAAACTATTTGACGGATTTCGGGGCCATGAGACGGTCGTAGGTGACTGATCACCGGAGTGACCGTTGATACCCGATCTCGATAACATTACGCTCGAACCCAACCCAGTTACTGGCTGACCTCTCCGAGGCGCTATCGCGCTTGATCGTGCCCACCAAAATTATCTTACGTACCTTTCGACCTGTTCGACGCTCAAACGGCAAGCTAACTTCCTGGCCCTGAGTGTCTTAGAGGAGAAAGGTGCCGACCACCTTGCTGGGCACTTCACGGCAGAGGGTCTGACCAAAGATTACGCCAGCCGCAATCCTCTCGGCGAGATAGGACACGTCCTCATCACGGCACGGGCGCAGGACATCTGCGAGTGTAAGGCTTTATTCGGCAGAGAGGCTGCGGTGTCTGTACGTCTTTTGCACCGGATCGGTAACGGTCCTTTACCTCAGGCAGCTTACCTAAGGCTCATTGATCTGATGTCGCGTCCTGAACTCCGAGACAGAGCGCGCCTTCTGAGGCAAAGCTGTCCCATCTCGAAGGTGAGCATTGAAGCGGCGCTCCGACTTCCCACGCCGCTCCTGCGACAGGAGGTTATTACTCGGCTTCATTCTGTTGAGCAGATCGAGCAGTTACGTGTTGCACTCAATATGATCCTAAGTCTTATACCAGAGGCGGCACATGGTGAGGTTTGGCAGTCTCTCGCTTCCCTGTCACCTTCGACCTCCCTTCGTACATGGCTTCGTCGTCTGATTGATAAGGTTCCAAGCCTCCCTATAGCGTGCCCGTTCGACGATGATGCCGACGTTACATTCCTGACCTCTCCCAAAGCGCTGCGGGATACAGGGCGTCGCATGTCCAACTGCCTTGGCACGAGAGTCTTACACTGCTTCCTCCACAGGAACTTGTACGCCAACTGGCATAACCCCGAAGCAATTATCGAGCTTCAAAGCCTCAGCCGCAGGAACTGGATGATCAGCGGCATTTATGGCGTAAGAAACAGCAAGGTCGATCCAGAGACCTTACGAGCCATACGGGCCAAATTTGACGCTGGCGGCGTCCTCGTTCCGGCCCAGTTTGCAGATGCCAAGTACATCAATCAGACTGCTGACCTTCTCGGTGTGTACGATTTCGGTGGCAATGACCTCGGTGCTGAGGAATTCGACCTCGCCCAGCTTGAGGATGCGGGCTGACGTTCCTCGTCCACGGTTTCCCGTGTCGTGATTCGTAACCTTACGCTTCGGCTCAATAACCCCGCCTCCAAACCTCTCCAACGGTGTCTCCGATGTCTAAGCAAGTCGAGTGGACGATCAAGGGTGGCATTATTGGCGGCCTCTTCGGCGTCGGTATGCATCTCCTGTTCCGGATGCTCCTCAGTATCCTAGGCATCTTCTTCGCATACTGGTACATCACAATTCCGCTGGTCGCCTACTTCTATGTGGCCAATAAGATTTCGTATTGGTGGAACAATGAGGCCGAGCGGGATGCGATCTACGAGACGTTCCAGCCGGATCGCGTCATTCTGTCGGGTATCCGTCCGGTCATGACGACAGGCGGGATTCGCTTCATCGAGTTCGACATCAACAACAACGCCAATGCCCGTGTCTATCGGGTGAGCGCCACCTGCATGTACGAGCCGGAAGAGTTGGAGGACGAAGAGTACAAGTCCGCCCGTGTGTATACGGAACATGCCTATGCCGAGCACGTGAAGCCGGGAGAGACAAAGCGGGTTCGATTGCCGCTCCAGCCTGACAGCTACCTCTGGCGGGCCAAATCAGAAAACCTGAAGGGTCTTCGCTGCGAGCCTAGGTTTGATTACGAGGTGTCCGATCTTTTCCAGGGCGACATGAAAAAGTGGCGGCTCGATTCGCAGGTGGATGTCATTCTCAACCACGTCATCACGCCTCGCAAGAATTGGGGCAACAGACATTTCGTTGAAGTCCAGGGGCACCTGACCAACAACTCGAAGGTAACCATCGGAACCGTGAACGTCCTCTGTGACGTGACGAACGATGCTGGTTTCACGGACAGCCATGCCAAGCACTATAACAAGCTGAACCTGAAGCCCGGCGAGACCATGAGGTTCGATGGCCGGGTGACCGAAGTCACTTACAAGCCCGTGGCGACACTCTGCCGGGTTAATGGCGTCCACACGACAGATTAGTCTCAATCGCTCATGAACCATGAGCGGAGCACCACCGGCTTTCGGTTGGGGAAGCTCACCGACTGTAGGATAAATACATCGACACTTTAAATCGAGGCTTCCAATGCATTATTATGAACTTCCTATTCCCGAGCACCCAGCAAAGCGCGAGAGACCGCGAGACATCGTACGTCTGAATGTCTTCAAGGCCGAGTTGGCTGACATGGAGCTAATTCAAGCAGCGCATGGCTCGGAATACATCGTAAGCGTTGAAAAGTTTCCGGTGATTGATGCTTTCACCATTGAGGTGCTGTGCCCAAACCCAGATGCTGCCGCTGCGCTGTGGGATGCTTGGCTCACCTACTGCGAGACGAGCCCTTTTCGTCCAACCCTGAAGTAGCGTTCGGATGATGGCTCACGATTGCGATCTCCATGCCAGTCCTTCCCGTAAGAGACCATGAGACTCCGAGAAATCTTGATCTCGTGTCCAGTGCTGTGCTCGGAAAATCGCGAGTGCTCAGTCACTTGAATCACTCTTGCCTGACGAGATGTTCACCATCCCCGTGAAATCATGGGCAGAATCGTGAGCGACAGGGTAAGAATTTGATCAGTTCTCGCGAGAGACGCCATCTCGACCAATGAGGCATGGACAGGAACTGAAATTATAAGTCTGGGTTAAAACACCTGGAGACGAAGATCGTCTCCAGGTGGGTTACGTCTACCTTTCGGTACCGCTTTTATGGAAGCTCTGCTAGGAGCACACCACCATCCCGTGCCGGTGTGAACTTGAGGACGGTTTTTGCGCCAGCAGCTTTCTTGAAAGTTATTGCATCCTTCATTGTGAAGAATTGAACAGACCATGAAGCTGGGTAATCGAGTTGGATGTGGCTCCAGGTTGGCAGGCGTCCGAGACACTTCAGCTTCAGGCCGACAGTGTGACGCTGCAACTCATCCCAAAACTCCTGCGCAGCAACATTATTGATGGAACTGTCATCAGGATCATGACCATTTGCGATGAGTGTAGCCTTTCTGCTCTCCACCGCAGAGAGCCAATCGATGCCCCAAACTCCGTAATACGGTTTTCTCAATATCGTTGTTTCAACGAAGCAGATATCACGTAGGGGTAAGTTTACGTCGTCCTTCCCCTTCCGATGCCGTATGACTTCAAGACTATTGATGTGCTCCTCATAATCGCGGAGATCGCGAATTCGAGAGAAGCTGATGGTTGTTTCGCAGTTGTGAGATTGTATCTTCCATCTACCATGTTTACCGCCCATAATTTTAGAAACGTCAGATAAAATAAAATTCTCGAATGATGCGCGATTTTTTGAATATTGTGGAAGTAGTCCGATTGTCAGGCGATGTTTGAACATGAATTAACCTTAAAATAAAATATGAATTTTGAATGTAGGCCGATGAACGATACGCATCAGCACTGGACTTACTGTACAGTATCTGCGCTTCAAGAAGCAAAATTAAACTGGAGCAAAAAACGATTCTAGTTGCGTGCGTCCATGTTGATCGCAAGTGAATGTGTTGCCACCGCCGATCTTTATGTAGTTGGCGCACTGGTAGGCGTGCCCCCGTCATGCGGATGACGACACTATCTGTGGCCAATAAGAGTATCGCTGTTTGATCTATGGATTGCAGGGACGGCGGGGCGAATCCATACATGGCCCTATTATTGGTTGTTCGGGAAGCACCAGTTTGCGCGCTTCGCGTTCGGACAATCCTTTGAGCACACGATATACGGACGCTCGCCCGATCCCGAGCCTTTCGGCAATCGCCGTAGCTCCTAGCCCTTCCTCTCTGAGACGGTGCACTTCATCGAGCTTGATCGTTGGTGGGCGACCTCGATAAGTCCGTTCGCTCTTAGGTTTCGTGCTGTCGATCTCTTTGATTCGGCGGATAGACTCCGTCTGCCTTTCGCGTCGCAGGTTCGTTTCCAGTTCAGCAAACACGCCCAGTAGGTCGAGCATGCATTTGCCAAGGGGAGTGGATGTGTCGATAGGCTGTTCGGTTGCCTTCAGCGAAGCACCCTTCGCCTTGAGTACACGTAGGATGTCCTGGAGGTCGGCGATGGAACGGGCAATTCTGTCAACTCGGGTTACGCAAATCGTGTCCCCATCTCGGACAAAATCGAGCAGGGTCTGTAACTCGACACGGCCTTCCGTGGTGGTGCCACTTTTCTTCTCCGAGCGTATGACCGTGCAGCCCGCCGCACGTAACGCTTCAATCTGAACATCCAGACTTTGAGAGACGTGTGAAACACGTGCGTATCCGTAGAGCGCCATGCTGACCTCAAGTGTCTTGTTTGGGTCTCATCAGGATGGACTGAGTCTCAAATCCCGCAACTAATCCATACAAGACGTATTCGATGGATCGGGAGCGTCTCGGAACAACGTCTTGCCAGAGGTTACTCAAATGAGGCACTGCACAGCGACGATTGTGCTGACCTACCCGCTGATATCGGCACCGGTACTGAGTGCTCTCACGTCAGTGACCGAAATGCCTCGGCCTCTGCTATCCGCTCGCTTCCTTTGTCCTTTCCACGAGAGAACCGAAACCACATTGGCCTGTCGGGGTGGAGCCGAAGCATGTGCGGGGCGGAATTATAGAGATGTCGAGCAACGCGAGACATCTCATCGACCGAGGTCACGAGGTGTTATTACATCGAGCGAAGCGCGATGAGGTCGCGAGACCGGGTGATTAGACGACGCGAAGCGACGGAGTGAGGTCGCGAAAAACCGAAGTTTTTCGCAATCTCATTATAATTACTTTATTACATATTAGATATTGCACATTATCGATTGAGACTATGCGAAGCAGAAGCTCAGATGTCCTTCATCGCATTGCGCAACTCGACTCCTTGCAACATCGCAGGACGAGCACCGTTGATCTCGTGATCGGCGAAATGCTGGTGAAACATCCGTCTCAAGGATTCCATCGATTCCGTCATGTCGGACTTCAAGGCATCTACCTTCTGGACCAACCCTTCGGCGGCAGCCGTCACGACGCCGTCTGCGTCCACGATGGTCGATAATGTGTCCTCCTTTGCGTACTGCTGATCCACGTATTCGGACATGAATGCGACGAACTCCTGGATCATGGTATCGAACCCATCGAACTTATCCTTGAGGGCTTTGTTCTCGGCTTCGAGGTTTTCAACACGCCCGTTGAGCACGAGGACCGCTTTGGTCAGATCAGTGAGGTTCGGGCTCATTGGTGCTTCCTCCCCTTGCCGGTTGGACGGCGTGAACGCCAGAGCTTATTAGGATCATGGCGTGCGCGCAGAACCGGGAGATTCTGACCGGGAACCGGAACGACCGTCTCCCAGACATCAATGGTGGGCATATCCTCGTCGAGGAAGATTTCGAGATTCGGCTCATCGAACTGGTCGAACCAGAACCGCATGGCATAGGACCAGGAGTAATTCGTGCCCGAGGTCTTGTTCATAAAGGTTCCGAGGAGAGTGCCGTCTGGAAAAGTCTTGAACGTCTCCACGTAGACGGCCTTGAGGCGTGCGAAGGTGGCCTCGTCCATCTTGTCCTTCTTATGCTCGACGTATCGTATCCAGAAATCCGGGTCGTGGAGTTGGATTGTCCCCTTCCACGCGGCGAGTGACACAGACGGCGTGAAGGGCTCCGTCTGCGTGAACATCTGCAAGTTCATGGCGAAGCGTGCACTCGACCACTTCACCCGGTGATCCGAGCCGTTGTCGAAATAGTTCAAGGTCATGACCGTGATCACGCCGAGCGGGGGAATGCCGGTGAGCCACGTGGGATCGATGGGTTCGACCGACAAGTCGGCTTGAGGTTGTGGGGTTTGAAGCTGCTCTTGGAGCTTCGAGAAAATGTCCATAAAAATCGTATTCCTAAAATAAATCGTACTCAGAATTTGATAGAATTCCCAGTCACCAAAATAGCGACGGGCAGCGATTGATGTTTAGTCCAGCATTAGGTGTGACTGCCAAACAGCTTGTCTAATGGACAGTGCCGCACCCCACGTCTTAATACTTACAAAAAATGTTTTAGGATGGCGATATTTTTCTTTTATATTCTATCGCCTTAAAAATATTGACATGATGACAGGATTTAACCTGCCCATGCTGCGGGCCTTTGTAATTTTCCACAATACGGGTGTGACCGCCCGGCCAGGGTGAGTGGCGGGGTGAACGGTGCCACGAGGAGGCCCGCCATGTATTCCATGCAATGGAGGAACCTGCGGACGAGAGCTTCCCTTTGTCCGAGTCCTGTTCGTAGGAGCTAGAAGCCTGTCGTGGCGGCGGTGTGCACTCGGGATGATGCGAGCGATGGGTCCTTCAACGTTCGGTTCGAGCCGAATCGGAGGCCCTGCGGTTCATCGTTGGCTGTCTAGAAATTTCCAAGTTGCGATGGCTGACATGGTCAAAGAGTGGACCGAGGCATCCAGGGTGGCCAAGGTGTCCCAAGTCTCCAGGGTGTCCACGGTGTCCAGGGTGTCCATGGACACCCTGGACACCCTGGAGACTATGGCTATCGAACCACGTAGAGCGTGCCAACCGGGTCAGTTATTCTGCTCTTGAAGGGCATGTTCGATTTCGTAAAGTAGCTGAGCATGTCCGTGCCGAACCGCGACATCGTCATGCTGCTTCCAGTCTGGGCATTGAAGAGACCCCGCAGCTTATCAGCCTTCACCCCTTTCGGCGTTGTGATGGCTTTCACGGCCTCAGACGTGAGGTCGAGTTCCAAGAGCCACGCTTCAAGGTCCGACAGCTTGCGAGTGGACTCCTGGAGCGCAAAAAGCTGCTCCAAGAACGGCTCGATAGGATCGGGGGCAAAGGCATCGACACTGCGCCACAGCAGATCGTAGTCGGTTGCGTTAATCACATCCCAGACGGTTGGATCACCGCCCTTTCTCACCTCACCATTGCGCAGACGCATCGTCACAAACCTCCTATTGCCGGTCTCGTCTGCGATCAGGTCGGCGATCTCCTTGTTGGCAGTGCCTATGAGTGTGGCTTGCTGCTTGCGATGACTAACCTGCGACGTGCGCATTGTCCGCCGTGTGAGCCCGTCCCCGGTCACAAGGCTGTTGAGGGTGGGAATCTGCTGAGGCTCGATCTTCTCCAGGTCATCAACGAACACGACAGGGTAGGAATACAGATCACCACTGCGCTTGTCGGTGAAGTCGGACAGAAGCGCCGGATCGGTCGCAAGCTCCTTGATGGGTGCAAGGAACCGGAGCACAAAGCTGGTTTTTCCGATGCCCTAGATGATGCTAAGGATGACCGGCATCAGGTGACGCTTGATCGGCAGGCCCAGCGCCTTTCTCTTCACCTGATTGATGAACTGCTGGAGGACGGCGACACCCAGTGCCGTGTCCATCTCGAATACGCCTCCGACCAGCCGGTGCCACTCATGGTCCGCTCGCGTCTTCTGCTCTTCCGAGAGTTCGGCCTTCAAGAACGGCCTCAGGATGTGATTCAAACGGTGTTTCTTGTCCTCCCGCATGATCATGCGGAGCGCGCGCTCGATGTCTCCCTTGACAAGCTTCTTTACACCCTGACGCTTGATGGTGAGCATGATCTCGTCGAGCAGCCACTCCTCATCGGCCTCTCGGCGTTCGAGATAGGTATCAATGTCGGCACGAGTGAAGGCCATCCGTGGCGCACCACGGACGTGCATCGTCCCATTGAACAAAATCTCAACACCTGTCCGCTCCATAAAGCCGCGAACGAAGGCGACCGGATCGATGTCTGCATGGGAGCCGTCATCAAGTTCTGCGTCGTCAGCAGCGTCCTCATGGACACGAACGCCTACGCGATCCCGGAGCTTCTCGTAAGCGTTCTGGACCTTGATGAATTGCGCCGCTGAACCGTCACCATGGATATCAGGGTGACACCTCTTCGCGCGCTCTTGGTACGCACGTCCGATGTCGTCTTGGGTGGACCCATGTGGGACGCCGAGAACCTCATAGGGATCATAGGCCATCAGAGCGCCCCCCGTCAGACTGCGGAAGGTTCAGACGTGTTTTTTCAGCCGCGCACTCGCAGCCGTGGTGGATAGACATGGGATGAATTCCTTAAACAAATCAGTAGCATCGCATGACAAACGCATGCGCTGGCCACGCCGTGTTGATCGAGCGCGTCGAGGCCGGTCTTAGTGGGACAGACCGGGTGATGCAACAAACGAAATGAACCAGATTCTGGTTTTTCATGAATCAATTTTAGGCAATTTGCAAAATCCGCAAGCAGTGTTGCGTCTCGGAATCGGACCCTCCGCTTCAAGCGGGTCAGACTGGGATTCAGATGGCTGAACGCCCGCAGAGGCTGGACCTACGCGAACCACAACATGCCTGAGCCTGAGGTCCATTGCTGCGTGATGGTCTGGAATTCTCTTTGGTTGGTCGGCACCAGAAAAATATTGCGGTCGAGAATCCGCCTTCGCTACGTTCGGAGTGTACCCAGCGACGGCCCGTCAGATTTAAGGGCGTCGCTTTTTTGAAAGACTGAATTTCCAGATGAGTAAGCGTGACCGTAACTCGAGGCCGAGTTTGATGGCTATGGAAGACATCGAATACGACCTCCGCATTGGCCAAACCAAATTTCATGAGTGGATGGCGCAGGGCTGGATGCCTCAACCCTGGATCAAGGAAGGAGGTGTTGCGCGTTGGCGGGCCTCGGACATCCTCGATGCTATCGAGAACTTCCCGAATCGTGCTGAATTTGCTGCGGCGATGGAGCCGCAGTCCGTCAAAGCCGTGCGGACGGACAAACCCCACAGCCCGTGGGCCGATCAGAGGGCTGCATGATGGCGCGACCGAAACTCGATCCTGAGATCAAGAAGGCTCGCCACCAAAAAGCGAAACGGGAGGCCGAGAAGCTCAATAAGAAGCTCGGGTCGCATGCCTACACGAATGCGTATGCGACTGAATGGAGCAAGGTCGTGGTCTACTACGAGCCTCCTGGCCAGAGAAAGGTCAGGATTCGGGCTCCTTTCCCGTCCGTTGAGTTCGATGCTGAACTTCTCGCAGCCAAGCAGGGACGGCCTCTTCAGGTCCGTCCAGCCAAAGCATGTAGCCCCGAACCTCGAAAGGCTGCTGCGCCCGATACATGGCGGTGGGGGTGCCAGGACTACTTTGCTAACGATCCAACCTATCGTGAAATGTCGAAGCGCGATAAGCGCAACCGTAAAAACGTCCTGGAGAGTACCTGGGACGAGCCTCACGCTAGATACCCGCACCTGCGGTATGGCGACTGTCCCCTTGCCGACTTCAACGGCGAGTCTGTGCTGATTCTCATGAAACGGAAGCTGAAGTGGAAGACAGTGTTCGACGAGATCACTGGGGAAGAGCGCGAGGTTCAAACCAACTTTTCGGCAGCGAATACCCGGCACAAATTCATCAGCGCGGTCCTGTCTTATCTGGTTCAGAACCATACACGAGTTGTTGGTGGTCGGAACTGGGCTCGCGACATCAAACCTTTCAAACCCGAGAATGAGGAAGGCCACCGCACCCCGAGCTTAGAAGAGATCGCATCGTTTCAGGAACAGTTTAAACTGGGCAGCAAGGAGCGGCTTCTGTTCGACCTCGCCTACTATACGACGCAACGACGCGCTGACCTACCTCGGCTGGGACGCCTTGTGCTTGAAAAGGATCGAAACGGTAATGATCGGCTCTCGTTCGTGCAGCACAAGCTTCGCAATAAGAAGCCGGTAAGAGCCTACGTGCCGCTGTTTCCGGAGCTTCGCCAGTCACTGGAAGCTGCGAAGGAGGCAGGCATCCTCGGGGAGACGCTTTACCTTGTGCACGACAAGATCAGTCCGACCCAACCAGACCGACCTTACGCCGAGGGCAGCCTTGGCAATATGATGCAGGATGCAATTAAGAAGCTGACAGCGAAGACCGGGATCAAGAAGTCGTTTTCGCTTCATGGTCTCCGAAAGGCTGGGGTCTGCCGTCTGATCATGATGGGTCTTTCTGCCCATCAGATTATGGCCATCACGGGACATCGAACCCCATGGGAAATCGACCGGTATGGTCGTGACTATATGCGGAGTGTCGCATCCGAACAGGGCTATCAGCGATATCTGACGTGGCGGGCTCAGAATGAGGCAGTGATTGAGGCAGACATCGAGTTTGCCGAATCGGGAGCAGAAGTCGCGTAAGATTGCTCTCATACCCAAGTAACGAAGTTCTGATCGTAAAATCGGCGGCGTGCCTCGTCACCAGCCTGCCTTTGAAGTCATAACTTCCGTGGATAGGTATCAGTGCCTCAATGAGGGTCGCCTTCGGGCGGCCCTTTTACATCTACCGGAAGAACAGATGTGGCTCAAAGTCCCCCAGGTTTTCACCCCAGGTTTTTGAAACCGGCTTTCTTAGAAAGCTAAGCGCTTGAGAAAGCTACAACATCCAATGCGGATGGTGCCCAGGAGAGGACTCGAACCTCCACGGTGTTACCCGCTGCTACCTGAAAGCAGTGCGTCTACCAATTCCGCCACCTGGGCATGCCTTGTCGGCGAGGATCGTTTAAGGCCATGGGCGGCTGACGTCAATCGCTGAAAACGGTCCCTCGTCGTTTTCTTCGCGCGTTCTTGCCGATTTCCAGGCCACGGGTCTCTTCATGAGACTGGGCCTTTGATCAGCACAGGGCGCGAAAGTAGGCCGTGCCTTGCGGATCGAACGACTGTCGCCGCCAAGAGTGCATGTCGGACGGACCCAAAAGTGAATTCCACTTTTGGGTCCGATGCTCTAGAGACGTTTCGAAATCACTTCCCGAGACACGCCCGTGGCCAGGCGGACAGGAGACTTTTCATGATCGGCGCCATTCGCACACCAGAGCAGCAACTGGTCACGGTCTTCGGCGGATCGGGTTTTCTCGGCCATTACGTGGTCAGCGCGCTGGCCAAGCGCGGCTACCGGATCCTGGTGGTCACCCGCCAGCCCAACCGGGCGGACTACCTGCCGCAGGGCATGGTCGGACAGATCCACCCGATCCGGGCCAACCTGCGCCATCCGGATTCGGTCGCTCATGCGGTGGCCAAGGCCGACCACGTCATCAATCTCGTGGGGGTCCTGAAGGAAGGCGGCCGCCAGACCTTCGATTCCGTTCACGCCCAGGGGCCGCGGATCATCGCCGAGGCAGCTAGGCCTGGCGCCAACATCATCCACGTGTCCGCCATCGGGGCCGATCCGCAGTCAGAATCACTCTATGCCCGCACCAAGGCGGAGGGCGAGGCGGCTGTTCTGGCGGCGCGGCCTGATGCGGTCATCCTGCGGCCTTCGCTCATGTTCGGGCCGAACGACCAGTTCTTCAACCGCTTCGCGAGCCTCGCCCGAATGCTCCCGGTCCTGCCGCTCGCTGGCGCCGACACCCGCTTCCAGCCGGTCTTCGCCGGCGACGTGGCGGCCGCGATCGTCAAGGCCGTCGAGCGCGCCGTGCCCGGGGGGCAAGTCTACGAGCTCGGGGGTCCGGAGATCCGCACCCTTCGCCAGCTTGTGGAATACGTGCTGGCTGCAACCGACCGCAAGCGCATCATCCTGCCCCTGCCGAACGCGGTCGGACGGGCTCAGGGCAGCGTCCTGGGGCTCCTCGACAAGCTCACCCTCGGGCTCGTGCCCAACGAACTCGTCATGACCCGCGATCAGGCGCTCCTGCTGGAGAAGGACAACGTGGTGTCCGAGGCGGCCATTCGCGAGGGCCGCACGCTGGAGGGCATGGGCATCTCGCCCACCACCATCGAGGCCATCGTGCCGTCCTATCTGGTGCGGTTCCGCAAGACCGGCCAGTTCGACCTCAAGCGGAACGCAACCCGCACCACGCCGGATCTGCTCGCCCCCACGTCAGGGGGCGCCGAGTCCGACTTCAAGCCGGATCGGGCGTCCGGGCCCGCCGTCGGCCAGTCTTCGAGCCACTAGCACCGCGCCCAAGAGCGAAGTCCGCTCTTGGGCTTCGTCCGATGCTCACTTGAGATGCGGCGCATCGCTCGACGCGGGAATCCGGGGCCACTTGTCCGCGCGATGCGCCAGCCGCTTGTGCAGGTGAACCATCAGCGCCGCGCCGAAGATCGGCGTGACGAGGTTCAGGACCGGCACGAGAACGAGACCTGCCAGAACTGCGCCTGCGGCGAGCACCGTTCCCCGATGCTCCATGCGCATGCCGGTCACCTCGGCCTGGGGCCAGAAACGGCCGGCCGCGAGCTCGAAATATTCCCGGCCAAGCAGGTAAGCGTTGGCCACGAAGAACACCCCGATATTGATGCCCGGGATGAAGAAAAGCAGCAGGGCCGCGAGATTGACCAGGATGGACAGGCCGGCGAAGCGGAGTCCGTAGAGGATCGCGCTTCCCATGGGCAGGGCCGTGCCGGGCGGGTCGGCCGGATAGTCCCCGCGCTCGATCACCTCGGCCACGTCGTCGAGGAAATAGCCGGCCACGATCGCCGTGACGGCCGGCAGAAGATATACGAGAGCCACGAAGATGCCGAAGCCTGCGAGGAAGAACGCGAACCCCTCCAGGATCGGGTACTCCGCCGCGACCGTGGTGCCGTCGAGGAACCAGTCGAACAGACGCGTGAGGCCGAGCCAGACCAGCGCGAGCAGCGCCATCGTCAGCGCGAGCGACTTCCACAGGATGCGCCGGAGCGCCGGCGAGAAGACGTCTCGGGCCGCGGCAAAAACCGCCTGGATCAGCATGGGGCGAAGTCTCCTGGGTTGAGGGGCGGACTTTACTTATGAACGGACCCGCCGCAAGGCGAGGGGTGGAGGAACCTGTGCAGCCAGCCAATCTCTCATCCGGGCCAGCGGAGCCCAGCCAGGAACCCGGACGGGAGCCGGACGTCGTGATCGTCGGCGCGGGCTCGGCCGGCATCGCCGCCGCGCGAAGGCTCCTCGCGGCGGGCCTCACCGTGACGGTGCTGGAGGCCCGGAATCGCCTCGGCGGCCGCGCCGTGACGGTGCCGATGGGCGCGCACCCGGTCGATCTCGGAGCGCACTGGCTCCATGCCGGACCGATCAACCCGCTGGTGCGCCTTGGACGGGAGCGGGGCGAGCCCCTGCGGCGCGCGCCGACCGAGGGACATCTCTTCATCGGACGGCGACGGGGCCGCCGGGCGGAGCGCGCGGCCCTCGACCGGGCATTCGACATCGCCGACCGGGCCATGACCCGGGCTGCCCGCCGGGTCGAGGATCAGCCGGCCGCCAAGGTGCTCCCGCCCATGGGACCCTTCGGCCGCCGGGTCGAGGCCATCCATGGCCTCGTATCGGGCCGTCCCCTCGATGAGGTGAGCCTGCACGATTTCCCCAGCATGGAATATTCCAACAATCTTTTCATCGCGGGCGGTCTCGGAGCCTATGTGGGGCGATTGGGCCGCAATCTGCCGGTCCGGCTTGGAACGGTCGTCCACGGCGTCGACTGGTCGGGACAAGGGGTCCGAATCGAAAGCTCCGCCGGCACGCTTCAGGCCAAGGCCACGATCGTCACTGCCCCTATGGCGGTGCTGCAGCAGGACGTCATCCGCTTTGCGCCCTCGCTGCCGGTCGAGGTGCAGGCGGCGATCCATGGGTTCGTCCAAGGGGTGTACGAACACGTGGTGCTGCACTGGCCGGGTTCTCCCTTCGAGGGGGCCGACCGCTTGGCGAGCCTGCTCGGCGCGCGCCGGGAGCCGCCCGGCATGCTCACCTCCATCGACGGAACGCCCTTCCACTTCTTCGAGCTCGACCAGCCCCTTGCGGCCAGCCTCGACAGGCGCGACGCCCATGCACCCGCCCGGCTCGTCCGCGCCCTGCTGGCTGAGCAGTTCGGCCACCGGGCCATTGGGGCCTTGCGGATCCGGCACGCCACCCGGTGGCGAAACGATCCCTGGTCGCGGGCCTCCTGGGCAGTGGTGCCCCCTGGCCTCTCTGCGGTGCGCGACACGCTGAAGGAACCGGTCGCGGACCGGATCTGGTTTGCCGGCGAGGCGCTGTCGCGCGCACAGTGGGGCACCGCGGGCGGGGCCTGGGAAGAAGGAGAGCGCGCCGCGAACGAGATCGTCCGAAAGCTCGCGGCCGGCGCTTAGGGCGCGCGGGACGCCGTCTCGCCGCTTGCCTGAAGGCTCGCCTCCTCCAGAAGCCAATTGCGGAACGCCGCGATGGCGGGCCGTTCGGCGGTCGTCTCTGGACAGACCACGTAATACTGGTAGGCGCCCTTCACCTGCTGCGGAAATGGCCGGGCGAGGCGGCCGGCATCGAGGTAGTCGCCGATCAGCACGTTCGTGGCCAAGGCCACGCCCTGCCCCGAAGCCGCCGCCTGCAGGATCAGGAACGTATGGGAGAAGCGCGGCCCATGGGAGGCGTCGATGCCCTCGACCCCTATTTCGGCAAGCCACCTGTCCCAGGACATGTAATCGGGCACGCCATCGGCGACGATCTCGTGCAGCAGGGTGTGATGGCGAAGATCCGCCGGCTCCTTCAGAGGCCGCTCCCGGTCGCTAAGAAGCGCGGTGCTGCAGACCGGAAAGAAATACTCCTCCATGAGCAGGTCCGACCGCAGGCCAGGATAGACGCCACGACCGAACCGGATCGCCACATCCATGTCCTCGCGTGAAAAGTCGGTGCGATCGGTGGTGACCGAGACTCGGATTTCCAAATCCGGGTGGCGCAGCCTCAACGCGCCGAGCCTGGGAATGAGCCAGCCGGCGGCGAAGCTCGGCAGGGTGCTGACGTTCAGCACCCGGGACGCCTCGGGCTTCAGGGCTCGGGCTGTGGCCTCGTTGAGCCGGTCGAGGGCATCGGTGATGGCGGCGGCGTAACGCTCGCCCAAACCCGTCAAGGCGACGCCCTTGCTGGGCAGGCGCACGAACAGGGGACTGCCCAGCCAGGCCTCCAGCGCCTTCACCTGTTGGCCTACGGCGCTTGCCGTGACGGCGATCTCGTCGCCGGCCTTTTCGAAGTTGAGATGGCGGGCAGCCGCCTCGAAGGCGCGCAGGGAATTGAGCGGCGGAAGACGGCGACGGGTCATGGCTGGCCAAGATCAGCTTGGGCTGATGTCAAGGAGTTCTCGTTTGCTTTCACAGGCCCTCGGGAGCACCTTCTTCTATAGCAGAACCCTATCGGAAGAGGCCCGTCATGGCTACCGCATTTGCCACAGTAAATCTTGGCTCGTTTGCCGGCAAGACCGAGAAGCGCAGCCTGCTTCTGCCGCTCCTTCTGAAGGTTGAGGCATGGCTCGACCGCCGGGCAAGCCAGCGCGCCTTGTATCGCATGGACGATCGGGGATTAGCCGATATCGGCCTCTCGCGCGCAGATGTGAAGGGGTTGAAAGACGCCCCGTTCATCCTGTCCGACCCAATGGAAGGGCGTTGAGGGGCTCTCAGGCGTGCATCCAAGCGTGACCCGAACGACATCCTCCACATCATGGCCGCACCTGTTGCGGCCATTGACGTCTTGGAGCTGCGACGCTGAAAAGGCGTAAATCCCCGGACCAAGTCCGGGGATGACGGGTGAAGGAGACATGCGCTCCGCCATCACCCTGAGGTGAAGCCTTACGGCCAGACAAGCGTCCGAGAAACCGAACCCGCGCTAGATCGGTGGGATGCCGATGATCGTCTCAGACGTCACCACGACCCATCCCGTGTCGGATCGCTGGATCGCCAGAACCTCGCCGGCGCCCGGCAGGACAGCGCCCGGCGCAACTTCGCTCAGGCCGTCCGGCCCTTCCACGAGGGCTATGCCGTCGTTTACCCGCCAGACCACGTAGGTGCGGGGTGGGATTGTGAGGTCTTGCCGGCTCGCAACCGTCGCGACTTTCGACGTCTTGGTCCGGTCATTGGTCTCCTGGCCTTTCGGGACCGATCCCGTGGTGGTTGGGTCGAGGTCGTCGTATCGGCGGGCGGCCGCAAGGCTCCGGTTGACTGGAAGATTATCCGCAAGGGCGGGCAGAACCTTCGGCAGGTTGGGCTGTGCGGTGCTGGTCTGGAGCGCGTAGACGAAAAACGACGCCGACGAGACCGCAAGCCCCAGCCCGATCGCAAAGACGATGCGGTCGCCGGCAGCCTCCCGTGCGCGGATGAGTTCCTCCGGCCGGGTGACGGACGCAGTCTTTGCGCCTGGTTTCGCGAATTTCCCGAATCGAATGCTCATGCTTGGCCTGCCCGCTGATGGCGATTTGTCGCGGATCATGAACGGGTAGGCTTAACGCTGGGTAAAGAGGGAATTTTGTCCTCGCGGCGATGAGCGCGCGGGACCGGCATACGACAGGCCGTCCTACAACATGCTCGGCAGCACCCGGTCCGGCGGCTTGTGACCGTCCGTGAAGGCCCGGATGTTGACGATCACCTTCTCGCCCATGGCGATGCGGCCCTCATGGGTGGCCGACCCCATATGCGGAAGGAGCACGACCTTGCCTTGTTTGGCAAGTCGCACCAGGCGCGGGTTGACCGCCGGCTCCTCCTCGAACACGTCGAGCCCCGCGCCCGCGATGGCGCCTGCTTCAATGAGCTTGGTCAGCGCCGGCTCGTCGATGATCTCGCCCCGGGCCGTGTTCACCACGATGGCGTCGGGCTTCATGAGCTTGAGGCGGCGCGCCGAGAGCAGGTGATAGGTGGCCGGCGTGTGCGGGCAATTGACCGATACGATGTCCATGCGGGCCAGCATCTGGTCGAGGGATTCCCAGTAAGTGGCTTCCAGCTCCGCCTCGATCTTCGGCGGCACGTGACGGCGGTTGTGATAATGGATCGACAGGCCGAAAGCCTTGGCGCGGCGCGCCAGCGCCTGTCCGATGCGGCCCATGCCGACGATGCCGAGGCGTTTTCCGGTAATCCGACGGCCGAGCATCCAGGTGGGCGACCAGCCGGCCCATTCTCCGTCCGGAATGATGTGGGCCCCTTCCGGGATCCGGCGCGCCACGGCGAGGATCAGCGCCATGGTCATGTCGGCCGTGTCCTCGGTGAGAACGCCGGGGGTGTTGGTCACCGTGATGCCCTGTGCCACCGCGGCCGGCACGTCGATGTTGTCGACCCCGTTGCCGAAATTGGCGATGAGCTTGAGGTTGGGGCCGGCCTCCGCCAGCATGGCGGCGTCGATCTCGTCCGTGACCGTCGGCACCAGCACATCGGCGGTTCTGACAGCCTCCATCAGTTCCTCGGTCGAGAGGGGCTTGTCCTCGAGATTGAGGCGCGTGTCGAAGAGTTCGCGCATGCGCGTCTCGATCAAATCGGGCAGGCGGCGGGTGACGACGACGACAGGTCTCTTTTTCATCGGCTCGCGATGTCCCAACACTCGAAAAAAGCCGCCTGGGCCTCAAGAGTTTCACGCTCTCTTAACTCAGTTTCGGCGACTAAAGAGGGGCGGACCGCCGCATCGGCGAAGCCCGTCAAGCTTCTCTACCAGAGGCTACGCCCCAGACAAACCCAACGTGAGGGAGAACCATGCGCAAGATCGTCCTCAGCCTTGCCTTGCTGGCTTCGATCACGGCTCCGGTCCTGGCGCAGGAGACGCCGGGCGGCCGCCTGGGCACCGGGTTGCCCGTTCCCCGCTACGTGAGCCTCAAGACCGACCGGGTGAACCTGCGCGAGGGGCCGTCCAAGGATCATCGCACCGCCTGGGTGTTCCAGCGCGCCGGACTGCCCGTGGAGATCATCGCCGAATACGAGACCTGGCGGCGCATCCGCGACGCGGAAGGCACGGACGGCTGGGTGCTCCACTCGCTCCTATCGGGACGGCGCACGGCGCTCGTCATGCCCTGGGCCAAGGAAAACACTCCGCCGATCCCGCTGCTGAATCGAGCCGACGACAAAGGCAGCGTCGTCGCACAGCTCCAGCCGGGCGTCATCGCCAATGTCAAAGGATGCAGCGGCTCCTGGTGCGACGTAACCGTCGTGGCGGAGCGGGGTGGGGACGTGGAAGGCTATGTCCGCCAGGAAAAGCTCTGGGGCGTCTACCCGGACGAGAAGGTGGAATAGGCGTCGGGGATGTCGGTTGCTTTTGCGTTTTGTAAAGCATTGCTGCCCTAAGACCGTAACAATGCATCACCACAAAGGCACCGCCGCATGACGCTTTCCCTCGGCATCAAGAACCTCCTGCCCCTGATCGCCCTGATTCTGGGTATCGCGGCCTTCGTGGCGCCGCGCTTTCTCAATGTGATCGTGGGGATCTTCCTGGTGCTGTTCGGGTTGTTCGGGCTCGGGCTCGTCCGCTAAGCCCCAGCCTAGATGGGCCGGCTCCGGCCGAGATGCGGCCCGAGAATGTTGATCGCAAGTCCGAGGACGATCACCGCCCCGCCGATGGCCTCGAGCGGCCGCATGGCTTCGCCCAGGATAAGCCCCGCGCCGAGGATTCCGGCGACCGGCACGAGAAGCGCGAAGGGCGTCACCGTCGCGGCCGGATGCCGGGAGAGCAGGTAAGCCCAAATCCCGAACGCGAAGATCGTGGTCGGATAGGCCAGATACGCCACCGTTCCCACAAGAGCCCAGTCGAGGTTCGTGAGGGCTGCCATCACGTGGCTTGGTCCGTCGAGCCAGAGCGACAATCCGAGGAGAGGAAGCGGGGCCACGAGGCTGGACCAGACGATGAAGCCCAGCATGTCGACCCGGCCCGCCCGCTTGGAAATGATGTTCGCCACGCCCCAGGCGGCCGCGGCCACCACTGTCATGAGGAATGGGCCCGCCCCGCCTCCGGTAAGGCGCGGCCAGGCGATGAGCACGAGGCCGAGACAGGCCACGGTTCCGCCGACGAGCTGATGAAAGGTCGGCCTCTCGCCCATGAGAAAGACCGCGAACAGGATGGTGAAGAAAACCTGCGCCTGCATGACCACGGAGGCGAGGCTTGCCGGCATGCCCAGGCCGATGGCGACGAAAAGCAGCCCGAACTGTGCGACGCCCAGGAAGAACCCGTAGCCGGCGAGAATGCGCCAGCTCGTCTTAGGGCGCGGGATGAAGAAGACCGCCGGAAGGGCCGCGAAGAAAAACCGGAGAGCGGCGAGCAGGAGGGGCGGCGTGGTTCCGACCCCGACCTTGATGACCACGAAGCTGAGGCCCCAGATGATCGTGACCAGAACCGCGAGGAAGGTGTGGCTGAGCGGCATAGGGAAAGCACCGTGGCCGCTCTTCGCTGGTGAAAGCTCGGAGCTGCCGGGATCAGGCGGTCTTGCGCCGCAGGCGAACGATGACTTCGACGCCGGCAACCTCCATGCCCGCAGGCGGCTCGGGCAGGTCGCCCACGCTCACGCCGGTCAGGGGCATATCGACCAGCTCGCCCTCGTCTTCCAGGAAGAAGTGGTGATGCTCGGTCGGGTTGGTGTCGAAATAGGACTTGGAGCCGTCCACCGCGAGCTGGCGCAGAAGGCCGGCTTCCGTGAACTGGTGCAGGGTGTTGTAGACGGTTGCCAGCGAGACGGGCACGCGGGCCCGGGTGGCTTCCTCGAACAGAACTTCCGCCGTGATGTGCCGGTCGCCCTTGCCGAAGAGCAGCCAGCCCAGCGACACCCGCTGCCGGGTCGGGCGCAGGCCCACGCGACGCAGCTTGTCCCGCAGCTCGGACAGGGGGCATCCCCGGCGATGGGCGGGAGCAGTCGTCGATTCGATATAGGCGGATAACGGATCGGTCATCGGGGAACTGAATGTAAGAATAAGAGCTTCTATCATCGACATGATAGGAAAGCGAGAGGATTGCCGCAAGGCCGCAGGATTGCCGCAACGCTAATCCCGAAGCGCGTTCGAGGCCCAGCTATTCGGTGAATTTCGGCTCCATGTCCCGTCTTTGGTCCTGGCCCGGTGACTCAGGCCCTTTGATGGATGGCCAAGCCTGTGCTACCAGAGCCCCGTTTCCGGCCTCGGAGGGTTCTCCCGGGCCGCCTTTGCGACAGATTGAAAGGATCGGCATCCGGCATGGCGCGCCAGTCGAGCTTTAACTACGAAGAGCTTCTCGCCTGCGGGCGCGGAGAATTGTTCGGTCCCGGCAATGCCCAGTTGCCCCTTCCGCCGATGCTGATGTTCGACCGCATCACGTCGATCGGCGAGAATGGCGGAGAGCATGGCAAAGGCCACGTGCGCGCCGAGCTCGATATCCGACCGGATCTCTGGTTCTTCCCCTGCCACTTCAAGGGCGACCCGGTGATGCCCGGATGCCTCGGCGTCGACGCCCTCTGGCAATTGGTCGGCTTCTATCTGGGCTGGGGCGGATCGCCCGGCCGGGGACGGGCGCTGGGCGTCGGCGAGGTGAAATTCTCGGATCAGGTGCTGCCGACCCACAAAAAGGTGGTCTACGGCATCGACTTCAAGCGCGTCTTCCGCTCCAAGCTCGTGCTCGGGATCGCGGATGGGTGGCTTGAAGCCGACGGCAAGCGAATTTACGAGGCAAAGGATCTTCGGGTCGGCCTCTTTCAAGCCGCCGACGCCGCAGCGGGCGGTTAAACAACACGCTCACGGTTGAGATTGACCATGATCGACCTTACGTCTGTCAGGCGTTGGGTCGATCATGAAGTTCTATGAAGAGGTTAGCTATGAGGCGCGTCGTCGTCACCGGAATGGGCATCGTTTCGTCCATCGGCAACACCACGCAGGAGGTGCTGGCCTCTTTGCGCGAGGCAAAGTCCGGCATCAGCAAGGCTGAGGACTACGAGAAGTTCAACTTCCGGTGCCAGGTCCACGGCGCGCCGACCCTGAACCCGGAGGAGATGGTCGACCGCCGCGCCATGCGCTTCCACGGCAAGGGCACCGCCTGGAACCATGTGGCCATGGATCAGGCCATCCGCGACGCAGGTCTCGAGGAGAGCGAAATCTCCAACGAGCGTACCGGCATCATCATGGGCTCGGGCGGTCCTTCCACCCGGGTCATCGTGGAAGCGGCCGACATCACCCGCGACAAGGGCCCCAAGCGCATCGGCCCCTTCGCGGTGCCCAAGGCCATGTCGTCCACGGCCTCCGCGACGCTGGCCACCTGGTTCAAGATCAAGGGCGTGAACTATTCGATCTCGTCCGCCTGCGCGACCTCGAACCACTGCATCGGCAACGCCTACGAGATGATCCAGTACGGCAAGCAGGACGTGATGTTCGCGGGCGGCTGCGAGGATCTCGACTGGTCGCTCTCGTCGCTCTTCGACGCCATGGGGGCCATGTCCACCAAGTACAACGACCGGCCCACCACCGCATCGCGGGCCTATGACGCCAACCGCGACGGCTTCGTGATCGCCGGCGGCGCGGGCGTCCTGGTTCTGGAGGAGCTCGAGCACGCCAGGGCGCGCGGCGCCCGCATCTACGGGGAAATCGTCGGCTACGGCATGACGTCCGATGGCTACGACATGGTGGCCCCGTCCGGCGAGGGCGCGGTGCGCTGCATGCGCATGGCCCTGAAGGACGTGAAGGCCCCGGTCGACTACATCAATCCGCACGCGACCTCGACCCCCGTGGGCGACCAGAAGGAGATCGAGGCCATCCGCGAGGTGTTCGGCTCGGGCGAAAAGTGCCCGCCGATCTCGGCCACCAAGTCGCTCACCGGCCACTCGCTGGGCGCGACGGGCGTGCAGGAGGCGATCTATTCGCTCTTGATGATGAACAACGGCTTCATCTGCGAGAGCGCCCATATTGAGGAGATCGATCCGGCAGTCGCCGACATGAACATCGTGCGCAAGCGCATCGACAACGCCCGGCTCGATACGGTCCTGTCGAACTCCTTCGGCTTCGGCGGCACGAATGCCACACTCGTGTTCAGCCGTTACAACGCTTAAAAGAGCGTCACACCGCTGAGACGCAACCGTGCGAATCCCCATGTCTCTTAAGGGGGATCTCGCATGGATACGCTCATCACTACCGATATAACGGCCCGGGATGCACGCTTTGATAACAATACGCGGCAGACAATCGGGCCTTCGACAAGGGGGACCACCGTGACGGGTCTGATGCAAGGAAAACGCGGCCTGATCATGGGCGTCGCGAACGACCACTCCATCGCCTGGGGCATCGCCAAGGCGCTGGCGGAGCACGGGGCGGAACTCGCCTTCACGTATCAGGGCGAGGCGCTGGGCAAGCGCGTCGCGCCGCTGGCGAAGTCCCTGGGTTCAGACCTCGTCGTGCCTTGCGACGTGGAGGACATCGCGTCGGTCGACGCCGCCTTCGACGCTCTCGACAAGCGCTGGGACGGCCTCGACTTCGTGGTTCACGCCATCGGGTTCTCGGACAAGTCGCAGCTCAAGGGCTCCTACGTGGACGTCACCACCCGGGAAAACTTCTCCCGCACCATGGTGATCTCCTGCTTCTCCTTCACAGAGATCGCCCAGCGCGCCGCCAAGCGCATGAAGAACGGCGGATCGCTCCTCACTCTCACCTATGGCGGCTCCACCCGGGTGATGCCGAACTACAACGTGATGGGCGTGGCCAAAGCGGCGCTGGAAGCCAGCGTGCGCTACATCGCGTCCGACCTCGGACCTCAGGGCATCCGCTGCAACGCGCTTTCGGCCGGGCCGGTCCGGACGCTCGCGGGAGCGGGCATCTCCGATGCCCGTCTCATGTTCACTTACCAGAAGGCCCACGCCCCCTTGCGCCGCACGGTCTCCATCGAGGATATCGGCGGCTCGGCGCTCTATCTCCTGTCCGGTCTGTCCAACGGCGTGACCGGCGAGATCCACTATGTGGATTCCGGCTACAACATCATCTCCATGCCCCGCCCGGACGTGCTCAAGGCTCAGGATGCGGCCGGCGTGACGGGCGAGGAAGACTAAGGAAACGCGTCGTTCCGGACGCCGCAGGCGAGCCGGGATCGCGAATTAGAAAGAAGCGCAACTCTTGTCTGACGATCCCGGGCTCCGCTCACGCAGCCTGAGACGACAGAGGTCCTATGGACCGAGCCCCGAACCCGCTCAAGGATCCGCGAAACCCAAGGCGCGCAGTGCGAGACTTTCCTGTCGGGGCTCGCGCGTGAAGAACATCCCGCCCTTCCGTTCGGAATGGCCAGGAATGTAGTCGAAGACCACATGCCCGATCTCGGCTTCCGCGCCGTCGCCGGCGAGCTTTCCCTCGATCTCCACCTGCGAGGCCGTGGAGCCCGTGCTGTTGCGAGCCCGGAACTCGACCCGATATCCGCCCTCGACCGGCACCACTCGCGTGACGTCGACCGCGATGGCGGGCGGCGCGCCGGCATCATCGAAGGCCTGCCAGCCGATGGAGCCGAAAATACCGAGCGTAAGCAGCAGGCCTATGCCGGAGGCGACCCATTCGAGCCAGGGAGTGTGGTTGGCTTTTTGCTGGGTTCCGTCGCGATCGGCCGTCCGCTGCTGAACCATGGCTTCCTCAGATCACGAGACGCGCAGTGGCGGCGCCGAGCGCCGCCGGGAAGGCTAGCACCACGGTCATCATCGCCACTTGGGCGAGGGCGGTGTCCTCGGTGCGCCCGAAGGTCCACAGGACATAGAGGCTGACCAGGAGCGCGATGCCGTAGCCGGCCAAGGTGAAGTGGAGAAAGGTCCGCATGAACGTTCCTCCCTCGGGCGGGGTCTCCTGGCCCGAGAACCCGAGGACGTAGACGAAGATGTGAAGCAGGGCGATCGACACGACGCCCAGTGCGATTCCATGCCAGGGCGTCATCTGAAAAGCGATCAGGATCATCTCCTCGGTGGGCGCCATGTTGAACGCGAGAAACAGCGCGCCGGCCAGCATGGGGAACAATTCGCCCGCATAGCCCGCCTCGCGCTTTCGTTCGTCCTCGGCCCCGGTGTCCTGCTCCGCGCCGAGCTGCTTTCGTCCGAGCATCGCGCCGATGCTCGCCGGCACGCTCTGCAGGGCGACCTTGCCGATGATCTCGGTCCAGGTCATGTCCAGGGCAATCACCGCAAACAGCGCCAGGATCGCGGCGGATGTGATCACCCCGACGCCAAAAGCCGCCAGTGCGTCCATGACGTCCTCGCGCCAGCTGAACGTCTTCTCGAAGCCCGCGAAGTACGAGAGGCCGATCAGGACGAGGAGGTTCACCCCAATGAACAGCAGAAGCCGCAGCCTGTCGATGGAAAACCCCAGGGACCACATCTCCATGGTCATCATCAGCGGAATCCCGAAGATGACTGCTCCGCCAAAGGCGCGCGCCAGGCCCACCGCGTAGAGCTCGTTCGTCTCGACGGGCTGGTTGTCTTCCGTCATCGTCCGCCTACCCGCGATTCGTCCCAAGCTTGGCCGTGCATGGAGAACGCCGCGCGAACGCGAGGGTTCCGGCGTGGACGGGAGACCGCCCGCCTCCCCTGCCCGCCGTCACGAGAGCGTGAGCGCGATGCGGCGGCTCTTGCCAGGGCGGCCTTGCACCGGCAACAGGAGCGCTGTTCCCAACGAGAGCCTATTCATGATCCTGTCCCGTCGCACCCTCCTGGCCGGTCTCGCCCTGTCGGGGGCTCCCATCCGGGCCATCGCCCAGGCCTCGCCGGAGGCGCAGCGGGTTCCCATCGAACTCGTCGAGGATACCCTGGCTCTGCCCTCCGCCGTGCGGCTCGGCCACGCCCATGGGGACGTGATCATGGTCGAGTATTTCGACTACAACTGCCCCTGGTGCAAACGCTCCGCGAAGGATCTGCCGGCCCTGCTCAAGGCGGAGCCGGACCTCTCGTATGTGCTGGTCAATTTCGCGGTTCTGGGCGAGGCCTCGGTCCAGGCGACCCGCGCGGCATTGGGGTATCTCCAGGTTCAAGGACCCGACCGGTACCTCGCGCTCCATCTCGCCCTGTTTGGCCTGCACGGGGCTGTCACGGGCGAGCGGGCGGTTGCGGAAGCCGAGCGCCTTGGAGCCGACCGGGCGCGCCTTGTGGCCGCCGCCGATGCGCCGCGCACGACCGAGTGGATGAAAGAGGCCTTCACGCTGGGCAACTCGCTGGGCCTCGTCGCCACACCGTCGTTCCTGGTCGCGGCGGAATCCTACGTGGGCGGCATGACCCTTGCCCAGAAGCGAGAGGCCATCGCACAGGCCAGAGGCTGAAGCAGCCCCGCCATCGCTTTTGCGGGAGTCACGGAAGGCCTGTCCCGAACCCTCCCGATCCATGGAACGATGGCTCAGCGGCGATCGTCTTAGACAATCCGCTCAGGACCGGTTAAGCGCCACAGCGCATGTCGCTCATCCGCTCATCCCTCCTTGTCGGCCTCGGCACGATTGCGTCGCGCATCCTGGGCTTTGTCCGGGACGTGCTGTTCGCGCAGGCGCTCGGCACCGGACCTGTGGCCGATGCCTTCCTGGCGGCGTTCCGCCTGCCGAACCTCGTCCGGCGCATGATGGGCGAAGGCGGCCTCAATGCAGCCCTCGTCCCCGGCCTGAGCCATCTGCGGCCGGACGAAGCAGCCGCCACGGCCGGCGACGTGATCACCGCCTTCGCGCTCGCGCTCCTGGTCCTGACCGGCCTTGTGGAGGTCGGCGCCGGGCTGATTGCGATCATCCTCGCGCCAGGCTTTCAGGACGATGGAGGCACGCTGGCGCTCGTGGCCTTGTACACCCGCCTCGCCTTTCCGGCAGTGATCTGCGTGACCCTCGCCTCCGTCGCGTCGGCGCTGCTCAATCTCAACGGCCGCTTCGGCGCGACCGCCATCGCGCCGCTGGCTGTCAATGGCGGCATGATCGCGGTTCTCATCGCGCTGGAGACCCTGTTCGCCCTGCCCCAATGGCAGAAAGCCGCCTGGCTTGCGGCGGCGTCCAGTGCGGCGGGCCTTGCCCAACTCGCCATCGTGGCATTCGCCCTGCGGGGCGGTGCCGTGCGCGCCGTCGCTTTTCGCCGTCCCCGCCTGTCGCCGGTCGTGAAGTCCGTGCTTCTGGCCGGTTTTCCGGCGCTTCTGGCGAGCGGAGCCGTGCAGCTCTTTGGCTTGGTCGGCACGCAGATCGCGTCGTTCTGGCCGTCCGGCGTGTCCTGGCTCTATTATGCCGACCGGCTCGTGCAGCTTCCCTTGAGCCTGATGGCGGCGGTGGCCTCGAGCGTCTTGTTGCCGGATCTTGCGCTCAGGCACCGCAGCGGGGAGGCCGGAGCAGTCGTGGCAGCGCAGAACCGGGCGCTCGAACTCGCGCTTCTCATGACCCTTCCGGCCGCCGCGGCCCTCATGGTTCTCGCCGGGCCCATCGCGTCCGTCCTGTTCGAGCGCGGCGCGTTCACGAGTTCGGACGCGCAAGGAACGGCCTATGTCCTGATGGCCTTGAGCCTCGGACTGCCTGTCGCGACAGCCGGCAAGGTGCTCAGCCAGACCCTGTTTGCCCGCGGGTCCTTGCGCGAGACGCTGCTGGCGACCCTCCTCGGCATCGCCGTGACGGCTTCGTCGGCTGTTCTGCTCGGACAGTTTTTCGGAATGCCCGGCATTGCGTTCGGCATCAGCCTGGGCTGCCTCGCCCACGCGGCGGCGATTGTGCGATCTCTCGCCGCCGTCGGCCTGTGGTTGCCCGGCGCTCGGCTGGCTGGCCGCCTGATTCGAACCGGGATAGCCGCCACGATCATGGCCCTGGGTCTCGCAGCCGGCCTGCCGACCCTTGCGGAGCCCGGCGCGGCTGCCCTCGCGGTCCTGTGCTTCGGCGGCCTTGCGCTCTACGCGGCCACCGCCTGGATGACTGGCGCGCTCACGCGCGACGATGTGGCGTCGCTGACGAAAAAACCTTAAGACACCTTGCATCGTGGCCGCGCCCTGTCATAAACGCCCGCCGCGACAAGCGTGGGAGTTGGGAAGACGATGGCGCAGTTCAAGGAGCGGGTGTTTTCGGGCGTTCAGCCGACCGGCAACCTCCATCTCGGAAATTACCTGGGCGCCATCAAGCGCTTCGTCACTATGCAGGAGACGCATGATTGCATCTACTGCGTGGTCGACATGCACGCGATCACCGTTTGGCAGGACCCCAAGGAGCTCACGCGCCAGATTCGCGAGGTGACCGCCGCCTTCCTGGCCGCCGGCATCGACCCGAAGAAGCATATCGTGTTCAACCAGAGCCAGGTCGCGCAGCATGCGGAGCTTGCCTGGGTGTTCAACTGCATCGCCCGCATGGGCTGGGCCAACCGCATGACCCAGTTCAAGGAAAAGGCCGGCAAGGACCGGGAGAACGCGTCGGTCGGCCTCTTCGCCTATCCCATGCTCATGGCGTCCGACATCCTGGTCTACCGCGCCACCCACGTGCCCGTGGGCGAGGACCAGAAACAGCACCTGGAGCTAACCCGCGACATAGCTCAGAAATTCAACAATGACTTTGCAGAATCCATCGCCGAGAACGGCTTCGGCGACGTCTTCTTCCCCCTCACGGAGCCGCTGATCGCAGGGCCCGCCACCCGGGTCATGTCGTTGCGCGACGGCTCGAAGAAGATGTCGAAATCCGACCCGTCCGACTATTCCCGCATCAACCTGACGGACGACGCGGACACGATTGCCCAGAAGATCCGCAAGGCCAAGACCGACCCCGAGCCCTTGCCCGGCGAGCCAGACGGTCTCAAGGAGCGCCCGGAGGCCGACAATCTCGTGGCGATCTATGCGGCCCTGACCGACTCCACCCCCGAGGACGTGCTGCGCCAGCATGGCGGCTCCCAGTTCTCCGGCTTCAAAGCCTCCCTCGTGGACGTGGCCGTGGCCAAGCTCGCGCCCATCGCCGACGAGATGCGCCGCCTCATGGCCGATCCCGGCCACATCGATGCGGTTCTGGCGGACGGCTCCGACCGGGCCAGGGCAATCGCGTCCGAGACCATGGACGCCGTGAAGGATATCGTCGGTTTCGTGCGGGCCCGCTGACCGGAACCCTTGCGGACAGGCTAGCCTACCCATGCGGCGCCCTGCCTTGCTCCTGACTGAAGAGCAGGGCAGCATCCGGCTTTCATCCAGGGAGATCCTGCCTTGAGCGGCAAACGCCGATCGTACGAGAGCGGCCACAGACCAAAATTCATGGTGGTGGTCGACAAGACCCCGGAATGCGCCCGCGCCATCCACTTCGCGTCCCGCCGCGCGGCGCGCACGGGTGCGAGCATGATCATGCTGAGCGTGGTGGATCCCCCCGACAACTTCGAGTGGCTGGGTGTCGGCGAGGCCATGGTGGAGGAGGCCCGGGAGGCCGCCGAAAAGCAGCTCGACGAAGCCGCACGCGAGGCCCGTAACGCGGCCGGCGTGGAGCCCGAGCAGGTGATCCGCGTCGGCAGCCGGGCCGATGAGATCTTCAAACTGATCCAGGAGGACGAGGACATCTCGTTCCTGGTGCTGGCCGCAGGCGCCAGCAAGGAGGGTCCCGGCCCCCTGGTGTCCACCCTCGCCGGCCGGGCGGCTTCCACCTTCCCGGTGCCGATCGTGATCGTGCCTGGAGGCCTCTCGGACGAGGAGATCGACGCCCTGGCGGGGTGACTTTCCGGCTCGTCGTCCCGGACGCTGAAGGCGATCCGGGATCGTCGGCAGACTAGAGTGCGTTCTCGTCGAACGATCCCTCTTGGAAACCTCCCTTCCTCGATCCACATTCACAGCAGAACCTGTTAGAACGATTCTAAGACCCCCACTCGGCCGGCCTTGAACCGGCGCAGAGGACGAAAAAGCGATGTTTATTCAGACTGAAGCCACCCCTAATCCCGCTACCTTGAAATTCCTGCCAGGCCGCGTCGTCATGCCGGAGGGCACCTTCGAGGCCAAGAGCCCCGAGAGCGCCCAGTTCTCGCCCCTCGCCGAGCGGCTTTTCAGCGTGCCCGATGTCACCGGCGTGTTCTTCGGCTACGACTTCATCACCGTCACCAAGGCGGACAGCGAGTGGCAGCACCTCAAGCCCGCGATCCTTGGCGCCATCATGGAGCATTTCATGACCGGCGCGCCGCTTTTCGTCGGCGGCCACGTCCAGGCGGACGAGGACGGCGAAGAGTTCTTCGACGAACAGGACGCCCCGACGGTCGCCACCATCAAGGAGTTGCTTGAGACCCGCATCCGTCCCGCGGTTGCGGGCGACGGCGGCGACATCACGTTCCGGGGCTTCAAGGACGGCATCGTGTACCTGGTCATGAAGGGCGCCTGCTCCGGCTGCCCCTCCTCGACCGCGACCCTGAGGCACGGCATCCAGAACCTCCTGCGCCACTTTCTGCCGGATGTGCGCGAAGTGCAGGCGGTCTGACGGCTGGCCCGACGCAAAGGGCATTCGAACCACAGCGCGGCCCCAGGGCCGCGCTTTTCTTTTATAGGCGCAATCTTCTCGATGGAGGGCCCCTCCTCCATCGGCTCGCCCGGGCCTGTTTGCCCAGCGCACCTTGACCGCCGCCGCGCCGGATGCGAAAGCGGCCCTTTCCTCACAGCCTTGGTTGCTCATGTCCCAAACTCGCATCGACGTGCTTACGCTCGGCAACGCCATCGTTGACGTGCTCGCCCATACGGATGAAGCCTTCCTGGTGAAGAAGAACGTTCACAAGGGCGCCATGCAGCTCATCGACGAGACGAGAGCCGAGGAGCTCTACGGCGAGATGGGACCGGCTATCATCGTGTCCGGCGGCTCGGCCGCCAACACGGCGGCGGGCATCGCGTCGCTCGGCGTTAAGGCCGGCTTCATCGGCAAGGTGAAGGACGACGAGACCGGCCGCCTCTTCGCCCACGACCTGAAGTCCATCGACGTGCATTACGACGTGGCGCCTGCCAACGACGGTCCGGCCACCGCCCGCAGCTTCATCCTGGTGACGCCTGACGGGGAGCGCACCATGAACACCTATCTGGGCGCCTGCCAGAACCTCACCCCCGACGACGTGAATCCCGAGACGGTGCGCGCCTCGTCCATTGTGTATCTCGAAGGCTACCTATGGGATCCGCCGGCCGCCAAGGAAGCCTTCCGCAAGGCCGTGAAGATCGCCCACGAGGCCGGCAACAAGGTGGCGCTCACCCTGTCCGACGCCTTCTGCGTGGACCGCTACCGCGATGAATTCCTGGGCCTCATGCGCGACGGCAGCCTAGACATCCTGTTCGCCAACATCCACGAGCTGCAAAGCCTCTATGGCACATCCGACGCGGACACGGCGCTCGCGGCCCTGCGCGAGGAGAACGTGCTCGGGGCCATCACCCGCTCGTCGGAGGGAGCGCTCGTGGTCAGCCGCGGCGAGACCAAGGCCGTGCCGGCCTTCCCCGTGGAGCGCGTGATAGACACCACCGGCGCGGGCGATCTCTTCGCGGCGGGCTTCATGGCAGGGCTGACCCAGGACCTCGACCTCACCGATTGCGCACGCCTCGGCGGCCTCGCGGCAGCCGAGATCATCAGCCATCTCGGCGCGCGTCCGCAGGTCAGCCTCAAGGAGCTGGCGCAGCAGCAGGGTTTGGTCGGGTAGGCTCCACCTCCTCGTCATGGCCGGGCTTGTCCCGGCCATCCCAATGTGAAGAGTGCGACACCTCTTCAATCCGGCTCACCGGCACAAGGCCGGTGATGAGGTTGTGCTCACCCCCCACCCGTCTGCCCGAACCACAGCCCGAACAGGGCCGCGAGCGAGACGAGGGCCAAAAAACCGTTGAAGGCGACGAGCAGGAAGGGCGGAATGCGCTGCACGTCCGGGTGCGGCGGCTGGGAGCCTGTGAAGAGCTGACGCCATACAGCGGAGGCGAAGCAGAAGGCGCTGAACAGAATCAGCACCGAGCCGGTAGAAAGGATCATCCAATCCGGCACCACGCCTGCGAGCAGCTTCTGCGCGCCGATGCCCGAGGCGAGCGACGCCAAGCCCGTGCGCACCCAGGCCGCATAGGTGCGCTCGGCGGCAAAGACCGTGCGGTTGGCGGCAAGCTCCGTGCGCCGGTCGGCGCTGTCCTTCATCTGTATGCTGGCTGTGGCGGTCGTCTTGGCCGCGACTTGCGTGTGCTCCGCCGCCTCCTGCGTCTGCTCCGCGGCTTCCTGGGTCTGTTCGACCGCTTCCTTCGCGTGCTCGGCGCTGCGCTTGAGCTTTTCGTCGACCGGCTGCGTGACCATGCTACCTCCGTTCACCGGAGGAACAACGCAGCAGGTCAGGGAAAGGTTGGGCCTAGAGCCGCCGCAGCGCCACGGTTTCGATTCGGTGGCTGGCGCCCTTCTTGAGAATCAGGCTGGCCCGCTGCCGGGTTGGCACGATGTTCTCGCGCAGATTCGTCAGATTGATGCGGTTCCACAGGCTGTCCGCGATGGTCATGGCCTCGTCCTCGGCCAATTCTGCATAGCGCCGGAAATAGGACAGAGGATCCCGGAACGCCGTGTGGCGCAGACGCAGGAAGCGGTTCACGTACCAGCGGTGCAGGTCCTCTTCCTCGGCGTCGATATAGACCGAGAAATCGAAGAAATCCGACACGAACGGAATGGCCTCGCCGTCCTTGGGCATGCGCGCCGGCTGGAGCACGTTGAGGCCTTCCACGATGAGGATGTCCGGCCGGTCGATCACCGTTTCCTCGCCGGGCACCACGTCATAGACGAGGTGCGAATAGAGCGGCGCCTTCACGTTGCGCTTGCCGGCCTTGATGTCGGCCAGGAAGTGCAGGAGTTTTCCGGTGTCGTAGCTCTCCGGAAAGCCTTTGCGCTCCATGAGCCCGAGCCGGGTCAGCTCGGCATTGGGCAGGAGAAAGCCGTCCGTGGTGACGAGGTCCACCTTTGGAGTGTTGGGCCAGCGGGCCAGAAGCGCCTTGAGCACGCGGGCCGTAGTGGACTTGCCCACCGCCACCGAGCCCGCCACCCCGATGATATAGGGAACCTTCTGTTCCTTCTCGGCCAGGAGGAAGCGCTGCGTCGCCTTGAAGAGCCCTTGCGTCGCCGCAACGTAGAGGGAGAGCAGGCGGGACAGGGGCAGATAGATCGCCGCGACCTCGTCCAGGGAGATCGGATCGTTGAGGGATTGCAGCTGCAGGACCTCGTCGGCCGTAAGCGTCATCGGCGCGTCGGCGCGCAGGCGCGCCCACTCGTCCCGCTGGAACACCCGATAGGGCAAGAGACCGTCGTCGTCTTCGGCCTCGGTGGTCGGCACCACGTTAAGTTGGTCCATGAGAACCACCTTTTCAGGGTTCACTGCTTGCGCGCGGCCTTCTCGGCGAGCCCCGATTGCGCTGTGCGGCGCTCCAATTCGGCCAATACGTCATTTAAGGGGATATTAGCGCCCTGCAACACGACTAAAAGGTGATAAAGCACGTCCGCCGCCTCGGCCGTAAGGTTGTTGCGGTCCCCCTGCACGGCCGCGATCGCCGCCTCCACGGCCTCCTCGCCCAATTTTTTGGCCGCCTTGGCGGGCCCGTCGGAGAGAAGCTTCGCCGTATAGGATTCGCTGGCCGGTGCCGCGGCGCGCTCGGCCACGATCCGGGCGAGGTCATCGAGGGTGAAGGAGGTCATGGTTCGTCCTCTCGGGCGACGAAGCCACTAGGCTAGAGCCGCACTTTTCGTTTGGCTTGCCGCATCCGCCGCAGGTTTGTCCAGCCGCATCTTCAGGCCCTTCTCGGCCATGTAGCCCTTCGCCTCGGAAATCGTATGGGTGCCGAAGTGGAAGATGGACGCGGCGAGCACGGCGCTGGCGTGGCCGTCGCGGACGCCGTCGACCAGATGATCGAGGTTGCCCACGCCGCCCGAGGCGATGACCGGCACGGAGACGGCATCCGCGATGGCGCGTACGAGCGCCAGATCGTAGCCGCCCTTGGTGCCGTCCCGGTCCATGGAGGTGACGAGCAACTCCCCTGCTCCGAGCCCGGCCACCTGACGCGCGAAAGCGATGGCATCGATGCCCGTGGGGTTGCGGCCCCCATGGGTGAAGATTTCCCAACGCGGCTCCTCGCCCTCGCCCGACACCTTCTTGGCGTCGATGGCCACGACGATGCACTGCGCGCCGAACTTTTCGGCGGCCTCGCGTACGAAATCCGGGTTCTTCACGGCCGCAGTGTTGATCGACACCTTGTCGGCGCCGGCCAGCAGCAGCTTGCGGATGTCCTCGACGGTGCGGACGCCGCCGCCGACCGTGAGCGGCATGAAGCAGGCTTCCGCCGTGCGCTGCACCACGTCGAACAGGATGCCCCTGGCCTCGTGGCTCGCGGTGATGTCGAGGAAGCAGAGTTCGTCCGCGCCGGCGGCGTCATAGGCCTTGGCGGCCTCGACCGGATCGCCCGCATCGACCAGATCGACGAACTGCACGCCTTTGACGACGCGCCCGTCCTTCACGTCGAGGCAGGGGATGAGACGCACTTTCAGCATCAGGCCGTCTCCCGCCGCATGGTGCGCAGCAGCGCCAGCGCCTGATCCGGGTCGATGCGCCCGTCATAGAGCGCCCTCCCCGAGATGGCGCCGCCGAGAATGGCGCAATCGGGGTGGGTCAACCGCTCGATATCCGCCATGGACGCCAGGCCGCCCGAGGCGATGACCGGGATCGACACGGCGCGGGCGAGCGCCAGCGTCATGGGGATGTTGAGGCCTTTCAGGATGCCGTCGCGGGCGATGTCCGTGTAGATGATGGCGGCCACGCCCGCATCCTCGAAGCGGCGGCCAAGCTCTTCAGCCGTGAGGGTCGAGGTCTGGGCCCAGCCTTCCACGGCCACACGCCCGTCCTTGGCGTCGATGCCGACCGCCACCTTGCCGGGATGGAGCCGCGCGGCCTCGCGCACGAAATCGGGGTCGCGCACAGCCGCCGTGCCGATGATCACGCGGGACACGCCCTTGGCGAGCCAGCCTTCCACGGTCTTCATGTCACGAATGCCGCCGCCGAGCTGCACCGGAATCGCGATGCGCTTCAGGATGGCGTCGACAGCTGCCGCGTTCATGGGCTTGCCGGCGAATGCGCCGTCGAGATCGACCACGTGCAGCCACTCGAAACCTTGCGCTTCGAAAGCGGCGGCTTGGGCGGCCGGATCGTCGTTGAACACGGTCGCCTGGTCCATGTCGCCCTGGATGAGGCGAACGCAGCGGCCTTCTTTGAGATCGATGGCGGGGAAAAGGATCACGGACGCCACCTCAGGAAGTTGGCAATGAGCTTGAGGCCGAGGGCCTGGCTTTTTTCGGGGTGAAATTGGGTGCCGGCGATGTTGTCGCGGCCGACCACGGCGGTGACCGGCCCGCCGTAATCGGAGGTCGCGGCCACGTCGGCGGGATCGTTCGGCTGGAGCGCGTACGAATGCACGAAATAGGCGTGCAGGCCGTCCGGCCCCGTGGGGATGCCGTCGAGGAGCGGATGATCCTTGGTGCGCTCAAGGGTGTTCCAGCCCATATGCGGGATCTTCAAGCTTGGATCCTTGGTCTCGATGGCCTTCACGTCGCCCTGGATCCAGTCGAGTCCCAGGCTCGTGGTGTGCTCGAGCCCGCGGGTCGCCATGAGCTGCATGCCGACGCAGATGCCCAAGAAGGGATGCCCCTTCTCGTGCACGCTCTCATTTAAAGCCTCCACGAGGCCCGGCACCGCGTCGAGCCCGCGCCGGCAATCCGCGAAGGCGCCCACGCCCGGCAGCACGATGCGCTCCGCATCGCGCACCAGGTCCGGGTCCGACGTGACGGAAATGGCGGTGTCGAGGCCTGCCTCCCGGGCCGCGCGCTCGAAAGCCTTCGCGGCGGAGTGCAGATTGCCCGATCCGTAGTCGACGATGACGACGCTCACCGGGTCCGCTCCGCATCAGGGAAAAGGCCGATCACCGGCTCAGACCGGCGGGCCGCAAAGGTGGGTGAAACCGCCGGAGCGGCCGGGCTCCTGGCCGGTACGATCGCCGGCGCGGTGCGCTCGAGCCAGCGCGCGAAGGCTCTGGTTTCCGCCTCGTCGCGGTCGGCCGCCGATACCACGTCCACGGTTGGGCGCCCGTGGCGCGCCAGGGTCCAGCGCCTGAGGCTGTTCGCCTCGAGGCCGATCAGGCCCGACAGCAGGACCTGAGCCGCGAACGCGGCCGCAGGATGCACGCCCAGGAGGTTGAGGCCGAGATTAAAGGCGATGAGCACGACGAGGACGGCCAGTCCGGCGATCCAGAGCCTGTGCACGAAGAACCAGAGGAACGTGAAGAAGAAGGCTCCCCAGGAGAAAGCGTCTCTCACGAGTTCCGCCTTGTCCAATGCCTCCGGGTCACCCGGCCGCGCGTCGCGCGGAAGGTGCAGGGTAAAGGTCGTCATGGCGTTTCCGTTCTTATAAAGTGCCCTTGGTGGAGGGAACGCGCCCCTCTTCTCTTGGGTCCACGGCAACCGCACGACGCAAGGTCCGTGCCAAGCCCTTGAAGCAGCTCTCGGCGATGTGGTGACTGTTCACCCCGTAGAGGGTCTCCACATGCAGGGTCAGGCCCGCATTGACGGCAAACGCCTGGAAGAACTCGCGCACCAGCTCCGTGTCGAACACGCCGATCTTCTCGGTCGGGAACGTGGTGTTGAACACCAGGAATGGGCGGCCGGAAATGTCCAGGGCGATGCGGGTCAGGGTCTCGTCCATGGGCATATGGATATCCGCATAGCGGGTGATGCCCTTCTTGTCGCCAAGTGCCTCAAGGATCGCCTGCCCGAGGGCGATGCCCGTATCCTCGGTCGTATGATGCTGGTCCACGTGCAGGTCGCCCGTCACCTTCACGGTCAGGTCGAAGAGACCGTGGCGGGCGAAGAGTTCGAGCATATGGTCGAGGAAGCCGACTCCGGTGGAGATTTCGGCCTTGCCGGTGCCATCGAGGGCGATCGACACGGACACATCGGTCTCGGCGGTGCGACGGCTGACGCTCGCGGAGCGCATCATGGGGATCCTTTGCGGAATAAGAGACGCCGCCTTCTATCAAGCCGCGTCAAGAAACGCCACCCGCGTTGCTTTTGCACCATGAATGCTTAAGTCAGGTCCATCCAGAAGTCAGAGCTTGGCCGGCCCCTGCCCCGCGGCGGGCCAGCCACCTCGTTCCACCCGCCGGAGTTCTCCCCTCGTGTCAGAAGACGCCCCTCCCCGCATGCACGCCACGACGATCCTCATGGTCCGGAAAGAGGGCCGCGTCGTCATCGGCGGCGATGGCCAGGTCAGCCTCGGCCAGACCGTCGTGAAGGGCAACGCCAAAAAGGTCCGCCGCCTCGCCAAGGGAGGCGTGATCGGCGGCTTCGCCGGATCGACCGCCGATGCCTTCACGCTGTTCGAGCGCCTGGAAGCCAAGCTGGAACAGTATCCGGGTCAGCTCACCCGCGCCTGCGTCGAGCTCACCAAGGACTGGCGCACCGACCGCTATCTTCGCCGCCTGGAGGCCATGATGCTGGTGGCCGACAAGGAGGTCGGGTTGCTGCTCTCCGGGTCGGGCGACGTGCTGGAGCCGGAAGGCGGCATCATGGCCATCGGGTCCGGGGGCAACTTCGCCCTGGCCGCGGCCCGGGCGCTGTCCGATTACGAGACGGACCCGGAAGCCATCGTGCGCCGCTCGCTTTCCATCGCGGCCGAGATATGTGTCTATACCAATAGCAATATTGTTATAGAAAGCCTCGATTGATGATCAGCGATACCGTCCTCGAACAGGGTGTTGTTCGGGGAATTGTGACTGACCAGCAGGCGAGCGAATTGCGGATGCTTGCGCGGGAGATTTCTGCCCCCGCGGCTTCCGAGCCGCAGGATGACGAGAAGCTTCGCTTCATTGCAGGCTTCAGCGATATCTTCGTGACCATCGGCATCGGGCTTTTCGCATCGGCCGTGTACTATCTTGTCCAAAGTTTCGCTGGCCTTGGCGTTAGCGTCATCGCGCTTGCGGCGATTTCCTGGCTTCTTGCCGAACTCTTTACGCGACGCCGACGCATGGCGCTTCCGAGCATCGTTCTCCTTTGCGTGTTTTCGGGAGCGGTATTTTTGGCGGGAGCATTCTACCTCGGAGATTGGCTCTCTGGGCCGAACCTGGATCCATCCAACGAGCAACAGATGATCGTCGTAACCATATCGGCGATCATCACGGCCATCCTGACGGGAATTCATTATTATCGCTTTCGCGTTCCGATCACGGTTGCGGTCGGCGCAGCCGCAATAGCGGCCTGTCTCGTGGCGGCTTTGTTCGGCATTTCGCCACGCTTCTCGGAGCAGAATGTCCACATCATCGTGATGATCGTGGGCCTCTCGTTTTTCGCATTGGCCATGCGCTTCGATTTGTCCGACCCGGAACGGGTGACGCGCCGGACGGATATCGCATTCTGGCTCCACATGCTGGCGGCGCCGTTGATCGTGCATCCGGTCATCGCGCCGCTCATCACGCAGGAAAGCTCTCTCGGAGACGCCACTCTCACGCTTGGAACGGCTGGAGCGATCCTGGCCATTTTCGCCGTGCTGAGCCTTGTGGCCGTCATCATCGACCGCCGCGCCATGCTGGTCTCCAGCCTGATCTATGTGGGATATGCGTCTGCGGCGCTCATCCAGCAGGTTGGCTTGGGTGACCAGACAGTCATGCCGGCGACCTTGCTCACGCTGGGCGCTTTCATCCTGCTCCTCAGCGCCGGATGGCGGCCCGCAAGGGCAATGCTTCTTAAACTGATACCCTCTCACCTTGCACGACGGCTGCCACACCCCATTCTTTGAAGCATCATGACTACATTTTCCCCCCGTGAAATCGTCTCCGAACTCGACCGCTACATCGTTGGCCAGAACGACGCCAAGCGCGCGGTCGCCATCGCGCTGCGCAACCGCTGGCGCCGCCAGCAGCTGGAAGGTTCCCTGCGCGAGGAAGTCGCGCCGAAGAACATCCTGATGATCGGCCCCACGGGCTGCGGCAAGACTGAGATCTCCCGCCGCCTCGCGCGGCTCGCCAATGCGCCGTTCCTCAAGGTCGAGGCGACGAAATTCACCGAAGTGGGCTATGTAGGCCGCGACGTGGAGCAGATCGTGCGCGACCTGCTCGAAGTCGGCATCGGCCTGGTGAAGGAAGACCGCCGCAAGCAGGTGCAGGCCAAGGCTCACATTGCAGCCGAGGAACGCGTGCTCGATGCGCTTGTGGGCTCGACCGCGAGCGCCGTGACGCGCGATTCCTTCCGGCGCAAGCTGCGCGCCAACGAACTCGACGACAAGGAGATCGAGGTCGAGCTGCAATCCGGCGGCCAGGGCGGCATGCCTATGTTCGAAATCCCCGGCATGCCAGGGGCGTCGGTGGGCGCGATCAATCTGTCGGATATGTTCGGCAAAGCGTTCGGAGGCCAGCGCAAGACGCGGCGCACCACCGTGCGCGAGGCCTATGATCCCCTCGTCACGGAGGAAGCCGACAAGCTCATCGACCAAGACGCCATCGTTCAGGAGGCGATCCGGCAGGTGGAGGATAACGGCATCGTGTTCCTCGACGAGATCGACAAGATCTGCGTGCGTGACGGCCGCCAGGGCGGCGACGTCTCGCGCGAGGGCGTGCAGCGCGACCTCCTGCCGTTGATCGAAGGCACCACGGTCTCGACCAAATATGGATCGGTGAAGACGGATCACATCCTGTTCATCGCGTCCGGCGCGTTTCATGTGTCGAAGCCGTCCGATCTTCTGCCGGAGCTGCAAGGACGTCTGCCGATCCGTGTGGAGCTTGCGCCGCTCACAGTAGAGGATTTCAAGCGCATCCTCACGGAAACCGAGGCAAGCCTGATCAAGCAGACCGTTGCGCTGATGCGCACGGAGGGCGTGGAGCTCACCTTCACGGACGACGCCATCGATGCGCTTGCGCAAGTGGCCGTCGACGTGAACAACTCCGTCGAGAACATCGGCGCGCGCCGTCTGCAAACAGTGCTCGAGCGCGTGCTCGACGACATCTCGTTCACGGCGCCCGACCGCTCCGGCCAAGCGGTGACCATCGACGCGGTCTACGTACGCGGCGAGGTGGAAAGCCTGGCCAGGAACACGGACCTCAGCCGCTTCATTCTGTAAGCTCGGCGATAGGAACCCTTTCCGGCTCCCGCGCATAGACCTTTCGGGGCACGTGAGGGATGCCGCCGTCACGGGACCAGCAGGACAACCGCGGTTCGCGAAGATGGCGGCATCCTTTCTGCGTTAAAGGATGCCGGTTCCAGGCTTGGAACCGCAGCACCGATTCGTGGATTCCCGCCCTATGGCTCCGGACCCGCAGGATCTGAAAGCGAAGGCTCTCGTGATTCACGAGAAGCTCTGCGCGGTCTATGGCTGTCCGATCCCCTATTTTCATTCCCTTGATCCCTTGAGCGAGCTGATTTCATCGCTCCTGTCCCACCGCACGCGGAACGCGGAATCGGGCCGCGCCTTCAAGGCCCTCAGGGCGCGTTATCCGGACTGGCGCGCCCTCATGAACGCCGATCCGCACGAGGTGGAACAGACGATCCAGGGCGTCACCTGGCCGGAACAGAAGGCTCCGCGCATTCAAGCGGTGCTGCGAGCCGTCGAGGAACGTCATGGGGCGCTGTCCCTCGACTTCCTCAGCGAGATGCCGATTGCGGAAGCGCGCGCTTGGCTGCAAAGCATTCCGGGGATAGGGCCGAAGACCAGTGCGGCGGTGCTGTCGTTCTCGACCTTGAGGAAGGCCGCCTTGCCGGTGGATTCCCATCATCATCGCGTGGCGCAGCGCACCGCATTGATTCCCGCCTCCATGGATGTGGGACCGTCGCATCAGGCTCTCGCGGCGCTTCTTCCGCCCAATTGGGATGCGCAGCAGGTCTACGACAATCACGAGGTCATGATGCTGCACGGCCAGCGCTGCTGCTTCTTCAAGAGCCCGGCCTGCGGACGCTGCGCGATCCTCGATCTTTGCCCGACCGGGCAGGGAAGGGTGGGAGCGGGCAGGATCCCCGGAAACGCCGAAGCGACTCCGTAGTCCCCGTCACGTTTTCGCGAGTGTAGAGCGGCCCAAACCTTCTTCTGGAACGACTTGGGAAAAAGAACGTTCGACTACTAACGGTTGAAGGTGATTCCTATGCGTAAAGTCTTGATGGCTGTTCTTGGCACGGCTGCCCTCGGTTCTGTCGGTTTTGTAGCCGCTCCGAGTGCCGCCCAAGCGCAAAGCGTTCAAGTGACCAATCCAATCGCGGCTTTGCAGGCCGGCGACTTGGAGACAACTTACGTGCAGTGGCGGCGCGGCTATCGTGGCGGCTATGCCGGCCCCGGCTGGCGCGGACGTCCCTATGCTTACGGCCGCCCCTATTATGGTCGTCCCTATGGCTATTACCGCCGTGACCGCGGCAGCGCTCTGGCGGCGGGTGCGGTTGGCCTTGCGACCGGCGCGATCATCGGCGGCGCGTTAGCGCAGCAACAGGCGCAGGCGGCCTCGGTCTATGTGGCTCCCGGCCAGAACTCGGTGGCGTATTGCTCGCAGCGCTACCGCTCCTACGACCCGGCCTCTGGCACCTTCTTGGGCTATGACGGCCTGCGCCATCCCTGCCCGTAAATTGGGTACATGCGTAAGAACGGGCCCTTCTGGGCCCGTTTTATTGTGTCGGGATTTTACTTCGCGGCGATCACGGCGATCTCGACCTTGAAAGCCGGGGTCGCGAGCTTGGCCTCGACGGTCGCGCGGGCAGGGGTGTTGCCCTGCGAGACCCAGGCATCCCACACGGCGTTCATCTCCTGGAACGTTCCCATGTCGGTGAGCCAGATATTGGCCATCAGGATCTTCGACTTGTCGGTGCCGGCCTCGGCCAGCAGCCCGTCGATGATCGACAGGATCTCCTTGGTCTGCTCGGTGACGCTCTGCCCGGCGCTCTGGCTCGCCACCTGGCCGGCCAGATAGACCGTGTTGCCGTGAACGACGGCCCCGCTCATGCGCGGACTGGGCTTGATGCGTTGAATCGTCATGAAATGTCCCTGAGCGTTTGAAACTGAAGAGAGGAGGGCTTTTTCGGAGCCCTGCCGCAGGAGGTCAAGCCTCAATAGAGCGTTGTCCGCACCCGCTCCTGCAATCCCGCGTCATAAGCCTCGCCCCCGACCCGGTTTTCGCTGACCGCAGCCAGGATCTGACCGGCGCTCGGCAGGGATTTTCGCGCCACGTGCTTGTCCGGATTCCACAGGTCGGAGCGCACCACGGCGCGCGAACATTGGAAATAGACGGTCTCGACAGTGACGACCACGACCGTGCGTGGCGCTTTGCCGTCGACCGCGAAGCTGTCCAATAGGGCAGGGTCCGTCGAGATGACCGCGCGACCATTCACCCGCAGGGTCTCGCCCACGCCGGGGATCAGGAACAGCAGCGCCACCTGCGGGTCGTGCAGGATGTTGCGCAGGGAATCGAGCCGGTTGTTGCCGCGCCGATCAGGCAAGAGCAGCGTCTTCTCATCCGCCACCCTGACAAAACCTGGGCCGTCACCCCGCGGCGAACAGTCGAGCCCTTCGGCCCCCCGGGTCGCCAGCGTTGCGAAGGGGGAGGCTTCGATCAGGGCCCGATAGACCGGCACCACCCGGTCAGTCTCTTTGAGGATCGAGGCCTCGAGGGGTTCGCCGTAGAGGGCTTCGAGGTCGATGATGGTCGAGATGAGTGTCATGACCGAATCTGACGTGAGTTCGACCAATCAATCAAGCGCGGCAACCATCAGATAACAAAAAGCGCGGCTTTCGCCGCGCTTTCTCGATTTCATATTAGGTGATCTTACTCGCCGGCAGCTTGCTTCTGCTGGTCGCGCTGGGCCTTTTCGGCGTCCCGCTCGGCCTTGAGCTGCTCGGTGATGTCCTCTCCGGTCTCCTGGTCGACCACCTTCATGGAGAGACGAACCTTGCCGCGCTCGTCCATGCCGAGGAACTTGACCTTCACCTTGTCGCCTTCCTTGACCACGTCGGTGACCTTGCCGACGCGGTTCTTGGCCAGCTCCGAGATATGCACGAGGCCGTCGCGCGAACCGAAGAAGTTCACGAAGGCGCCGAACTCCATTACCTTCACGACCGTGCCGTCATAGATCACGTTGATCTCGGGCTCGGCCACTATGGAGCGGATCCAGTTATAGGCCGCCTTGATGGACTTGCCGTCCGCCGACGCGATCTTGATGAGGCCGTCGTCGTTGATGTCGATCTTAGCGCCGGTCTTCTCCACGATCTCGCGGATGACCTTGCCCCCCGAACCGATGACTTCGCGGATCTTGTCGACCGGGATCTGCATGGTCTCGATGCGCGGAGCATGCTCGCCGAGTTCGGAACGGGGCGCGGTGAGCGCCTTGTTCATCTCTTCGAGGATGTGGGCGCGGCCTTCCTTGGCCTGATCGAGCGCGACGCGCATGATCTCCTCGGTGATGCCGGCGATCTTGATGTCCATCTGGAGGGACGTGATGCCCTGCTCCGTTCCGGCCACCTTGAAGTCCATGTCGCCGAGGTGATCCTCGTCGCCGAGGATGTCGGACAGGACCGCGAAGCGCTCACCCTCGAGGATGAGACCCATGGCGATGCCCGCTACCGGACGACGCAGGGGGACGCCCGCATCCATGAGCGCCAGCGAGGCGCCGCAGACGGTGGCCATGGACGAGGAGCCGTTCGATTCCGTGATCTCCGACACCACGCGAAGGGTGTAGGGGAACTCGTGGCTCGGGGGCAGCATCGGGTGGATGGCGCGCCAAGCGAGCTTGCCGTGGCCGATCTCGCGGCGGCCGGGCGAGCCCATGCGGCCCGTCTCGCCGACGGAGTAGGGCGGGAAGTTGTAGTGCAGCAGGAAGGTTTCCTTGCGGGTGCCTTCCAGCTCGTCGATGAACTGCTCGTCCTCACCGGTGCCGAGCGTGGTCACCACGAGAGCCTGCGTCTCGCCGCGGGTGAACACCGCGGAGCCGTGGGCGCGGGGCAGAACGCCGACCTCGGACAGGATCGCCCGAACGGTGCGCAGATCGCGGCCGTCGATACGGGAACCGGTGTCGAGGATGTTCCAGCGCACGACCTTGGCCTGGACTTCCTTGAACGCGGCCTTGACCTTCTCGGCCTCGAAGCGGGCTTCGCCCTCGGCCGGCAGCAGCGCTTCCGTCACCTTCGCCTTGACGGCGTCGACGGCGGCGTAGCGGTCCTGCTTCTTAGTGATCTTGTAGGCCTCGCGCAGATCGGTCTCGGCGATGTCGAGAACGGCCTTCTCCACGTCCGACATATCGGCGGGCTGGTAGTCGCGCGGCTCCTTGGCGGCCTTCTCGGCGAGGCGGATGATGGCCTCGATCACCGGCTGGAAGTGCTTGTGGCCGAACATCACGGCGCCGAGCATCACATCCTCGGCGAGCTCCTTGGCCTCGGACTCCACCATCAGCACGGCGTCGGTGGTGCCGGCGACCACGAGATCGAGGGACGTGCCTTCCATCTCCTGCAGCGGGGGGTTCAGCTTGTACTGGCCGCCGATATAGCCGACGCGGGCCGCGCCCACGGGACCCATGAAGGGAACGCCCGAGAGGGTGAGGGCGGCGGACGCCGCCACCATGGCGACGATGTCCGGATCGTTCTCGAGATCGTGCGACAGCACGGTCACGACGACCTGCGTCTCATTGCGGTAGCCGTCGGCGAAGAGGGGCCGGATGGGACGGTCGATGAGGCGGGAGACCAGGGTCTCCTTCTCGGTCGGGCGGCCTTCGCGCTTGAAGTAGCCGCCGGGAATGCGGCCGGCCGCGTAGGTGCGCTCCTGGTAGTTCACCGTGAGCGGGAAGAAGTCGATGCCAGCCTTCGGCTCCTTGGCCGAGACGACAGTGGCGAGAACCGTGGTTTCGCCGTAGGTGGCGACCACGGCGCCGTCGGCCTGACGGGCCATCTTGCCCGTTTCGAGCGTGAGCTTGCGCCCACCCCAGATCAGTTCTTCGCGTTGAATGTCGAACATGCGTTTGTCTTTCATGACATGGCGGCGGCTCGATGCCATGAGCAAGACGGCAAGAGGCTGTCCGACGGGTTGATCCCATCGGTTGAAGCCCCTTGCGATCCTGCCATGGTCATCGCGTCATCCGCCTCTTTTCAATGGACGCGGGGAATCGGTCCGCCTGCGTCAAGAGGCCGTTCGGGGCCGGGCCCCGGACGGAATTTGTCAAAGCTTAGCGGCGGATGCCGAGCTTTTCGATCAGCGTGCGGTAGCGCGCCTCGTCCTTCTTCTTGACGTAGTCGAGAAGGGAACGGCGCTGCGACACGAGCTTCAGGAGGCCACGACGGGAATGGTTGTCCTTGGTGTGGGTCTTGAAGTGGCCGGTCAGGTTGTTGATCCGCTCGGTCAGGATCGCGACCTGAACCTCGGGGGAACCGGTATCGCCCGCCTTGAGGGCGTGTTCTTTCACGAGCGCGTTCTTGCGCTCAGCCGTAATCGACATCGCTTGTCCTTTCAGGTTGGTACTTTCAATCAACCTCGGCCGTTTGGAGCTCGAGGTCCGCTTCGCCGGGAAACGGCCGGGCCGGGATGTCGTCCAGCGCGGTCTTATCTCGCGACGCACCCCGCGGGCAACGCCTGCGGGAATGGCGCGCACCATACACGAAAAGCGCGCAAGTGCTAGATAGATCGTATCCCCACGAAAGATTGCAAGGCAAACGGCCCCCTTTCGGGAGAAAAGACCCCGGAACAACACCGCAGGGCCTTGGTTGTCCGAACAGGGTTCACCTGAACAGGAAGGTACAATCATGGTCGCCGCTACAGCAGACCTGTCGAATTCGGAGACGGTCAGGAACATCTTCATCACCGGTCTTCAGAACGCTCATTCCCTGGAAAAAGAAGCGATTCAGCTGATGAATCGGCAGATCGAGCGCATCGAGAACTATCCGGAGATGCGGCAGCTCCTCGAGCAGCACGTCCGCGAGACCGAAGGACAGATCCGCCGGCTGGATGAAATCCTTCACAATTTCGGGGAGGACCGCTCGCTCCTGAAGGACATGGCCACCCAGGTCATGGGCAATATCGCCGCCATGGCCCATGTGCCGATGGCGGACGAGATCCTTAAGAACACCTTCGCCAACCACGCTTTCGAGAACTTCGAGATCGCGTCCTACCGGTCTTTGATCACCATGGCCGAGGTCGCGGGCCATGCGAAGTTCATCCCGGCCCTGGAGGAATCCCTGCGCGAGGAGCAGAAGACCGCGCAGCTGATCCACGACCAGATCGAGATGATCACCCGCCGTTACCTCGAGCGCGAGGCGCAAGGGCTGAAGGCGGATCGCTAGGCTTTAAGCCGTTCTCTCCATCATGGCCGGGCTTGTCCCGGCCATCCACGTTTTCGAAGCCGCTAGAGCATCGGACGAAAAAGCGGATCCACGACGCTCCACCTTTCTCCGCTAGGCAGGGGTAGGAACGGAGCGGGTCCGACAAATCGTCCGATGCTCTAGTCGTGGATCTCCGGAACAAGTCGGTTACGACGGGTGAGGGCTTGTCACGCCCCCAGGTTGAACACCCGATGCGGCACCAGTTCACCGCGTTCCACGTCGCCCACGGCCACGAGCACGCCGTTGCAGGTGGCGTAGATTTTGCCCGAGAGCGGCGCTTCACGGCCGCGCAGAATGATCGACTGGCCGCGCATGAGCCGTGCCGCCATGTCGCGGCTGACCGCAATCGACGGAATTTCGTTCAAGGCCATCTCGACAGGGCGCAGGGCCGCCGGGTCGGTCGCGACGTCGTCGACCACCACCGCATCGTCTTCGGTAAAGGGTCCGACGCGGGTCCGGCGCAGGGCCGCGATATGGCCGAGGCAGCCCAGCGCCCGGCCGAGGTCGCGCGCGATGGCGCGCACATAGGTGCCCTTGCCGCAATCGGCCTCCAGCACGGAGCGGTCGCCCTCGTGGTGGATGAGGCTGAGACGGTCGATCTCGACGGTGCGGGGCTGCAGTTCCACGGTTTCGCCGTCGCGGGCGAGGTCGTAGGCGCGCTCGCCTTGGATCTTGATGGCCGAAAACCGGGGAGGGACCTGCTGAACAGAGCCGGTGAACCGGGGCAGCAGGGCCTCGATATCAGCCGGATCGGGAACCGTATCGGTTCGCTCCACCACGTCGCCCTCTGTGTCGTCCGTGTTGGTCTCGGCGCCCCAGGCCACCGTGAACACGTAGGATTTGCGCCCGTCCATGACGAACGGCACGGTCTTGGTGGCCTCGCCCAGCGCAATTGGCAGGATGCCTGAGGCGAGCGGATCGAGAGTGCCCGCATGGCCGGCCTTCTTGGCCGAGAGACCGCGCTTCACCACCGCGACCGCATGGGTCGAGGTCATCCCGACGCCCTTGTCGAGGATGATCCAGCCGTTGACGTCGCGCTTCTTCGGGCGGTCGTGCTGAGGACGCCGCTGCGGTCTTTCTTCGGTCATGGGATCTTACTCGTCGTTGTCGTCGTCAGGAGTGTCGGCATCGGGCTTTGCCGTGTCGCGCATGACCTTTTCCGTGCGCAGGAGCGCGTCAATGCGCGCCGCCTCATCGAAGCTCTCGTCCCGGAGGAAGCGCAGATCCGGAGCGAATTTCAGGTTTACCCGGCGAGCGACTTCCTGGCGCAGAACCTTCTTGTTCTTGTCGAGGGCCTTGATCACGGCCGCCTCGTCCTTGCCGCCGAGCGGCATGACATAAGCGGTTGCGAGCTTGAGGTCGGGGGTCATGCGCACCTCCGGAATCGTGATGACGTTGTTGGTCAGCACGTCGTCCTGGATGTCGCCGCGGGACAGGACCTCGGCCAGGGCATGACGGATAAGCTCGGCCACGCGCTGCTGGCGCTGGGTGGGGCCGGTGGTTTGTTCGAATCGTTTAGCCATGGGCATCCCCGGGGTTGGACCGGATGAACAAGCGGGATCGTGGCCGGGTTTGAAGCCCGGCCATCTCAGTCATGAAGACAACGCGCTTGTCGGAAATGGGATCACCGGGCCGAAGCCCGGTGATGAGATAGAACGAGAAATGGAAGCGGCCTTACAGCGACCGCTTCACCTCTTCCACTCGGTAGCACTCGATCAGGTCGCCGGCGCGCATGTCCTGGTAGTTCTCGAATGCCATGCCGCATTCCTGACCCGAGGTCACCTCGCGGGCGTCGTCCTTGAAGCGCTTGAGCTGGGACAGCCTGCCCTCGTGGATCACCACATTGTCGCGGATGAGGCGGACATGGGCGCCGCGCTGGACCACGCCGTCGAGGACGCGGCAGCCGGCGATCTTGCCCACCTTCGAGACATTGAAGACCTCGAGGATCTGCGCCTCGCCGAGCCGCTCCTCGCGGAGCGTCGGGGCGAGAAGACCCGACATCGCCGCCTTCACGTCATCCACGAGGTCGTAGATGATGTTGTAGTAGCGGATTTCGATGCCAGCCCGTTCGGCCGCTTCGCGAGCTTCCTTGTGGGCGCGTACGTTGAAGGCCAGGATGATCGCCCCGGAGGCTTCCGCCAGGGTGACGTCGGATTCGGAGATGCCGCCGACGCCTGCCTGAAGAATGCGGGCCGAGACTTCCTCGTTGCCGATCTTCTCGAGCGCACCGGCAATGGCTTCCGCCGAGCCCTGCACGTCCGCCCGGACCACGAGCGGGAATTCCTTGCGGCCCGCACCGGCCTTGAGGTCGCGCATCATGTCGACCAGCGTGCGGCCGGCCGAGCCCATGCGGGCTGCCTGACGCTCGCGCTTCTGACGGGTGCGGTACTCGGTGACCTCGCGGGCGCGGGCCTCCGACTCGACCACCGCGACGCGGTCGCCCGCCTCGGGTGTGCCGTTGAAGCCCAGGATCTCCACCGGGACGGAGGGTGCAGCCTCCTTCACGGCGGCGCCAAGATCGTTGATCAGCGCACGCACGCGGCCCCATTCCGCGCCGGCGACGACGATGTCGCCCGTGCGAAGGGTTCCGCGCTGGACCAGCACGGTGGCCACAGGGCCACGGCCGCGGTCGAGCTTCGCCTCGATGACGGTGCCTTCCGCGGAACGCTCCGGGTTAGCCTTGAGGTCGAGGATTTCGGCCTGAAGCTGGAGGCCTTCGAGGAGGGTTTCGAGACCGTCGCCGGTCTTGGCCGAAACCTCGAATTCGAGGGTCTCACCACCCATGGACTCGACCACGATCGAGTGCTGGAGCAGCTCGGTGCGAACCCGCTGCGGATTGGCGTCGGGCTTGTCGATCTTGTTGATCGCGATGATCAGCGGCACACCGGCGGCTTGCGCGTGGGTGATCGCCTCGACGGTCTGGGGCATGACGCCGTCATCGGCGGCCACGACTAGCACGACGATGTCCGTCACCTTCGCGCCGCGGGCGCGCATGGCCGTGAAGGCCGCGTGACCGGGCGTATCGATGAAGGTGATCTTGCCGCCGAGCGGCGAGGTCACCTGGTAGGCGCCGATGTGCTGGGTGATGCCGCCGGCTTCGCCCGAGACCACGTTGGTCTTGCGGATTGCGTCCAGAAGCGAGGTCTTGCCGTGGTCGACGTGGCCCATGATGGTCACGACCGGCGGACGGGAGATGAGGTTATCGTCCACGTCCGGCGTGTCGAAGAGGCCTTCCTCCACGTCGGACTCCGCCACGCGGCGAACCGTGTGACCGAGTTCCTCGGCGATGAGCTGAGCCGTGTCCGCGTCGATCACGTCGGTGATCTTGTGCATCTGGCCCTGCTTCATGAGCAGCTTGATCACGTCCACGCCGCGCTCCGACATGCGGTTTGCGAGTTCCTGGATGGTGATCGTCTCGGGGATGATCACCTCGCGGGCGATCTTTTCCTTCTGCTCGACCTGGCGGTGACCGGTCAGGCGCTGCATGCGACGACGGAACGACGCGACGGAGCGCGTGCGCTCGTCCTCGCCCGAGGTTGCTGCGGCCAGGGTCAGGCGGCCGCGGCGCTTTTCTTCGCCGGGGGCTGCCTTGGGGGTCTTCGGCACGGCTGCGGGCTTTGCCGCAACGCCAGGACGCCGAATTGTCCTTGCTCCATCCTCATCATCCACCACGACGGCGCGGGCCGCGACCGGCGGTGCGGTGCGGGTGTTGGGCTTGACGGTGGTCGGATCGGGCGCAGCCGGCGCAGCCGGGCGCGCCATGTGATTGAGGCTCGGCGGGCGACCGCCCGTCGTGCCGCCACCGCTGCGGGGACCGCCAAAGCCGCCCGGACGGGGACCGCCCGGTCCGCCGGGACGCGGTCCGCCTTCGCGCGGCGGCCGGGGGCCTGCGCCGTCGCGGGAGCCCTCGCGGGCGGGACGTGGCCCGGAACCGTCGCGGAAACCTTCCCGGGGAGGACGCGGTCCGGCGCCCGGTCCGCTGCGACCGGCCGGGGCCGGTGCGGTGGTGTTCTGGCGCGGGGCCGGAGCAGGGCTCGCGGCGGCCGGCGCGGATTCCTCGCCCAGGCGGCGGCGAGCTTCTTCCTCACCGCGGCGCTTGCGCTCCTCTTCCTGTCGGCGGCGCTCGTCTTCTTCGCGCTTGCGGGCTTCGGCGGCTTCGCGCTCCTGAGCCTCGGCGGCTTCGCGTTCGGCGCGGCGCTTGGCCTCGACTTCCTGGGTCCTACGGTCTTCCTCCTCGCGGCGGCGCGCATCGGCCAGTGCGCTCGCACGGGCATCGCGCTCCTGGTCGGAGAGGGTGCGCAGGACGACGCCGGATCGAGGCGCGTTCGAGGATCCGCCCGAACGTTGCGGGCGGCCTTGTGGAGCCGGGGCTGCAGGCTTCGGCGCAGGGGCAGCGTTCTGCTGCTGCGGGGCCGGACGCTCGTCCTTGCCCCCGCCCTGACCGACAGGGCGACGCTTCACCGTCTCGACCACGACCGCCTTCGAGCGGCCATGGGAGAAGCTCTGGCGCACCACGCCCTGTTCGACGGGTCGCTTCAGTGAAAGCGTCTTGGGCGACACATGCAGCGTCTTGTCGCCCGGGTTTTTCGTATCATTCATTCCGCTCAGATCCGTCGGGTTCCATAATCGTGGGTGCGCCGGCCCCGGTAATGAGGCCAGCCTGATAGGCTTCGCTTCCGCAATAGGTACAGTAACGATGCCATCGGTTCAGAAAGCCGTCGCTTCCAGCGCCCGCGACGAGGGCAGCATGTATCACATGTGACCGGCCCAATGCCAAACTCAATTCATCGTTTGACAAGTCTTGGATGACCGGAAAGCCTGATATTGCGTCGCCGAGGCGTTTTCGCAACTGGTTCGCGAGCTTTCTTCGCCCATCTTCAGCCGCTTCTGCGGCATGAATAAGGGCGCTCAGAGGCTTTTCGGCGATAGCGGACTCGACTTTTTCAAATCCGGTGATCACCGTGCCCGCCTTGTTGGCGAGCGAGAGGGCTTGGCGCAGGTCGTCCCGAAGCGTCCTGGCGATGTCGTCGGCAAGAGATTCGGGAGCCTTAACGTCTGCCTTGAAGGCGCGGGCGAAGAGGCGGCGTTTGACTGCCTCCCGGACCAAGTCGGAGCGCGCGGTCACCCACACGCCCCGGCCGGGCAGTTTGTGCTTCAGGTCGGGGACGACCTGGTGGTCAGGCCCGAGGACGAACCGGATCAGCCCCGCCGACGGCTGTGCCGTGCGGGTGACGATGCAGGTGCGCTCCGGTTCGTGCCGCCCCAAGGGTTCTGTCCTCGCCTGACCATGGCCGTGTTTAAGACGGCTGGGCTTCGGTTTCGGCCTCTTCGGCCGATTCTTCAGTCTCTACGGGCGCCTCGATCCAACCGGCCTTCACGCGGGCCGCCATGATCATGGATTCCGCGTCCGTCCGGGAGACGTCGAAGCCGTCGAGAGCACCCTTGTGACGAGTAGTCTCCTGGCCGCGGCCTTCCGTCCAGCCGGCCAGATCGTCGGTCGCGCAGCCGGCTAGATCCTCCACCGTCTTGATGTCGTTCTCGCCGAAAGCCACCAGCATGGCTGTGGTGACTCCGTCGATCTCCTTGAGTTCGTCGGCGACACCAAGCTCCTTGCGGCGCTCGTCGTTCTCGGATTCGAGACGCGTGAGGTACTCCCGCGCGCGCTCCTGGATCTCGCCCGCCGTGTCCTCGTCGAAGCCTTCGATCGAGGCCACTTCGGCCGGGTCCACATAGGCAATTTCGTCCACCGAGCGGAAACCTTCGGCGGCCAAGAGCTGGCCCACGACCTCGTCCACGTCCAGCGCGTTCATGAACAGCTCGGTGCGCTCGGCGAATTCCTTCTGGCGGCGCTCGGACTCCTCGGCTTCGGTCAGGATGTCGATGTCCCAGCCGGTGAGCTGCGAGGCGAGGCGCACGTTCTGGCCGCGGCGGCCGATGGCCAGCGACAGCTGGTCGTCAGGCACCACTACCTCGATGCGATCGGCCTCCTCGTCGAGCACCACCTTGACCACTTCGGCGGGCTGGAGCGCATTGACGATGAAGGTCGCCTGATCGGGCGACCAGGGAATGATGTCGATCTTCTCGCCCTGGAGCTCGCCCACCACCGCCTGGACGCGGGAGCCGCGCATGCCGACGCACGCGCCAACCGGGTCGATGGAGGAATCGCGCGACGTCACGGCGATCTTGGCGCGGGAGCCCGGGTCGCGGGCGACCGCCTGGACGGACACGATGCCGTCGTAGATCTCCGGCACTTCCTGGGTGAAGAGCTTGGCCATGAATTGCGGGTGCGTGCGCGACAGGAAGATCTGCGGCCCCCTCGCCTCGCGGCGCACGTCGAACAGGTAGGCACGGATGCGGTCGCCCGGGCGGAAGGTCTCGCGCGGGATCAGCTCGTCGCGGCGCACGATGGCCTCGCCACGGCCGAGATCCACGATCACGTTGCCGTATTCCACGCGCTTGACCGCGCCGTTCACCACTTCGCCGATGCGGTCCTTGTATTCCTGGTACTGACGGTCGCGCTCGGCGTCGCGCACCTTCTGGACGATGACCTGCTTGGCGGACTGCGCCGCGATGCGGCCGAAGTCGAAGGGCGGCAGGGTTTCGGCGATGGTGTCGCCCACTTGGGCTGCCGGGTTGTGGCGGCTGCGTGCCTCGGACAGGGTGATCTCGCGGGAGTCGTTCTCGATCTCCGCGTCTTCCACCACTAGCAGGTGCCGGGACAGGCGCAGCTCGCCGGTCTTGGGGTTGATCTCCGCGTGGATGTCGGTCTCGGCGCCGTAGCGCGACCGGGCGGCCTTGGCGATCGCGTCCGCCATGGCGTCCAGCACGATCTGCTTGTCGATCACCTTCTCGCGCGCGACCGCATCTGCGATCTGCAAGAGCTCAAGCCTGTTGGCGCTAACAGCCATCGAGGTTACTCCTTCTCGGACTTGTTCTTGGGGCCGCGCGGTTGTGGCGCCGGCTCCGCATCAATCTCGTCGTCAGTGTCTTCTTCGGTCTCGTCATCCGCCGTCGGGGCGGTTCCCCGGCGCAGCGATTCGCGGATCAGCTCGTCGGTCAGGACGAGGCGCGCCTCGCCGAGATCCGTCAAGGGCAGGCGCGCGATCGGATCCTCGCCTTCCTTCACGTCGGGCAGTTCAATGAGCGCGGCTCCGTTCTCCACGCCCCGGATGAAGCCCCGGAAACGTTTGCGGCCAGCCAGAGGAACGGCCATCTCGATCTTGGCGTCATATCCGCTCCAACGCTCGAAATCGCTGGCCCGCACGAGCGGCCGGTCGATCCCCGGCGAAGAAATTTCGAGATAATACGCCTGAGAAACCGGATCCTCGAGGTCGAGAACGGGCGAAAGCGCGCGGCTGACGGTTTCGCAGTCGCTGACCGACATGGTGCCGTCCGGCCGCTCGGCCATGATCTGCACCGTGCATCCGTTGGTAGCCGTGACCTTCACCCGCACGAGGTTGAAGCCCAGATCCTCGATCACCGGCTCGACGATCGCAGCCACCCGGGCGGCGACGCCGTTTTCCGTGATCAGACGCTTGTCGCGTTCCTGTACCATGTTGGTCGTAATGCCCGCTCCGCCAATTTCGTTCGCAGGCTCTGGCTTTCAAACAATAAAAAAGAGCGGACCCGGCGGGGCCCACTCTCGACCAGCAGCTTGACGCTGCAACCAGAGCTGACGAGGGGAATATACTGAATCAAGTCCAGAAAAGCAAGGTGCGCCGCAGTACAGGACTTTTAGACGCGTTCCATGCGTAAGTAGGACGGCACCCGCCCCTCGCGGATGGCTTTGGCCTCGTAGCGGGTGCCGGGCCAGCCCTCGTAGGGCTTGCGCCAATCGTCGGGGCGCTCCGCGATCCAGTGGAAATCCTGGGACCGGAGGATGCGGGCCAGGACCCAGCCGATGTAGTTGTCGATGTCGCTGGCGAATCGCAGCTCCGCGCCGGGCTTCATGACCCGGGCGAGCTCCTTCAGCATCTCGTCGGAGACGAGCCGCCGCTTGCGCTGGCGGCGCTTGGGCCAGGGATCGGGATAGAGGATGTAGACCCGGTCGAAACAGGCGTCCGGCAGGGTGGGCAGCAGGTCGGTGACGTCCTCGTCCCAGACCCGGATGTTGTCGAGTCGATCCTGCTCGACCAGAGCCAGGAGCTTCGCCATGCCGTTCACGAACGGCTCGCAGCCGATGAAATTCACATCCTGGTGGGCGTGGGCCTGCGCGGCGAGATGCTCGCCGCCGCCGAAGCCGATCTCGAGCCAGGTTTCACGGCCTTCGCCAAGCTCCTTGAAAAGCTCGGCGGGCGCTTGGCCGGGCACCACCCGCAAGGAGGGCAGGCTGTTCTGGACGAGATCGTCGTGATGGGCGCGCAGCTTTTTGCCCTTCCGGCGCCCGAAGAAGGCGCCGGCACGTTCGGACGCTGCGCTCATCGGATCAGCTGAGAGCTGACTTGAGGGTGTCGGCGAGGTCGGTCCGCTCCCACGAGAAGCCGCCATCCGCCTGCGGCTTGCGGCCGAAATGACCATAGGCCGAGGTGCGGGCGTAGATCGGCTTGTTGAGGCCGAGATGGGTGCGGATGCCGCGGGGTGACAGGTCCATGGCGTCCATGAGAACCGCTTCGAGCTTGCTCTCGTCCACCTTGCCGGTGTCGTGCAGGTCCACATAGATCGACAAGGGCTTGGCCACGCCGATGGCGTAGGAAAGCTGGAGCGTGCAGCGATCGGCAAGGCCGGCCGCCACCACGTTCTTGGCGAGATAGCGCGCCGCGTAAGCCGCCGAGCGGTCCACCTTCGTGGGATCCTTGCCGGAGAACGCGCCGCCGCCATGGGGAGCCGCGCCGCCATAGGTGTCGACGATGATCTTGCGGCCGGTGAGGCCGCAATCGCCGTCGGGGCCACCGATCACGAACTTGCCGGTGGGGTTCACGTGCCAGACGGTCTCGGGCGAAACCCAGCCGGCCGGCAGGGTCTTGCGGATATAGGGCTCGACGATCTCGCGCACGTCATCCGACGAGAGGTTCTCGTCCAGGTGCTGGGTCGAGAGCACGATCTGGGTGACGCCGACGGGCTTGCCGTTCTCGTATTTCACCGTGACCTGGCTCTTGGCGTCGGGGCCGAGCACGGCGGCGCCGTTGGCCTTGGCCTTGCGGGCCTCGTTCAGGTCCTCGAGGATCTTGTGGGCATAGAAGATCGGGGCCGGCATCAGCTCCGGGGTCTCGTTGCAGGCATAGCCGAACATGATGCCCTGGTCGCCCGCGCCTTCATCCTTGTTGCCGGCGGCATCCACGCCCTGGGCGATATGCGCCGACTGGGCGTGAAGGTGGACAGCGACGTCGGCGGTCTTCCAGTGGAAGCCGTCCTGCTCGTAGCCGATGTCCTTGATGGCCTCGCGGGCGAGCTCGATCACCCGGTCCTTGGTGATGGAATCAGGTCCGCGCACCTCGCCGGCAATGACCACCCGGTTGGTGGTGGCAAGCGTCTCGCAGGCCACGCGGGCTTCCGGCTCGGCTGCCAGATAAGCATCGACCACGGAATCCGAGATCCGGTCGCAAACCTTGTCCGGATGACCTTCGGAAACCGACTCGCTGGTGAAAAGGTAGCTTGAACGGCGCACGACGAATTCCTTGTGGCGGATAAAGAAGAGGAAACCTAATATCGCTAGGCGTTAAAAAAGGCTCATGCCGCAGGCCGAAGGAAAGGTCAAGCGAACGCGTTCTTTATGACGAACGTTCTTCGTCTTCCTGAGCGGCCAGAGCCGCAACGAGCTGAACGATGCTCCGGCGGACCTTGGCGCTCTTGATTCCCGTGAAGGTCCGGATGAGTTGTAGGCCTTCGGGGGTGGACATCACATCTGAGATATAAGGAGGCGTGTCTTCCTCTGCAAAGCCCGCATCGGCCTTGATGCTCTTGATCCCGTTGAAGAAGAAATGGATGTCGACGCCAAGGATCTTGGCAATGTCCACAAGGCGCCCAACGCTGATCCGGTTCGTGCCCTTTTCGTATTTCTGGACCTGCTGGAAGGTGAGGCCCAGCATGTCGCCGAGCTTTTCTTGGCTCATCCCGATGGAAACGCGGCGCATGCGCACCCTGCTGCCGATTTCCTTATCGATCGAGCCGGTCGACTTCTTCATAGACCCCAAATTCCTTCCAAGACTACGCAGCGTTGACGCGCGTTCTCCCCGGCCCTGGAATGATCCTTGGCCGGCGGCGCGCAACGAGGGCCATTAAGCAGATCACCAGCGTGGCCGTCAAAACAAAGATGCCAAATTGGCTATAAACAGTTGCGGAAATTTCAACCGGAAGAGGAGCATCGATTGCACCCTCCACGCCGAGGGGCAGGCTCTTGACCACCCGGCCGAACGGATCGATCACGGCGGAAATGCCCGTGTTGGCCGCCCTGACGAGAGGAAGGCCCTCCTCGACGGCACGCAGCCGGGCCTGGGCGAAGTGCTGGTAGGGTCCGGGCGTTTGGCCGAACCAAGCGTCGTTGGTCACGTTGAGAATCAGATTGGGCCGGGGGCCGTCCGGCAGGATCTGGCCCGGAAAGATCGCCTCGTAGCAGATTGTCGCGGCGACCGGCGGCAGGCCGGGGATGCTCAACGCGGCCCGGCTCTCGCTCGGCTCGAAGCCGCCGGGGATGTGGACGAACTGGCGTAGCCCCACGGCCCTGATGGCTGCATCGAGGAATTTCGGCACGTACTCGCCGAACGGCACTAGATGGACCTTGTCGTAGGAGCCGATGACGGTTCCCTGATCGTCGATGACCTGAATGGCGTTGAAGAATTTTCCGACCGCTTCGCCCGGCAAAGGTTCGCCCATGCGCGCCGCCCCGGTGACGAGGACTGAGCTGGGCCCCAACAGCGTGGCGATCTGCGCCAGCGATCCCGGATCCCGGTGCAGGAGAAACGGAAAGGCCGATTCCGGCCAGATCAGATGTGTTGCCGGGGCCGAGCCCTCGGCTGCCGGAACGGCGCTGATGGTGAGATAGCGCCGCATGATTGCGTCGCGGTTACGCGGATTGAACTTGGCGTCCTGGGGCAGGTTCGGCTGCATGATGCGCAGCCGCACATTGTCGACATTGGCCACGGCCTCGGAGGGGACCCGCCAGGCTCCGAACGCCGCCATGGCGGCCAGAAACGCCGCCGCAAGACCCGGAGCCATCCAGCGCTCGCGCCTCGTATGGCCCGTTGCCAGCATTGCAGGCGCCGACCCAATGGCCAAGGCCATGAAAGTTAGTCCGTAGAGGCCGACCAGGGACGCGGATTGCATGAGCCACAGGTTCTGACCCAGCGCCATGCCGGGGCTGTTCCAGGGAAAGCCGGTGAAGAGGTGACCCCGCAGCCACTCGCTCGCTGTCAGGGCGAACGCAAAGGCAAGGATCCGGGAGGCGTCCGGCAGCCACAACAGACGAGCAAGCGCAAAGCCGAAAGCCGGAAAGAATGCGAGAAGAGCCGGCAGACCCAAAACGCCGAAGGGCAGGGCCCAAGCGAACTGATCCGCCTCGACCAGAAAGGCCGCCCCCAGCCACCAAAGCCCGGCCACGAAATAGCCGAAGCCCCAGAACCAGCCGATCCCGGCCGCTGCCTTGAGGCCTGATCGGCGCGAGGGTCCGGCCTTCATGGAGCCGTCCAGAAGCCAGACCGCAGGCGTGAGAGAGACGGCCAGCGCCGGAAGCACGCCGAAGGGAGGCATCGCCAAAGCGCCGACGGCGCCCGCCGCGAAAGCGACGAGCCAGCGACGCCATCCGGTTGCGTGGATGACGCGATCCGCCAGGGGGATCATTCCGCGGCGGCGCTTTCGGGAGAGGCCGATCTGGCGTCTGGCGGGATGGCGACGTCCCGCCGGGAGATGCGCAGGCGCTTCACCCGACGCGGGTCAGCGTCCAAGACCTCGAATTCCAGCTCTGCGGGGCCGAGAATCAGTTCGTTGCGCGAGGGAACGCGGCCCGCGAGCGTGACGATGAAGCCGCCCAGCGTATCGATGTCCTCAGCGCTGTCCTCGCCATTGAGGTCGACGCCGAGGCTTTCCTGGACCTCGTCGAGGCTCGCTCTGGCGTCCGCAATGAAGGATCCGTCGGCCGCCCGCACGATCATCTCGGCGGTGTCCTCGTCATGTTCGTCTTCAATGTCGCCGACCACCATCTCGACCAGGTCCTCGATGGACACGAGGCCGTCGGTGCCACCATATTCGTCGATGACGAGCGCCATATGGGTTCGGGTGGCCTGCATGCGCACGAGAAGGTCGATGGCCGGCATGGAGCGCGGCACGAACAGGACCGGGCGTAAGATGTTGGCTTCGGACAAGGTCTTGGACAGGTCGATCTGTCCCAGGCTCGGCAGGGTGTCGGCACCGGTTCCGGCCTCCGAAGCGCCCGCATCGGCGCTCATGGCTATAAAATCCAGGAAGTCCCGGATGTGAACCATACCTTTCGGGTCGTCGAGGGTTTCGCCATAAACCGGCAAGCGCGAATGGCCGGCGGTCCGGAACAGGCTCAGGAGTTCCCCAAGGGTCGTATCCGCGGACACGGCCACGATATCGGCCCGGGGCACCATGGCGTCCTCGACGCGGACGCGGTGAAAACCCAGCACGTTCTTGAGCATCGCCCGCTCCTGGGGCGAAAAGTCCGCATCCTCGACGGTCTCGGACAAGGCGTCCTCGAGATCGTCGCGGATGGAGTCCCGGGCCTTGAGACCGAGCCGGGTCAGAACCCTGTCGTACCAGTGGTCATGGGAGGCCTCGGGCTCGGCGGGAGTTCGGGCCAGACGGTCGTTGGGACTTCGATCTTCATTCATTGGTGTTGAGTTTCAGCCTTAAGCCTCAGCGGCTCAAGCTGCCATATCGCGATAGGGATCGGCGATGCCAAGGGTGGCGAGTGCTTTCACCTCAAGAGCTTCCATGATTTCCGCTTCCACTTCGACCTCATGGTCGTAACCGAGGAGATGCAGGATTCCATGAACGATCAAATGGGCAAAATGATGCGCAAGTTCCTTGGATTCGTCCTCGGATTCACGCACCAGCGTTTCATACGCTAAAGCAATATCGCCCAGATGGCGAGGGCCCGTTTCGCCTGGGGCCCTTTGGCCCGGCTGCTCCGGCGCCGGGAAAGACAGGACGTTGGTGGGCTTGTCCTTGCCCCGCCAAGTGCGGTTCAGCTCTTGGATGTGGTCATCGTCGGTCAGCATGACGCTCACCTCGAATTCCTCGTCGGTCTCGTCGGCGACAGTGACGGCGGCTTCGGCGGCCCGCTGCGCCAGAGCCTCCGCGTTGTCGAGGCTGGCCCAGGCGCCGGCCTCGATCATGACATCGAGCGTGATCACCTGCGATCCTGCGCCGGTTCCTGCCGGGAGGCCGCGTCGTAGGCGGTCACGATGCGGCGCACGAGGTCGTGGCGCACCACGTCCTGCTCCTTGAAGGTGACGCGCCCGATGCCCTCGACGCCGTCGAGAATGCGCACGGCCTCGATCAGGCCCGATTTCTGGCCGGGAGGCAGATCGATCTGGGTCGGATCGCCGGTGATGATCATGCGCGAGCCTTCGCCGAGGCGGGTCAGGAACATCTTCATCTGCATGGTGGTGGTGTTCTGCGCCTCGTCGAGCAGCACCACCGCGTTGGTGAGCGTGCGACCGCGCATGAAGGCCAGCGGCGCGATCTCGATCATGCCGGTCTGCAGGCCCCGGTCCACGTGACGGGCCTCCATGAAATCGTAGAGGGCGTCGTAGATCGGCCGAAGGTAGGGATCGACCTTCTCGCGCATGTCGCCCGGCAGGAAGCCGAGGCGCTCGCCCGCCTCGACGGCCGGGCGCGACAGGATGAGGCGGTCGGCTTGGCCCTGCTCCAGCAGGGACACCGCGTAGCCCACCGCCAGCCAGGTCTTGCCGGTGCCGGCCGGACCTTCGGCGAACACGAGCTCGTGCTGCTTGAGGGCCTTGATATAGGCGTTCTGCGCCGCGTTGCGGGCCCGGACAGGACCGCGTTTGCGGGTCGCGATCTGATCGAAGGCGGTTAGGCCTGGAACAGGCGCGTCCTCGGCCTTCGGAAAAAGGGTGCCTTGCAGGGTGCTCTCCTGAATGGCTCCGTCCACGTCGCCGGGAGCCAGCGTCACGCCCTGCCGGGCGCGCTCGTAGAGTCCTTCGAGGACGCGTCGGGCCAGTTCGGACGCCTCGGGGGTGCCCTTCACGGTGACCCGGTTGCCGTTGGCGATGGCCGCCACGTTCAGGCGTCTCTCCAGATGGGCGAGGTTCTGGTCGTACTGACCGAAGACAAGGCTGGCGAGGCGATTGTCGTCGAAGGTGAGAATGATCTCGGCCTCTTCCACGACGCCTGGATGTAAGCTTGAAGCGTTTCGGCCCCTTTGTGCTCGTGCGGTCACGTTGTCCGCTGGCCTCAAATGCCTCTCCATCTGTTTAAGCCGCGACCTTGTCGCCAGGCTTGATCCACTCCCCGAACAGGCTGTTGGAGCCCGCCCGGACGATCCGCACCGCCACGATCTCGCCGATGCGGTGCTGGTCGCTCTCGAACTGCACGGGTTGCAGATAGGGCGACTTGCCTGCGATCTGGCCCGGATGACGACCCGGCTTCTCCAAGAGAACGTCGAGAGTCTGACCAACGGTTCCGTGATTGAAAGCCTGTCTTTGCGTTTCCAACAGGTTTTGCAGGCGGGCCAAGCGCTCCGCCTTCACGGCTTCCGGAACCTGATCGGCGATTTCAGCCGCCGGCGTGCCGGGGCGGGGGCTGTATTTGAAGGAATACGACATGGCAAAGCCGATATCGGCCACAAGCCGCATGGTGTCCTCGAAATCCTGGTCCGTCTCGCCCGGAAAGCCCACGATGAAGTCGGACGACAGGGCAATGTCGGGCTGCAGCTTGCGTATGCGCGCGATCAGCTGGCGGTATTCGTCGCCCGTGTGCTTGCGGTTCATCGCGTCGAGGATCCGGTCGGAGCCGGACTGCACGGGAAGGTGCAGGTAGGGCATCAGCGCCGGCAGACCGCCATGGGCCTCGATCAGCTCGTCGTCCATGTCGCGGGGATGGCTGGTGGTGTAGCGCAGGCGCGCGATGCCCGGCACCTCGGCCAAGCGGCGCAACAGGCGTCCGAGCGACCAGACCGAACCGTCCGGCCCCTCCCTATGATACGCGTTCACATTCTGGCCTATGAGGGTCAACTCCCGCACGCCCGCATCGGCAAGGCGCATCGCCTCGTCCAGGATTCGGGAGACGGGGCGCGAGACCTCGGCGCCGCGGGTATAAGGCACCACGCAGAAGGTGCAGAACTTGTCGCAACCCTCCTGAATGGTCAGGAAGGCCGAGACGCCCCGGCTCTGGATCTTGGCCTTGGCGGGCGCGGGCAGGTGGTCGAACTTGTCCTCGACGGGGAATTCCGTGTCGACGATCCGCTCGGCCTGGGACTTCCTCAGAAGCGCCGGGAGATTGTGATAGTTCTGCGGGCCCACCACCACGTCCACGGCCGGCTGTCGGCGCAGGATTTCCTTGCCTTCGGCCTGGGCGACGCAACCCGCCACGACGATTTTTGTCTCGAGGCCCGAAGCCTCCCGCTCCTGCTTCATCTCGCGCACGCGCCCAAGTTCGGAATAGACCTTCTCGGCCGCCTTCTCGCGGATGTGGCAGGTGTTGAGGATGACGAGGTCCGCCTCCTCCATGGCCTTGGTTTCGCTGTACCCCTCGGTGGCAAGAACGTCCGCCATGCGCTCGGCGTCATAGACGTTCATCTGGCAGCCATAGGATTTGACGAAGACTTTTTTCACGCTGGGACGGCCCGTGCTTGGATCAGGAGCCCGAAAAGGGCAGGAGTCGAACGGTTCTTTACGCCTTTTGCCGCGTCAAGAGAATAGCCGCGCGCCTGCGGCATCGGATCAGGCGTGTTTCAGCGCCTTGCGCACCTCGATCTCCGCCCGCTTCGTCGCCACCTTGCGGCTGCCCTCGAAGGAGATCGGCTCGCCCCAGGTCACGACCACCTCAAGCGGGATGGCCTGGACGAAAAGTTTCAGGTGCGATGCGAGATCCATGTCGCCGTACCAGGCGATGAAGGGGCGGTCGCGCCGGGTGACCGGCAGGCCGTGGCGGCGCGTATACGAGATGGCGAGCGGTTGCAGGAAGACATGCTCGACGTCGTCGTGCATCAGGGCCGTCTGCGCCGCGCCCACCAGAGAGGAGCGGAAGGGCAGGAGCCGGTTGCCATCGCTGGTGGTTCCTTCCGCGAAGAGCACGATCACCTCGCCCTTCACCAGCCGGTGAGCGAGCGCATCATTGACCTCGGCGGTCGCTTTCCGGCGCTGGCGGTCGATGAACACGGATCGCTGGAGCTTGGCCATGAAGCCCACCACCGGCCAGCCCTCGATCTCGGACTTGGCGATGAACGAGAGAGGATGAAGCGACCCGATCACCGGAATGTCGAGCCAGGACACGTGGTTGGACACCACCAGCGTGGCGGCCTCCCCGGGTGGCTTCCCGCGCTCGATCACGCGCACGTTGAAGAGGCGCAGCAGGACCCGGTGGAACCACATGGGCACCCGGTGCAGGATGTCCCAGCCCAGGAGCAGCGCCAGCATCTGCAGGGGCACAAGGACGAGGCTGCAAAGGGCCAGGCAAAGGAGCCGAAACCCCACGAGGATCCGGCTCACGCTTCGTCCTTGGGGATGGGCACGGCGTAAAGTTCGAGCCGGTGGTACACCACCTTGTAACCGAGCCGCCGGGCGATTTCGGTCTGAAGCGCTTCGATCTCGTCCGACTGGAACTCGATCACGGCGCCGGTTTCCAGATTGATGAGATGGTCGTGGTGCTCCCGGGCCGCCTGCTCGTAGCGGGAACGACCGTCGCGGAAATCGAGGCGCTCGATGATGCCCTGGTTCTCCAGGAGTTTCACGGTCCTGTAGACGGTCGAGAGCGAGATGCGGTCGTCCACCGCCGCGGCGCGACGATGCAGCTCCACCACGTCGGGATGATCGGCCGCATCGTCGAGAATGCGCGCAATGATCCGGCGCTGGCCGGTCATGCGCAGTCCCTTCTCGCGGCAGGCCCGCTCGATGGCGTCCGACCGACGCGGTCTTGCCGGTTTGGTGTTGCGTGAAGCCAAGGCTGAACCCACTCCTCGCGGATGCTTATAGGCGACAGGTTGCGCGGGGGCTATACTCTAGAGCATCAGACAAGAAGTCGGATCCGATGTACTCTGCATCTCAGCAATCCTGGAGCCATCTCCAAGCCGCTGGTGGTGCGTCCACTTAAATGTCCGACGCTCTAGAGCCCCGAACCGGAAAGCCGTCCTCGCTTCCGGGACCCGTTCGATGCGCGAAACGGCATCCATTTCTCCACGACGCGCTAGAGGTCCAGCGCCATGGTGAGTGCTGCGACCCGCGTTCCGTCCGATTTGAGATAATAGCCTGTTCTGCGTCCGATTTCCTGGAAGCCGAGACGGCGGTAGACCGCAAGTGCCGGCGCGTTGCCCTCCTCGACTTCCAGATGCACCCGGCAGACGCCCTGGCGGGATAGATTGTCGAGATGCCGGGTCAGGAGGGGGCGGGCGTGTCCGCGTCCACGGGCCTCCGGGCCTAAGGCCACGGTGAGGATTTCCGCCTCGTCCACCACGACCCGTGAGAGGACGAATCCGGCAGGCCTCGATTTGCGGCCCAGGAAGAGCCCGTCCGCGATTATGCCCCGCTCCCCCAGCAGTCCCTCGAACTCGACGGTGCTCCAGGCGCGCGCGAAAGCGGTGGCATGGATGGCGGCGAGGCGGGAGGCCGCTTCCGTGCCGAGGGGCTCGACATGGGCCGGAGGCGGGCGGCTGAAGCGGTCCAGGAAACTCATCCGAGGACACCTATCGGCGGGCGATTCGCGCGCCATCCTGGGGCTTGGCGTCGGGCTCGCGCAGGTAAAGCGGCTTCGGCAGGGCATGAGTGGGGTCGGCCAAGGCGCCGAGCCGGGCCACCCAGGCGATGTCCGGCACCAGCGACGGTTCGCTGCCCACAACCTCGACCCCCTGCGCCCTCGCCTCGGCGGCGAGCTGGGGCGCGGCGTTTCCGGTCACCAGGATAGGCCCCGAGCCGAGGAGCCGGACCGCGTCGCGAAAGCCCATGAGACTCGGCTGGATGATGGTGCGCCCGCCGGCCGCGATGGCCTGGATGTAGATGTGTCCGTGCTTGGCGTCGATGGCAGCCGTGAAGAGGCCGCGCCTCTCGCTCGCCATGATGGGCGCGAGATAAGCCGAGAGCGTCGCGACGCCGATCACCGGGATATCGGCCGCCAGCCCGATGCCGCGGGCGGCCGCGATGCCGACCCTCAGGCCCGTATAGCTACCGGGACCGACCGTGACGGCGACCCGGTCGAGGCTGTCGAAGCCTCCATCGACCTGGGCGGCGAGCCGATCGATGAGCGGCAGCAGGGCTTCCGCGTGGCCCCGCTCCATCAGGATGGTCTCCTGGGCCAACGGCTCGGCATCCCCCGCCTGCAGGATGCAGGCCGAGCAGGCGTTGAGCGCTGTGTCGATGGCAAGTACGCGCAAGGGATCGTCTCCGTCTGATCTCATGGTCTCTTTAGAGCATGATCAGGACCGGTGGGAACCGGTTTTCGGGAACATGTTCGTTAGCGCGGGCGGGCAGCGGCGTCCGGGAGCGCAAACGCTGCAGGACGGGGCTCCCCCTTCCCTTGCCGAGACGGGTGCGGACGGAGCGTCTTTGCAGGCTCATGGGGCAACGCGGCGCTTCGACTTTCCGGCCACGAAGGTTGAGTTCGTTCGACGCGCCCTAAAGTTGGCCAGGCGGCGAAGCGGATTGGCCGGAATCCTGGGCCGTCTCGATAAAGAGCACGGCTCGCCTGGCCCGTTCCTGGGCGGTATCGAGCACGGCCAGGATGGCGTCGATCTCGCTCTCGGACAGGCTGCGGATCTCCCGCGCGAGGCGGTTCGCCACCAGGGTGGCGCGGGAGTCGCAGCCGCCGGTGTCGATCTTCACCCTCGGGTCGGACATGTCGGCCAGTCGGGCGAGCTCGTCGGCCTCGTCCCAGATAATGTTGAAATATTGGAGGACTCCCTGGATCAGGGTCCAGGTCGGCTTTCCGCGCTCGCCCCGTTCCAGGGCCGACAGATAGGCGCTGGAGACCCCCAGATGCGCAGCCATGTCCTTGAGGAGGAGTCCACGCTCGCGGCGAAGCTGCCGTACCCGTTCACCGAAAGGCGTCATCCGTTCATCCCGCGCCCCGCCTGCGGCGAAGCCTGACATAGAGTGCACCGGATCCGCCATGTTGGGGAGAGGCTTCCTCGAATCCGACCACAAGGGATCTGAGATCGGGCAGGCGCAGCCAGTGCGGCACCATCCGGCGCAGGACACCGCGCTCCTCGAACAGGCCGTGGGCCGAGGGGGCTCCGCCCTTGCCGGTGACCACGAGAACGACCGCGTGGCCTGAGGCCTGCGCCCGGTGAAGAAAGCGGATCAGGGCGAAATGCGCCTCGTCCTGGCGCATCCCGTGGAGATCGATGACGCTATCGACCGCCTTCTTTCCCCGCCGCAAGGCCTGCAGGGTCTTGCGCTCGACGGGCGCGAGGGGCGGCAGCGCCGGCTTTGCCGCGACGACGGGAGCGGGCAGGGGCGGGAGCACTGTCTTGCGCGTCGGAGCCGCATCGGCCCGCTCGTCGGGCTCGGGTTCCGGCAGCGGCGCCTTGCCCTTCATGGGCTTGACGCTCCGCGCGACCTGCCCCCAGAGCCGTCGCTCTTCCGGGCTGAGCGGACGGGACCGGCGCGGCTTGTTCATGACTGGACGCGAGGCTTCAGGACCACGAAACGCACCGGGTGGCGCAGCAACCCGGCCCGGGTGCCGGCCTCGGGGCCGCTGCCGAAGAAGAAATCCCCCCGCGCCGGACCCACGATGGCCGAGCCCGTGTCCTGCGTGATCATGAGCCGCCGCAAGGGTTCGGCCTCCGTGAGCGTCAGGGGAAGCTGGCCCTCGAGCCACATGGGCAGGCTATAGGCCCAGAGACTCCGGTCGACCGCAAGACTACGGCCCGGGATCAGCGGAATGCCGGCTCCGCCGATCGGACCGTCCTCGGGAGCAAGCTCGCCAGCCTCCCGGAAGAAGATATAGGACCGGTTCTGCCGCATGAGCGCACGGGCAGGCTCGGGGTTGTCCTTCAGCCAGCCCATGAGCTTTTCGAGCGTCATGGATTCCAGGTCCATCACCCCCTGCTGCACGAGGAGGCGGCCGATGGACGTATAGGGCAAGCCGTTGCGGCCCGCATAGGCAACGCGCATCACGGAGCCGTCGTCGAGGCGGATCCGGGCGGAGCCCTGGACATGGATGATGAAGGCCTCGCCGGGCTCGCGCAGGTACACGATGGGTTTCGCCCGGTCGCCTAGCGCCCCGTCTTCGATGGCGGCGCGGTCGGGGTAGGGCTCGTAGCCCTGAGCGGTCTGCCGGGCGGCCTGAAGACCGGGATCGAGGCCCTGCAGGGTCTCGCCCTGGGGTATGGTCACGAGATCGTCGGGCCGGGAGAGCAGGGGGGCCTTGTAGGCAGCGTTGCGCTCGCGCGAGCCTTTGAACTCGGGCTCGTAATAGCCGGTCAGGAACCCTTCGCCTGAAACCGGCCGAACGGCGAAGGGCTCGAAGTGGGTCTCGAAGAAGCGGCGCGCCTCGGGGGCCGTCGGCGAGGGGACCGCCAGGCCTGCGCGGCAGACCTCCAGCAGGTCCGCATCAGGCGTCTGGGCGGGCCTCAGTTCGGCGGCCTGCGCCACGAGCGCCTTGCAGGAGCGCAGAAAAGCCCCGAAGGCCGCCTGGTGATCATCCGCCTCCCAGCCCGAGAGATCCGCAAAGGACACGGGTTCGAGGCGCGCCTTGCCCTCGAGCGGCGATGCGACCGCGCCCGACATGATCACCGTCCAGGAGAAGATGCAGGCGACGCAGGAGAGAAGGGCCTGCCCGGCATGCGTCATTGTCCCGCTTCGGTCGCGACCAGCTGCCAGTTGGGATCGCGGCTGCCGAGGGTGCGGGCGAAGGTCCACACGTCCGTGACGTCCACGACCGCATCGGAGCTTCCGTCCACCACGGCGCCGACGGCGTCCCGGGTAACGGTGATCAGCTTCGAGTGGAAGCGCACGATGATCTGGGCCGTCTTCCCGTGGATTTCGGCGCCGGCCATCTCGGCTTTGTCGATCGACACGAAGGTGGTCTCCACCTTCTCGTTCCGACGCTCGCGCTCGGTGATGGCGCGCTCGAAGCCCTCATAGACTTCCTTCGACAGGAGGTCCTTGAGGGTGCGGCGATCGCCCTGGGCGAAGGCCGTGACGATCATCTCGTAGGCGGCCTTTGCGCCTTCCAGGAAGGATGCAGGCTCGAAGGACGGCTCGGAACGGGCGATGTCGTTGAGCGACTGGGCCATCGGCGTGCCGGGCTCGGCAATGCCCTTCCAGCGTTCCGAGAGCTGAACCTCGGCTGCGGGACGAGCGCCATTGGCGCCGGGGAGACGCACTACATTGTCCTGCTCGGCCGACGCGGGGCCGGGACGCACGCCGGAATCGCGGCGCGAGAGCGGATCGAACGGCGGCTGTTCGTTGCCGGTCTTCTGTCCCAGCACCGAACGAAGGCGCCAGATGACGAAAACCGCCAGAACGATAAAAATAAGGGTCGTGATGTCGAAGGAGTCCTGCATCGTCGATCCGTTGTCGGCTTGCCCGGACCTGGCGTTGGAACCGCCAGGCTTTGCCCCGACCAAAGCAAAGGAGTGATCCTCCGCATATGGGGCCTATGGGTCGTAACATCCACCTCTGCCTGCGACAAGCGACCGAGAAAGCTTCAATCTTGTTCGCGGGAATGAAGCATGGTAGCGCGAACGCCCATGGCCCGTTGCCGATCCGGCGCTTTTTCATGAGCGCTCCGTGCGGGCTCCACCCGATTCTTCAACTCGGAGCATGAAACATGGCCGACACCCCGGCAAACAACGGAGCGCAGGACGGCGGCGTGCCCTCGCTCAACGCCCTCGCCCAGTACTGCAAGGACTTCTCGTTCGAGAACCCCAATGCCCCCCGTTCTCTGCAGCAGCAGGCGGAAGGCCCGCAGATCAACCTGCAGGTCAACGTCAACGCCAAGCAGCTCGCCGATGCGGATTTCGAGATCGACCTGACCCTCGAGGGCAATGCCAAGATCGGCGACAAGGACGTTCTGTTCGCGTTCGAGCTGACCTATTCGGGCGTTTTCCGGGTCCAAAACATCCCACAGGACCAGCTTCACCCGGTGGTGATGATCGAGTGCCCGCGCCTGCTGTTCCCCTTCGCGCGCCAGATGGTGGCCGATGCGGTCCGCAACGGCGGCTTCCCGCCCCTCTACATCGACCCGATCGATTTCGTGGCGCTCTATCGCCAGCGCGCAGCCGAAATGCAGGGCCAGCAAGGCGGCCAGGCCACGACGCTGTCGTAAGGGTTGCCGGTCACACGGCTCGAAGTTTTCCCGGGCGAGGCAGCATCTGTCTCGCCCGATTTGTTTTCGACAACCTGTCTCCACCCTCATCCTGAGGAGCAGCCTTGGCTGCGTCTCGAAGGAGGTTCAAGTGCTCTCTGGAGACGCCTGATCCTTCGAGACGGCGCTTCGCGCCCCTCAGGATGAGGCTGCGATGGGATAATCCGTCTCAAGCCTTCGCATCGGGAGCCTGTCCGAGATACTCCCGCCACAGCGGATTTTGTCCGAGCGTCTCGATGAAAGCCGAATGAGCGGCCCGCTCGGCCTCCGTCAGCCGCGAGATCATCTGGCGTGGTCGCGCCTCTCGGGGAGCTGCCGCTCCCGTCTGAACCTGGGTGCCTCGTCCCGAGGCGGGCTGCAGGGAGAGATCGAAGCCCACCTGTTTGCCGCCGATGAGCTCGATATAGACCTCGGCCAGGATTTCCGCGTCGAGGAGCGCCCCGTGCTTGGTGCGCTTGGAATTGTCGATCCCGTAGCGGGAGCAGAGCGCGTCGAGGTTGTTGGCCGCGCCCGGATGCTTGCGCCGGGCCATGGACAGGGTATCGACCACGCCGCCGAGATCGATGGGCTTGTGGCCGGTCCGGGCGAATTCCGCGTTCAGAAAGCCCACGTCGAACGAAGCGTTGTGGATGACGAGCCGTCCGTCGCCGATAAATTCCACGAACTCGTCCGCGATCGATGCGAAAACCGGCTTGTCGGCCAAAAAGGAGTCGGACAGGCCATGGACCGCAAGGGCCCCCGCGGAGACGGCGCGCTGCGGGTTGATGTAGACGTGATAGGTCCGGCCGGTCGGAATGTGGTTCAGGAGTTCGACGCAGCCGATTTCGATGACCCGGTCGCCCTGGGCGTGCTCGGTGCCGGTGGTTTCCGTATCCAGAACGATTTCACGCAACATCATCGAACCCCTTGGTGCCGGACCCGCCCGGGCCTGCCGGCCAGACAGGCCAGAATCGACCGCGCCTGAGCCTGCGCGGACGCAAAACCGCGACCCGTATCCAAGAGGAAATGGGCCCTGGCGCGCTTCTCTGCGTCCGGCATCTGCTTATGCAGGATGGCGGTAAATTTTTCCTGCGTCATCCCCGGCCGGGCCAGAACCCTCTCGCGCTGCACAGCCGAAGGGGCGGTGACCACCAGAACGCCGTCGCAACGCGCCTCTCCACCGGTCTCGAACAGGAGGGGGATGTCGAGGATCGCCACGGGCGCCAGCGCCGAGACCCGGTGCAGAAAGGCCTCTTCCTCCTCGCGCACCAGGGGATGCACGATGGTCTCGAGCGCCTTCATCCGCTCGGAATCCCCGAGAACGGCCGCCCCGAGCTTCGCCCGGTCGACCGCGCCGTCCGTGACAGTGCCCGGAAAGACCTGCTCGATCAGCGGCGCGGCGCGGCCGCGATAGAGGGTGTGCACGGTGGCGTCCGCGTCGTGGACCGGAACGCCGAGCCGCCGGAAGATGGCGGCCGTCGCCGACTTGCCCATCCCGATGGAGCCCGTCAGCCCGAGCACGAACGTCATGCGGAGGTCTCGATATCGGCCACGATGAGGTCCCTCAGGGCGGGCGTGACCTCCGGCGTCACGCCGAACCAGCGGGCAAAGCCTGGAGCCGCCTGATGGAGCAGCATCCCCAGACCGTCGACCACGCGCAAGCCCCGCGCCTCGGCGGCGGCCAGCAAGGGCGTCTTGAGCGGAACATACACCACATCGGCCACCACGGTCTTGTCAGTGGTTTTCCCCAGGTCCAGGTCCAGGGGCGGCTGTCCGGCCAGCCCCAGCGAGGTGGTGTTGACGATCAGGTCCGCCTGGCTCAGGGCCGCGTCGATCCGGTCCCAGCCAAGGGCTTGGAGAACTGACGGACCGTCATCGTCAAGATCGGCAACGAGTTCCTCAGCTTTGGACAGGCTGCGGTTTGCCACGAGAACATGCCCGAGACCCCGTTCCTGAAGGCCGGCCACGATGGCCCGCCCTGCTCCGCCTGCTCCGACCACCAAAGCCGTATCCACAACGTCTGCCCAGTTTTTCCCCAGGCTCTGGTCGAGATGGGCCATGAAGCCCAGCACGTCCGTGTTGTCGCCCCAGAGAAGGCCGTCCTCGATCCAGAGGGTGTTGACCGCCTTGAGCCGCTGCGCGCGCTTTGTGCGGCGGTCGACGCCCCTGAAAGCCGCCTCCTTGTGGGGGATGGTGACATTTCCGCCGATAAATCCCTGGTCCGAAAAATTTTTCAGGAACAGGGGGAAATCGTCGGGCGACACGTCGATCCGCTCATAGGCACCTGAAATCCCGTGCTCCTTCAGCCAATGCCCATGGATGAGCGGCGAGCGGGAATGTTTGATCGGATGTCCGACGACGAAGGCTTTCGTCATGAAACCGTTCCTAGAAGGCAAGAAGGCCGAGACGGCGCAGGGTGGAAAGAAGCGGCCGTAGCGGCAGTCCTAGAATGGTCGAGTGGTCCCCTTCAACCTCCTCGAACAGATGGATGCCGAGTCCCTCCAGCTGATAGACCCCGACGCTGTGGAGGACCTGCGGCCCGGCAAGCGCCAGATAGAGGTCGATGTTTTCCGGCGTAAGCGTCCGCATCGCAAGGTGCGCCGCATCCTTGAATTCACCCACCACGCGCCCGCCTTGGGCAAGCGCGCCGGCGGAGTGCAGGGCGTGGCGTCGTCCCGCAAGACGTTCGAGCTGCGCTCGCGCTGCCTGCCGGTCTTCGGGTTTGTGAAAAATCTCGGCCCCGCAGGCTAGAACCTGATCGCCCCCGAGGACCAGACGTTCCGGATGCCGGCGGCTCACCGCCAGGGCTTTTTCCGCCGCAAGCCGCTGGGCCAGGCCCATGGGATTAAGGTTCTCGCGTCGCGCCACCTCCTCGATGGCGCGCTCATCCACCCCCGGCGCGTCGGTGTCGACCGAGAGGCCTGCGCTTTCCAGAAGGGCGCGCCGGGTCGCGCTGGTGGAGGCCAGGAGCAGCGGGGCAGGTCCGGTCCAGAGGCGGCTCATGCTCATTCGGCGATGAATCGCAGGCGGTGGTCGCGGTGCAGCTCGATGATGGCGGCCGCCGTTTCCTCGATCGACCGGCGGGTCACGTCGATCATCGGCCAGTTGTGGCGGGCGAAGAGCCGGCGCGAGGCCGCGATTTCCTCCGCGACCGCGTCCCGGTTCACGTAGGCCGTGTCGTCGTCGGCCTTCAGGCTGAGCAGCCGGTTCTGCCGGATCTGCACGATGCGCTCGGGCGTCGCCACGAGGCCCACGATCAGGGCCTTGCGGGCGGTTTCGAGAATGGACGGCGGCGGCACGCCCGGCACCAGCGGAATATTGGCCGTGCGCATGCCGCGATTGGCAAGATAGATCGCCGTCGGCGTCTTGGACGTGCGGCTGACGCCCACCAGAATCACGTCCGCCTCGTCCAGATCCTGTGGCAGATGCCCATCGTCGTGGAGGAGGGTGAAGTTCATGGCGTCGATGCGCTTGAAGTATTCCGCGTTCAGCATGTGCTGCGCGCCGGGCCGCGCGGTCGAGTGGGCTCCAAGGTAGGACGACAGCAGCTGATGGACCGGGGCGAGCACGGAGAGATGTGGCGACGAGGTCGCCCGGCACACCTCTTCCAGGCGCTCGGCGAGATCCTGCTCCACCAGGGTGTAGAGCACGATGCCGGGCGCGTTTTCGATCTCGGACAGGACCCGCGCGAGCTGGGTGTGCGAGCGGACCAGCGGATAGACATGCTCGATCGCCGCGATGCCTTCGTATTGGGCAACGGCCGCCCGCGCTACGGTGATCAGGGTCTCGCCCGTGGAGTCGGACACGAGATGAAGATGGAAATAACTGCGTCCCACACAGGCCCCCGTATAAGGAGTCGATGAATGTGGATAGTTCGCTTGCGCGCGCAGGTCCAGCGCGAGGCCCTGTGGGAAGGTTACCAAATCATCAACAGGGCCAGCCTTTGTGCGGAACGGGAGTCGCCTCTTTGGGAGAATCCGGCACGAATCAGCCGGTCGGTCTCGAGTCGAATCTCGCAACGGCGCGTTAGGGATCTGTTAAGCTTTAAGAATTCGGAAAGGTTTGGGGCGCCGGCGTCACACCCGTTAATCAATCGTGAACAAGCGGGGCGGTGTGGACCGGCTGTGGATGGGCTTGCGGCGTCGTGATTCACGCTCCAAGAGAAACATCAGATTCTAGATTCAAATATTCTATAGTTTTAGAGAGGGCCTGTGAGCGAGCGTCCGACCAAATCCATCCTCCGCGTTCTCGAAGGAGAAGCCGTCTGGCCTCCGCCGATCTGGATCATGCGCCAAGCCGGACGCTATCTGCCAGAGTATCGCGCCACGCGCACGCAGGCCGGCTCGTTCCTGGATCTGTGCTACACCCCAAGGCTCGCCGAGGAAGTCACCCTCCAGCCGATCAGGCGCTTTCAGTTCGACGCCTCGATCCTGTTTTCCGACATCCTGGTGATCCCCCATGCGCTGGGCCAGGACGTGCGCTTCGTGGAAGGCGAGGGTCCCAAGCTCGATCCGGTCACGTCGGAGGCCGATTTCACCCGCTTGAAGGATGAGCTTCCCCTGGAGCGTCTGGAGCCGGTCTTCGAGACCCTGCAGCGCCTGCGGGGTTCCCTGCCGGCCGAGACCACCCTTCTGGGCTTCTGCGGGGCACCCTGGACGGTCGCGAGCTACATGATCGCCGGGAAGGGCACGCCCGACCAAGCACCGGCGCGGTTGACCGCCTATCGCGATCCGGCCTTCATGGTGGCCCTGATCGACAGGCTGGTGCGGGCATCGACCACCTACCTCATCCGGCAGATCGACGCGGGCGCGGAAGCCGTGCAGATCTTTGAGAGCTTCGGGTCGGCCCTTCCTCCGGCTCTGTTCGACTCCCTGTCCCTCGAGCCGATCCGGCGCATCGTCGAGGGATTGAAGGCCGCGCGACCGCACGCGAAGGTGATCGTGTTCGTCAGGGGAGGCGGGTCGCATCTTCATCGCTTCGCCGCGGCCGGCATCGGCGATGCCCTCGCGCTCGACTGGACCCTCGATCCGGCCCAGGTGTTGCCGACCCTGCCCGGCCATGTGGCCACACAGGGCAATCTCGATCCCCTGGCTCTGATCGCGGGCGGCGAGCCTTTGGAGAGGGGAGTCGATCACATCCTCTCGGCGGTCAAAGGCCGTCCGCATATTTTCAATCTCGGGCACGGCATTCTGCCGGAGACGCCGGTCGAGCACGTGTCGCAGCTTGTCGCGCGCGTCAGGGGGGCATGACATGCTGTATCTGTGGATCAAGGCCTTCCACGTCATCGCGGTCATCAGCTGGATGGCCGGGATGCTCTATCTGCCCCGGCTCTTCGTCTACCATTGCGACGCCCCGAAGGGCTCGATCCAGTCGGACACGTTCAAGATCATGGAGCGCCGCCTCCTCAAGGCCATCATCAACCCGGCCATGATCGTCACCTGGGTGCTGGGCCTGATCCTGATCTGGCAGGGCGGGTGGTACACGTCGGGCTGGCTGCACGCGAAGGTTCTGCTCGTGCTGATCCTCTCCGGCGTGCACGGGATGCTGTCGCGCATGGTGAAGGATTTCGCCGCCGACCGGAACGAGCGCCCGCAAAAGTTCTACCGGATGATCAACGAAGTTCCGACGGTGCTGATGATCGGCATCGTGATCCTGGTGATCGTGAAGCCGTTTTGAAGATCCGGTGAATCGCCCTCCCAGGTTGGCCTCGAGGTGAGAGGCAACAGAAGGTTCTCTGTCATGGCCGGGCGTGTCCCGGCCATCCCATTGTTTCGACGCGGCGGGACGCTCACCACCACATCTTGAGCCGCTGGCGGTTATGGGTCTCGGATCTTCGCTGCGCTCCGTCCGGGATGACGGTGGAGGTGCTCTTTGGCGCTCGCCCTCATCCTGAGGAGCGCACACAAAACCTTGATCAATCTCCTGTGGCCAAGGCTCTTGAGAAAAATACCGAACCGGGTTAAAGAAGACTTCTCTTCCCTAAAGACAGATTGCGCTGCGCGGGGCTCTCAGGCCCTTCAAGTCACGGTTCGTGAACTGGGCGGCCCTGTCAACGTTCCCCTTTCATCTTCCCACGCGTTCAGGCTCACCCACAATCTGCCCGCGAGAATCCTACCCGAGAGTGTTCCCCGATGAGGGAAATCAAACTTCAAGACCTGAAATCCAAGACGCCCACCGAACTCATCGCTTTCGCCGAAGAGCTTGAGGTGGAAAACGCGAGCACGATGCGCAAGCAGGAGCTCATGTTCGCCATCCTCAAGCAGCTTGCGACCCGCGAGGTGGAGATCATCGGCGCGGGCGTGGTCGAGGTTCTGCAGGACGGCTTCGGCTTCCTGCGTTCGGCTGATTCGAACTACCTGCCCGGACCAGACGACATCTACGTGTCGCCGTCGCAGATCCGGAAGTTCGGGCTTCGCACCGGCGACACGGTGGACGGGCCGATCCGAGGCCCTAAGGAAGGCGAGCGCTACTTCGCTCTCCTGAAGGTCAACACCATCAATTTCGAGGACCCGGAGAAGATCCGGCACAAGGTTCACTTCGACAACCTGACGCCGCTCTTCCCGGCCGAGCGCTTCAAGCTCGAGATCGAGGATCCGACCCGCAAGGATTTCTCGCCGCGCATCATCGACATCGTGTCGCCGATCGGCAAAGGCCAGCGCGCCCTGATCGTCGCCCCGCCGCGCACGGGCAAGACCGTGCTGATGCAGAACGTGGCGCAGTCGATCACCACCAATCATCCGGAATGCTATCTCATCGTACTGCTCATCGACGAGCGCCCGGAAGAGGTGACGGACATGCAGCGTTCCGTGAAGGGTGAGGTCGTGGCCTCCACCTTCGACGAGCCGGCCACCCGCCACGTGCAGGTTGCCGAGATGGTGATCGAGAAGGCCAAGCGCCTGGTGGAGCACGGCCGCGACGTGGTCATCCTGCTCGATTCGATCACGCGCCTGGGACGTGCCTACAACACGGTTGTGCCGTCATCCGGCAAGGTGCTCACCGGCGGTGTCGACGCAAACGCCCTGCAGCGTCCGAAGCGCTTCTTCGGCGCGGCGCGTAACATCGAGGAAGGCGGTTCGCTCACCATCATCGCCACCGCGCTCATCGATACTGGATCGCGCATGGACGAGGTGATCTTCGAAGAGTTCAAGGGCACCGGCAACTCGGAAATCATCTTGGACCGCAAGGTGGCCGACAAGCGCACCTTCCCGGCCATCGACATCACCCGGTCCGGCACCCGCAAGGAGGAACTCCTGGTTCCTTCCGATACGCTCAAGAAGATGTACGTGCTGCGTCGCATCCTCAACCCGATGGGCACCGTCGACGCCATCGAGTTCCTGCTCGACAAGCTGCGCCAGACCAAGTCGAACAGCGACTTCTTCGATTCGATGAACACCTGACGCCTGGCGTTCCGAGGTTCAGCAAGGCCCCATCCTCCACTGCGAGGGTGGGGTTTTTTTGTTGTCTGATCGTTTTAAGATTATTGTCCTTTATCCCGTTGTCTTGAGCGTCTGGCTTAATCCGCGAACCTCATGCTGAGGAGCAGCCTCCAGGCTGCGTCTCGAAGGAGGATCCAGTGGGCACGGGAGACGCCCTCGTGCTTTGGGACGGTGCTTCGCACCTCCCGAGCATGAGGGCTATGACGATTCCGGTTGCAAACAGGGCAGGGATGTCCGCCACAACGGCGCTTGGGCTGGCGAGGCTCATCTCGGGCATTTGACGGGACCTGCTTCAAATCACCCCCATCAGGGCCAGAACAAGCAATGTCAGAAGGGCCGAAATGGCGAGTGATCCCAGGCAACCGAGGCGGTTCGAGAAAAAGAAGAACATCAGGACTCCAGAATGACCAGGGCGGAGCGCCCCGATCGCAACAACGCGGCGGACGGTCTGTCAAACCTGCCGCAACGGTCGCCGGTTCCTGTCACGTCCGCAGCATCTCGTGCACCCGCGCGGTCAGGGCCTCCGGATCCCGGACCGGCAGGGAGCAATGTGTTCCGGCGCAGACGAGCGCCTGGGGACCGGCTTGAGCCGACGCAAGAGCGTGGGCCGGATGGTCGGGGTCCAGCACTTGGCCTTCGCGCACCGCGCGGCGGCTTCCGTCCAGATAGGGGAGGCGCAGCGCCGCCTCGTGCAGGGGCTTGGAGTCGCGGCCCGTGATCACGATGCTCAATCCGCGTAGGTGAAGGTCGAGAGCGTTGAGGATCGAGGTTTGGCCCAGCGGAGATGATCGGGCGGTGCTGACCAGTCGGTCGAGGGTTTCGTCGGCCAAGCGGTGATCGGCCTGCGCGCCGGTGATCTGCGCCAGCCGCACGAGCGCCTCGGCAAAGACGCCGTTGGCGTTAGGCACGGCCTCGTCCTGAGTGGGTTGCGGCCGCACCACCAGAGCGTCTGCCCCTTTGGCGGTCATGGCAAGGACGCCGGTCTCATGGACCAGATAGTCCTGGAGCAGCACATCCCTCCAAGTCTGCGCGTCTCGAAGGTAGACATCATCGCCCGTGACCTCGTGAAGGGCGAGGGCGGCGCGCATCAGGGCCGCATGGTCGAGGGCGAAGCCTGGATAGATCAACGAGCCGCCGCGCCAGGAATGGCCGAGCCGCCCATCCCGGGTCATCGAATCCGAAATGAAACCATAAGCCCTTTGCGCGAGCCCGATCCAGCCAGGCCGGTCGAGCAGGGGAGCGGCCCGCACCAAGCTTGAGATCATCAGGCCGTTCCAGTCCGCCAAGACCTTGTCGTCGAGGCCCGGCCGGACGCGCCCTGCCCGGTGGTCGAGCAATCTGGTCCGCATGGGCGCCAGCCGTTCCTCGACGGCGGCCGGAGCCTCGCCGGAGATCAGGCGGTTCGGGATGTTGGTCTCTTCCCAGTTGCCGTGCTCCGTGATGTCGTACACCTTAGCGAAGAAGTCTCCATCCTCGCGGCCCAGGACCTGGTGGATTTCGGCGAGGCTCCAGACATAGAAGCGGCCTTCCTCGCCCTCCGAATCCGCGTCGAGGCTCGAGGCAAAGCCGCCCTCCGGCGTGGTCATTTCCCGCTCGAGCCAGGCGACGATGCCTTCGGCGGCCGTACGGAACAACGGACGTCCGGTCTCGGCGAACCCCACCGCATAAAGTTCCAGCAGCTGCGCATTGTCGTAGAGCATCTTCTCGAAATGCGGCACCAGCCACTGGGCGTCGACGGAGTAGCGTGCGAAGCCGCCGCCGAGATGGTCATAAATTCCGCCAAACGCCATGCGTTCGAGGGTGTGGAGAAAGCGGTTGCGGGCGGCCCCGTCGCGGGCGCGCCGGGCGTAGCGCAGGAGGAATTCGAGGATCGGCGGGTTGGGGAATTTCGGCGCTCCCTGGATGCCGCCATTCTCCTCATCGAAAACGCCCACGAGTCGGGTTCCGAACTGGTCGAGGTCGGCAAGTCCAAGGGTGCCGCCATCGCCGGTTGCGGTCTGGGCCAGGTGGTTCTTCAACGCGCCCGCGTTCTGGCGAACCCGATCCGGCTCGGCGTGATAGATGCGCGAAATCTCGTGCAGGACCTGCTTGAAGCCGGGACGACCGAAGCGCGGCTCCTTGGGGAAGTACGTGCCGCCCCAGAAGGGCTCCCCGTCCGGGGTCAGGAACATGGTGAGCGGCCAGCCGCCCTGCTCGCCCAAGGCGTGCAGCGCGCTCATATAGACATGGTCCACATCGGGCCGCTCCTCGCGATCCACCTTGATATTGACGAAGAGCTCGTTCATGACCTGCGCCACCCCGGCATCCTCGAAGCTTTCATGGGCCATCACATGGCACCAGTGGCAGGCGGCGTAGCCGATGGAGATCAGAACCGGCTTGTTCTCGCGGCGGGCCTCGGCGAAGGCTTCTGGGCCCCACTCCCACCAGTGGACAGGGTTGTCCCTGTGCTGCAGGAGATAGGGCGAACTGGCATCCATCAGACGGTTCATTGGGTCCTGCTCCCAGGCTGGCTCAGGTGGATCTTCGAAAACAGGGCGTCCGGTCGTTGGGCAGACCGGTTAGCGCCAAGACGTAAAGCTCGATCAGACCACAAGGTTCACGCGCATGCGCTCGGACGACACCATCTTTGCCACGGCGTCTGGCTATGGACGCTCGGCCGTTTGCCTGATCCGCATCAGCGGGGGAGCAAGCCGGACCGTCGTTGAGACCTTGGCCGGATCGGTTCCCGAACCTCGGCGGGCAGCGGTGCGGATTCTGCGTGATCCGCAAAACGGCGAACCCTTGGATCAAGCCTTGGTGCTCTGGATGCCCGGGCCGAGCAGCTTTACCGGCGAGGATCAGGCCGAGCTTCACATCCATGGCGGCCTCGCCACCCGGGCGGCGGTGCTGCGTGTCCTTGCCACTCTAGAGGGTTGTCGCCCGGCCGAGGCGGGTGAGTTCACCCGCCGGGCATTCCTCAACGGGCGGATGGATTTGAGCCGGGTCGAAGGCTTGGCGGATCTGATCGATGCCGAGACGGAAGCGCAGCGCCGTCAGGCTCTGCGCCAACTCGAAGGTCGGCTGGGCAACGCGGCCGAGGGCTGGCGCGAAGACATCTTGCAGGCGCTTGCCCTTCTGGAGGCGAGTCTCGACTTCTCCGACGAAGGTGACGTACCGGAGGACCTAGAGGCGGAGATCCTGCGGAAGCTGACCCTGCTTGCGGAGGATATCCGTCGGGTTTTGGCGAACCGGTCCGGGGAACGGTTACGGGAGGGCCTGACCGTTGTGCTGGCCGGCCCGCCGAACGCGGGAAAATCGACCCTGCTCAATGCCCTGGCTCAAAGGGACGTGGCGATCGTGTCGCCGATTGCCGGCACAACCCGGGACACAATCGAAGTGCATTGCGACCTGAGCGGCTTTCCGGTGGTCATCACCGACACGGCGGGGTTACGGGATACCCACGACCTGATCGAGCAGGAGGGCGTCTCCCGCGCCCGCGCCAAGGCGCAGGACGCCGATGTGGTGCTATGGCTCGTTCCGCCCGAGGGAGCCGGGACGGAGCCGCCGCAGGCTCGGCGTCTTTTGTCAGTCGCCACGAAGGTGGACCTGAGCCATGTTCGGCACAATTGTGATGTGGCGGTCTCGGCCGCCACAGGTGAGGGGATTTCCGACCTGATCCGCCGCCTGCAGACGGAAGCTGAAGCGGCTCTCGGGCAGGGGGACGCGATCCTCACCCGGCAGCGGCACCGCAGCGCGCTGGAACGGGCTCAGGCCTCTATCCTTAGGGCCATCGATATGATGAAAGCTCATGGCCCGCTGGAGTTGATCGCCGAGGAAGTGCGCTTGGGATCGCGGGCGGTGGGGGAAATCACCGGCCGGGTGGATGTGGAGCATCTTCTTGACCGGCTGTTTGCAAGCTTCTGCATTGGCAAATAATCGACTCTCGTGAGGCCATGATCAGGCCTTGTTGCTATGGACATGTCTCGGGGCAATCAGCCCAGTGGGCATAGGATGAAAGTAGGAGAAGGGATGGGGAAGCTGTCGCGATAGAGCTCGGTGCAGTGGATGTTTCACGTGAAACATTTTGTCCTTTGACCTTGGTTCCCGCAGGTTCTACAGCCCTGGCCTGGAGATGCAGATGATTCAGCAATTCGACGTGATCGTTGTTGGCGGAGGCCACGCCGGCTCCGAGGCTGCGGCCGCCGCGGCGCGCACGGGCGCACGCACAGCACTGATAACGCACAAGGCCGCCACTATCGGGGTGATGTCCTGCAATCCCGCAATCGGCGGCCTTGGCAAAGGGCACTTGGTCCGGGAGATCGATGCCCTCGACGGCGTCATGGGACGCATCGCCGACAAGGCCGGCATCCAGTTTCGGCTCCTCAACCGCCGCAAGGGTCCGGCCGTGCGCGGCCCCCGCACCCAGGCCGACCGAAAGCTCTATGCCCGCGCCATGCAGGCGGAACTGGCTTTGACCCCCAACCTCACTATCGTGGAAGGAGAGGCCGACGACCTCGTGGTCAAGGATAGCCATGTCACGGGCCTGCTGGTCGCAGACGGCCGCATCCTTGCGACGGGAGCCGTGGTCTTGACCACGGGCACATTCCTCTCTGGGCTCATCCATATCGGTGAGCATAAGATCCCGGCCGGTCGCATGGGCGAGCGTCCATCCCTGGGTCTGCCGAAGACATTACAGCGGCTTGGCTTCACCCTCGGACGTCTCAAGACCGGAACACCGCCGCGTCTCGACGGCCGGACCATCGACTGGGCCTCAGTAGAGAAGCAGGCCGCCGACGAAGATCCGGTGCCATTTTCGATGCTGACCCAGCGGATCACCACCCCTCAGATCGAATGCGGCATCACCCGCACGACGCCTGCGATTCACGAGCTCATTCGCGGCAACCTGCACCGTGCCCCCATGTATTCGGGCGACATCCAGGGGCGCGGGCCGCGCTATTGTCCTTCCATCGAGGACAAGGTGGTGCGCTTCGCCGACCGCGAGAGTCATCAGATCTTCTTGGAGCCGGAAGGACTCGACGATTACACGGTCTATCCGAACGGCATCTCGACCTCTCTGCCCGAGGACGTACAGCGGGAGCTCCTGCCCCATATTCCGGGCCTCGAGCGGGTGCGCATGCTCCAGCCCGGTTACGCTATCGAGTACGACTACGTCGATCCGCGCAACCTGACGACGAGCCTTGAGACCAAGGCGGTCCAGGGTCTGTTTCTAGCCGGTCAGATTAACGGAACAACCGGCTACGAGGAAGCCGCCGCGCAGGGTCTTGTGGCTGGGCTCAATGCCGCCCGCCGGTCTGCCAGCCAGGACGGTGCAGTGTTCGACCGGGCCGAGTCCTATATCGGCGTGCTGATCGACGATCTCATCACCCGTGGGGTGAGCGAGCCGTACCGTATGTTCACCTCCCGGTCCGAGTACCGCCTCAGCCTGCGTATCGACAATGCCGACGAGCGGCTGACCGGTAAAGGAATGGACCTGGGCTGTGTGGGGCAGGAGAGGGCGGCGCACTTCCTCAGCACGCAGAACGAGATCGCCGGAACTGCGCAGGCTCTGCAATCCCTCACGCTGACCCCCAAGGAAGCGGCCCGTTATGGGCTGGAGATCAACCAGGACGGCACCCGTCGCAGCGCGTTCCAGCTCCTGTCCTACCCGCATATCGGCTGGAACGATCTGGCGACCGTGTGGCCGGAACTGGCGGAGGTGTCTCAGTCGGTGCGAGAGCGCCTTGAGACAGATGCTACCTACGCCGTGTACCTCGACCGCCAGCAGGCTGATATCGCGGCCTATCGGCGCGACGAGAGCATTGTGCTGGAAGAGGCGATCGATTTTCGCAGCCTGCCAGGCTTGTCGAATGAGATCAAGGCGAAGCTCGATCTGGTCAGGCCAGGGACCCTGGGGCAGGCCGCTCGCATCGAGGGGATCACCCCAGCGGCCCTGACCCTACTGGCTGCGCATGCCAAGAAACGGTCGGGGTCGGCCCGCTCGGAAGCGGAGACAGCACTGTGACGGCCGCCATGTCTGCCCCTGACCGGCACCTCGACGGGTTCGATGTTTCACGTGAAACAGAGGAGAAGCTGAGTCTGCTGGAGAGCGAACTTCGGCGCTGGCAGGCTATCAAGAACCTCGTTGGTCCCGGGACCCTCGACCACGTCTGGGACCGCCATATCGTCGATTCCTTGCAGCTTTTGGAGCTGACCCCCACCGCCAAAACCTGGCTCGACCTAGGCTCGGGGGCCGGTTTTCCCGGTCTAGTTCTCGCCATCGCCGGGTACGAACGAGGCCTTCAGGTCGATCTGGTGGAGAGCAATTCCCGCAAATGCGCCTTCCTCCGCCACATCGCGCGGCTCACCGGAGCCCGGGCGAAAGTGCACGAGGCGCGGCTTGAGACCGTAATCCCCGGTTTCGTCGGCAAGGCCGATATCGTGTCTGCGCGAGCCCTCGCTTCCTTGGCCAAGCTCCTCGAATGGACCGAGCCATTGTTGAAAACGGGGACAACAGGCCTGTTTCCCAAAGGTCGCGATGCCGAGTCCGAATTGACCGAGGCCCGGGAATCGTGGACATTCGATCTAGAAATCCTGCCGAGCCGGACTGACGCGGATGCCAGGATTCTTCGCATCACCTCCATTGAGAGCCTTTCATGACAACCGACCGCAGCGGATCCGACCAGGGAACGCCGGCTAAACCCCGCGTTCTGGTGCTTGCCAACCAGAAAGGCGGCGTCGGCAAAACGACGACCGCCATCAATCTCGGGACGGCCTTGGCCGCGATCGGCGAGAAGGTCCTCATTCTAGATCTCGATCCACAGGGCAACGCATCGACCGGTCTCGGGATCGACCGCAAAAGCCGGCGCGTCTCCACCTATCACGTGCTCGCCGGGGAATCGTCTCTCGAGAACGCCATTACCGAAACCGTGGTGCCGGGATTGTTCGTTGCTCCATCGACGCTCGACCTGCTCGGGATCGAGTTGGAGATCGCGCACGAGCGTGACAGGACGCATCGGCTCCGCAACGCCATCAAGGCTCTGATGGCCTCCGAAGTAACGAAACCTTTTACCTATATTTTGATCGACTGCCCGCCATCGCTCAATCTTTTGACCATCAATGCATTGACGGCTGCTGACGCGGTTCTGGTCCCCCTCCAATGCGAATTTTTTGCTCTGGAAGGCCTCAGCCAGCTGCTCAAGACGGTCGAACAGGTCCGTTCGGCTCTGAACCCCCAACTGACGATCCACGGCATCGTGCTGACCATGTTCGACCCGCGCAATAACCTCTCGGGTCAGGTGGTGGCCGATGTCCGGCAGTTCATGGGCAGCAAGGTTTACGAGACCATGATCCCGCGCAATGTCCGCGTGTCGGAAGCGCCGTCCCATGGCAAGCCCGTGTTGCTCTACGATCTGAAATGCGCCGGGTCCCAGGCTTACCTTCGCCTCGCCTCCGAAGTCATCCAACGCGAGCGCGCCTTGCGCGCGGCTTGAAAACAGTCAGTCCGGGAAAAGTCATGGCAGAAGAAGGAAGGTCCCGTCTGGGACGTGGATTGGCGGCCCTCATCGGCGAGGTCGGCGACGAGATGACCGTGGTGGAGCGCGGCCGTGGGCAGCGCAAGGTTCCGGTTGAGTTTCTACGTCCCAACCCCCGCAACCCGCGCAAGGCGTTCGAGGACAGCGAGCTCAAGGAGCTGTCGCAGTCCATCAAGGACCGCGGCATCATCCAGCCCATCGTGGTGCGGCCCCTCAAGAACATGCCTGACGCCTTCGAGATCGTCGCCGGCGAGCGCCGCTGGCGTGCCGCCCAGGTGGCGGGCCTCCACGAGGTCCCGGTGGTGGTCGTCGAGATCGACGACAAGACATCGCTCGAATACGCCATTCTCGAAAACGTCCAGCGGGCCGACCTCAACCCCATCGAGGAAGCCCAGGGCTATTCCCGTCTCATGGCCGAGTTCTCCTATACGCAGGAGAACCTGTCCAAGATCATCGGCAAGAGCCGCAGCCACATCGCCAACATGATGCGGCTCACCGATCTGCCGGATCCGATCAAATCGCTTCTGGTCAACAAGCAGATCACTGCGGGTCACGGCCGCGCGCTTCTGGCGGTGAAGGACCCGCAGCGGGTCGCCAAGCAGATCCTCGATCAGGGCCTCAGCGTGCGTCAGGTCGAGGAGATCGCCCAGGCCGATCAGGCCTCCCCCGACAAGCCCGAGGCCAAAACCGCCCGCCCGAAGGCCGAGAAGGACCCGGACACCCGCGCGTTGGAAAAGGCGCTTCAGGACGTGCTCGGCCTCACGGTGTCCATCGACCACAAAGGGCAGGGTGGGGAACTGCGCATCCGCTACAAGACTCTCGACCAACTCGATGGCCTGTGCCGTCGGTTGAACCCATAGGGGACGTTACAGCTCCCTCATCCCGGGGCCGCGTGAGCGGAACCCGGGATCGTCAGACGAGAAGGGCGCGTCTTTCTGCGGACGATCCCGGATCGCCTTCGGCTTCCGGGATGACGTGTCCGCCTCCTTCGTTCCCAGGCTTGTCCAAGACGTGGATTGCCAGGACAAGCCCGGTCAGACCTTCCAGAGGCTGACAGCTTTTCGCTGGTTTCCAAACCGGCGGGCCTTAGGCCCGATCCCATATTGTGCTGGGCCATCGGCTGCGCTCTCATGGTGCCAGGACTGACGCAACGTCAGTTCTGCCAAAGACACCAATGAGGGAGCCGCCATGTCATCGTCCTCTAGCCTCACCCGCCGGACCGCCCTTGCCCTTGCGGCGGTCGTCCTGTCGTCGGGAGCCGCCCTGTCCCAGACGGCGTCTTATCCCTCCCGACCCGTGCGGATCATCGTGCCGTTCACCGCAGGCGGCACCACCGACATTTTCGCCCGGCTCGTGGGTGAGAAGCTGTCCGGGTCGCTGGGTCAGCAATTCATCATCGACAATCGCGGCGGGGCTGGGGGCAATATCGGCACGGACGCGGTCGCCAAGGCCGAACCGGACGGCTACACCCTGGTCATGGGCACCGTGGGCACCCACGCCATCAATGCGAGCCTCTACGCCAAGATGCCGTACGATCCGCTCAACGATTTCGCACCCGTGGCCTATGTGGCCGGGGTGCCGAACCTGATGGTGGTCAGTCCCAAGAAGGTCAAGGCGAGCACCGTGCAGGAGTTCATCGCCGAGGCGAAAGCGACGCCCAACAAATTCAACATGGCGTCGTCCGGCAACGGCACCTCGATTCACCTCTCGGGTGAACTCTTCAAGCAGATGACCGGCATCGAGATGCCCCACGTGCCCTATCGCGGCAGCGGGCCGGCGGTGAACGACCTGATTGGCGGACAGGTGGATGTGATGTTCGACAATCTGCCCTCGTCCATCGAGCAGGTTCGCGCCGGCAACCTGCGGGCGCTTGCCGTTACGTCGGCCAAACGCTCGCCCGCCGTTCCCGACATGCCGACCCTGGCGGAGGCCGGTCTCCCGGATTTCGAGGCCTCGAGCTGGTTTGCGCTCTTCGCCCCGAAGGGCACTCCGGCTGAAATCACTTCCAGGCTGAACCAGGAGGTCCGCAAGGCGCTCGAGACCCCCGACCTTCAGAAGCGTTTCGCGGATCTTGGGGGAGAGATCAGACCGATGAGTCCTGAGGAACTCATGGCCTATGTAAAGGCCGAGCACGAGAAATGGGCCAAGGTCGTGAAGACCTCCGGCGCGAAGGTCGACTGAGCGGAAAGCCCGTCGGGGCGCCTCCGCCCCGACCCGTCCAAGCGGTGGTGCAGGCATGAGTGAAGGCGAATTGACGATCCGAGTCATGGAGCGGGCGGATCTCGACCGCGCGATTGAGTGGGCCGCAGGGGAGGGATGGAATCCCGGTTTCAAGGATGCGGACTGCTTTCAGGCGGCCGATCCATTGGGATTCCTGGTGGCCACTCTCGGCCATGAGCCCATCGGGTCGATCTCCGTCGTCCGCTACTCCGATGCGTTCGGCTTTCTGGGCCTTTACATCGTCAGGCCGGATCATCGTGGACAGGGTTTCGGATATCGCCTGTGGCAGGCCAGCATGTCCCATCTCGATGGGTGCACAATCGGTCTCGACGGGGTCGTGGCGCAGCAGTCGAATTATGCCCGGTCGGGATTCGTGCTGGCCCATCGCAACGTGCGCTTTGGCGGAAGCCCGCGGATCGAGGCTCCGCGGGACGAGCGCCTTCAGCCGATTGGCCCGGACTTGATCGACGCAGTGCTGGCGTATGACCGGCCGTTCTTCGCCGGTCCACGGGCGGCCTTCCTGCGCTGCTGGCTGAGTCCGGACACCCGCACGGCGATTGCGTTCGTGGAGGATGGGACGGTCAAGGGCTACGGCGTCATCCGGGAATGCCGCAGCGGTTTCAAGATCGGCCCGCTCTTCGCCGACGACGAGAGCAAAGCAGCCCTGCTGTTTCAGGCCCTTGCGGCGCGGGCCGAGGGTGCTCCGGTGTTCCTGGACCTGCCGGAATCCAACCCGGCCGCCGCCCGGCTCGTGGCTCGCCATGGCCTGTCGCCCGTCTTCGAGACGGCCAGGATGTACCGGGGCCCGCAGCCCGACCTTCCGCTGTCCCGAACATACGGGATCACGAGCTTCGAACTGGGGTAGCTAACGCCGCGCGGCTCTCGCCAGGTCGAGCAGGGTCTTGGACGCGATGGTGTCGTCGAGATCCGCGAGACGGCGGGTGTCCAGGAGGCTCGCCTGAATTTGCGCGACGGCTTGTTTCAGGCTCTCGCTCGTCCAGCGCTGAAGGTGGCGTTCCACAAGGGATTTGCGGCGAAAATGGAGGCTGCGCATGCCCTCCATGACGGCGCTGATCGGCCGACCTTCCTCCACGGCCATGCGGGCCGACAGCAGCATCAGGGCATGGCGCAGGGCCGCTCCGAGAACGACGGAGGCATGCACGCCCTCGGCAGCCAGGCGGCGCGAGCCCGTCTCGAGGCCTGCGCCTTCACCAGCGAAGGCCGCATCCACCACCGCGTCCATGGCAAGGCTCGACACGTCGCTCATGATGGCGTCCACGTCCTCGAGGGTGATCTCCCGCTGTCCGTGGGCGTAGAGCATCAGCTTCGAAAGTTCACCGCGCGTGGCCAGACGATCGCCGCCGAGACTAGCAATCAAGGCGGTTCTCGCGTCGCGCGTAATGGAAAATCCGCCCTGTTTCAGGGTGTCGTCGACGACCGCCCCGAGGTCGCGGCCCGTATCCGCGTAGCAGGGCAGGGCGAGGGCTTTCTGGGAGCGCTCGCAGAGGGTTCGCAGGGGAGCGGACTTCGCCAGGTCGCCGCCTTCGATGACGATGACCGTGTCTTGTAGGTCGCCCTTGAGAACCGCATCGACCGCAGGCGCGATGTTGCGGGAGGTGGCCTTGACCCACAGGGCGCGTTTGCCGCCGAACAGCCCTATGGTGCCGGCCTCGTCGGCCAGGCGCGCAGGATCGGCCGCAATGTCGTCGCCGTCGATCCGGATGAGCTGGAACGGATCGGCCGGGTCGTCGACGGCCCGCTCCGCAACGGCGCGGGCGCGCTCGTTGATGAGGCCGATATCCGGTCCGTAGAACAGGAAAACGCCGATGCGCGGATCGGGACGCCGCAGCGCCCCTTCCACTTCACCGGCTTTCACCGCCACCATGGATCAGCTGCGGACAAGCGCCGCCTGAAGCCGCGTCCTGACCTGTTGAGCCAGTTCCCTCGCCAGCCTGATCTCCGCGTCGCGACCCGCGCGCAGGGTGGCAAAGCGCTGCTCGAAGCGGTCATAGGTGGCGGCCGATGTGGCCGTTCCCTGAGTGATGACGGTCTTTCCGTCCGCGGTGGTCAGCGTATAGGTGAGGTTGCCGGTCAGCGTCGCCGACAGGGCGCGGCCCGATTCCGAATCGACGATCGGCGTGGTCAGGCCCTGGGCCAGGCTGAGCTTCAGATCATAGCGCTTGGGCACGTCGGAGCCCGACCCGTTGAGCGCGTAGATCAGCTCGCTGCGCAGGTAATGCCCGATCCGCGCTTGGTTGTCCGGCCATTTCACCTCCGGAACGTCGATGGACGCCAGGACGTTCTGGAGCGACTCGCCCGAAGCGGTCGGGCCATGCAGGGGCCGGAAGCAGGCCGATAGGCCGAACGCAAGGCCCGCCACGACGGCGATATGGGCCAAGCCGCGGATATTCAGGGCCTTGAGATTAAGCGACGACATTCACGATCCTCTGCGGGACGACGATGACCTTACGGACAGGCTTCCCTTCCATAGCCTTTTGCACGGCGTCAAGCGAGAGCACAGCCGCCTCGATCGCAGCCTGATCGGCATCGCGCGCCACCGTTACGTCGGCGCGCTTCTTGCCGTTGACCTGGACAGGGAGCGTGATGGCGTTCTCGACCAGCAGGGAGCGCGCCACCTCGGGCCAGGCGGTGTCGGCCGCGAGGCCGGGCTGGCCGAGCGCCTGCCAGGCTTCTTCCGCCAGATGCGGCATCATGGGAGCCAAGAGCTGCACGAAGATGCGTCCCGCCTCCCGGAAGGCTTCCGCAAGACCGGGCTCGTCGCTGGTCTTGGCTTGGCCCAGGAGGTCCTGCAGGTTGTTGGCAAGCTCATAGATCTGGGCCACGCAGCGGTTGAAGCGCAGGCGCTCCACATCCTCCTCGACGGCAGCAAGCGCCTTGTGGGCGGCTTTGCGGATCACGGTGCCGATGGAACCGTCCGCCGTCGCGCCGTTGCCGGCGGAGGCGCTGCGGTCGGCTATCTCGCCCACCAGACGCCACACGCGCTGCACGAAGCGGCCGGCACCCTGTACGCCTTCCTCGGTCCAGATCACGTCGCGCTCCGGCGGCGAGTCGGACAGCATGAACCAGCGGGCGGTGTCGGCCCCGTAGGAACCGATGATCTCGTCCGGGTCGACCGTGTTCTTCTTGGACTTCGACATCTTCTCGATGGAGCCGATTTCCACCGGAGCGCCCGTCGTCACATGGAAGCCCTTGCGGGTGGCGCCTTCCGTCTCGAAGCGCACGTCGGCGGGCAGCACCCAGGCGCCACTCTGGTCCCGGTAGGTCTCGTGCACCACCATGCCCTGCGTGAACAGGCCTGCGAAAGGCTCGTCAAGCCCAGCATGGCCGGTCTCTTTCATGGCGCGGGTGAAGAAGCGCGAATAGAGCAGGTGCAGGATCGCGTGCTCGATGCCGCCGATATACTGATCGACCGGCAGCCAGCGGTCGACGGTGGCGCGGTCCGTGGGTTCGTCCGTCAGGGTCGGATCGGTGAAGCGGGCGAAATACCAGGACGAATCCACGAAGGTGTCCATGGTGTCCGTCTCGCGTCGCGCCTTCCCGCCGCAGGTCGGGCAATCCACGTGCTTCCACGTGGCATGCCGGTCGAGCGGGTTGCCCGGCACGTCGAACGTCACGTCCTCCGGCAGCACCACCGGCAGCTGATCCTTCGGCACCGGCACCACGCCGCAGGCGTCGCAGTGAATGATCGGGATCGGGCAGCCCCAGTAGCGCTGGCGCGAAATGCCCCAGTCGCGCAGGCGGAAGTTCACCTTGCGCTCGCCCACCGGGCGGCCGTCGCGGGTCTCGCTCTCCAGGCGGTGGGCGACCTCTTCCTTGGCGTCCTGGATGGTCTTGCCGTCGAGGAAGCGGGAATTGATCATCCGGCCGTCGCCGTCATAAGCCGTATCGGTGATGACGAAGGCTTGCGGGTCCTGGTCCGGCGGGCACACCACCGGCGTGTTGCCCAGGCCGTACTTGTTGACGAAGTCCAGGTCGCGCTGGTCGTGCGCCGGACAGCCGAAGATCGCGCCCGTGCCGTATTCCATCAGGATGAAGTTTGCGACGTAGACCGGCAGCGTCCAGTTCGGGTCGAACGGATGCACGGCCCGGATGCCTGTGTCGAAGCCGAGCTTCTCGGCCTTCTCGATGGCTTCCTGCGCGGTGCCGATGCGCTTGCACTCCTCGATGAAGGCGGCAAGCTCAGGGTTATTCTCGGCGGCGGCGCTGGCGAGCGGGTGGTCGGGCGCAACCGCCATGAATTTCGCGCCGAACAGCGTGTCCGGGCGCGTCGTGTAGATTTCGAGCTCGGTCTCGCCGGCAGGCGTAGTCTCGGGGCGCAGGGCGAAGCGCACCAGCAGGCCCTCGGAGCGGCCGATCCAGTTGCGCTGCATCAGGCGCACCTTCTCCGGCCAGCGGTCGAGGGTGTTGAGCTTGGCGTTCAGGTCTTCGGCGAAATCCGTGATCTTGAGGAACCACTGGGTCAGCTCGCGCTGCTCGACCAGCGCGCCCGAGCGCCAGCCGCGCCCGTCGATCACCTGCTCGTTGGCCAGCACCGTGTGGTCCACCGGATCCCAGTTCACCTTGGCGGTCTTGCGGTCCACGAGACCGGCCTCGAGGAAGTCGAGGAACATGCGCTGCTGATGCCGGTAATAGGCCGGATCGCAGGTGGCGATCTCACGGCTCCAGTCGATGGCGAGTCCCATGGATTGAAGCTGGCCGCGCATGGTGGCGATGTTCTGGTAGGTCCATTCCTTGGGGTGGACCTTGTTCTGCATGGCGGCGTTCTCGGCCGGCATCCCGAAGGCGTCCCAGCCCATCGGGTGCAGCACGTTGAAGCCTTTGGCCCGCATGTAGCGCGCCACCACGTCGCCCATGGTGTAATTGCGCACGTGGCCCATATGGATGCGCCCGGACGGATACGGGAACATCTCGAGCACGTAGTATTTCGGCCGGGGATCGTCGTTCCGGGTCCGGAACAGGTCGCGGTCGTTCCAGACCTTCCGCCATTTGGGCTCGGCTTCCTTGGCGTTGTAGCGCTCAGGCCTCATTGCTCGTCACTTGTCCGTCAGCTTAAACAGTCGAAGCGGCTTGCGCCGCCGGGTTGCGGCGGACTAGGACACAGCTCTCCCGCGCGGTCAACGGTTTCGCGCGCCAGACAGCCTTGAACCGGAGCCACTGAGGACCTGATGAGCGACCACAACCCCGTCGAGGCCCTGAACAGCGTCCGGGCCGCCATCCATCGCGCCGCCTCCGACTACGAGCGCGATCCCTCGTCCGTCACCCTTGTGGCGGTCTCCAAGACCTTTCCAGTCGAGGATATCGAGCCGGTCCTGGCGGCGGGCCAGCGGGTCTTCGGCGAGAACTACGTGCAGGAGGCCAAGGCCAAATGGCCAGCCCTGCGCGAGCGCTACCCGGACGTGGAGCTCCACATGATCGGCCCGCTCCAGTCCAACAAGGCCCGGGAGGCGGTGGAGCTCTTCGACGTGATCCACACCCTCGACCGGTCGTCGCTGGCCGAAGCCCTCGCCAAGGAGATCGCGAAGTCCGGCAAACGCCCGCGCCTGCTGGTCCAGGTCAATACCGGCGAGGAGCCGCAGAAAGGCGGCGTCATGCCCGCCGAGGTGGACGCCTTCATCGAGGCCTGCCGTACGAAGCACGGCCTCGCCATTGAGGGCCTGATGTGTATTCCCCCGGCGGAGGATCCGCCGTCACCACATTTCGCGCTCCTCAACATGATGGCGAAGCGCAACGGCCTGTCCGTGCTATCCATGGGCATGAGCGCCGATTTCGACGCGGCGATACAGCTCGGCGCCACCCATGTGCGGGTGGGCAGCGCGATTTTTGGGACGCGGCCGCAGGCGTGACTCAGAACATGCCTGCCGTTGCTTAAGTCCTACCCCACGATCTCGATCGTGGTCCTCGGCCCGATCCGCTGCATGAGGCGGCGGATCGTGCGCCGGTCGACGGCGACGCAGCCTTCCGTCGGGGTGAAGCCCGGGCGGGCGAGGTGGAGGAAGATGGCGCTGCCGCGTCCGCCGATGATGGGCCCCCGGTTCCACGCGATGTCGATGACCACGTCGTAGAGGTGGTCATTGCGCCACATCTTTTCGTGGCTCGCCTCGTAGGGCAGGGGCACCAGACGGTTGTAGCGCCTGTCGCGCGGCTCGTCGGACCAGCCGTCGCCGGGCCGGATGCGACGAAGGGCAAGCCCAGTGCGGGGGCGCGGGCCGTGATCGGCCCGGTAGAAGGCTTGCAGCAGGGCGAAGCGGCCGATCGGCGAGGCGCCGTCGCCCTCGCGCTTGGCGCGGCGCGGCCCCGAGCGCCCAAGGGCGCAGGGGAGGACGAGATTGCCCGCCACGAGCCGCCCGCGCCGGTGGTCGACAGGGGAGCGGAAGACCCGGATGATGTTGACGTAGTCGCGCTTCATGGCAGTGGAAGGGCTGGACCAGCGCCTTGTTGTCAAGGTGAGAATAACTACTCTAGAACATGATCCGGAAAGATCATGTATGACTTGACGACTGTGGCGCGCCGCCGGCCCCGATCGGCGGACGTTTGCCTCGACGCTTCCCGCGTTCCACCGAGTTGAAGGGTTTGAGATGTCGAATGCCAGCCGTCTCCTCGTCGTCGACGACGATCAGGATCTGCGCGACACGCTCGCGGAGCAGCTCGGGCTGTACGACGAATTCCGGATCGCCACCGCCGAGACCGCCGCCGCGGCCATCGAGGCCGTGAAGGGCGACCGGATCGACCTCGCCATCATGGATGTGGGCCTGCCCGACATGGACGGGCGCGAGGCCGTCAAGCTCATGCGCCAAGACGGCTTCCGCAGCCCGATCATCATGCTGACCGGCCAGGGATCGGACAACGACACCGTGATGGGGCTGGAGGCCGGGGCCAACGACTACGTGGTCAAGCCGTTCAAGTTCGCGGTGCTGCTGGCGCGCATCCGGGCGCAGCTGCGTCAATACGAGGCGAGCGAGGACGCAGTCTTCCAGATCGGCCCCTATACGTTCCGTCCGGGCTCGAAGCTCCTCGCCACGGAAAAGGGCTCCAAGCTCAAGCTCACCGAGAAGGAGACGGCGATCCTGCGCTATCTCTACCGGGCGGGCCAGGCGGTGGTGGGCCGCGAGACCCTGCTGACCGAGGTCTGGGGCTACAACTCGAACGTCACCACCCACACCCTCGAGACGCATATCTACCGGCTGCGGCAGAAAATCGAGGCCGACCCCTCCAACGCCCGCATCCTGGTCACCGAGCCCGGCGGTTACAAGCTGATCCCGTAAATGGCCCTCGACGACGACATCGCGGTCCTGTCCGGCGCGCCCCTGTTCAACCTGCTCGAACGGGATGCGCTCAGGCTTGTCGCGTTCGCATCCGAGAACCGCACCCTTCGGGCGGGCGACATGCTGTTCCGCAAGGGCGACAAGTCGGATGGCGGCTACGTGGTTAGCCGGGGCGCCGTTGCGCTCGACGCGCGGGACGACGGGTCGCCCGCGGCCTTCATCGCCGGGCCAGGCTCGGTGATCGGCCGGGCGGCGCTGTTCGCCAGGATCGAGCGACCGGCCACCGCCATCGCACGGGAGCCCTCCACGGTGATCCGGGTGTCGCCCAGCCTCATGCGCCGCGTGCTGGAGGAGTTCCCGAACGCCGCCTCGGCCATGCATCAGGCCATGGCCGAGGAACTGACGCGGCTGACGGATGGGCTGGAACAGGTCCGCCGCCAGCTCATCGCCATCGACGGCGAGGGACCGGTCCCTCGCCCGGACGAAACCGAATAGCCCTCAAGGGCGCTACGCCCGACCGTTCGTCAGCGGAATCCGGATCGTGCAGATCACGCCCGACGGCTCGAAGCTCATATCGACGGATCCGTCGAGTTCCTGGGCGAGGCCGCGCTGGATCAGGCGGGTGCCGAACCCGCGCTCGGTGGGCGGCTGCACCGCCGGCCCGTCCTGTTCACGCCAAGTCAGCACCAGCATCCTGCGGTCCTTATCGCGGTCCCATGATAGGGAAACCCTGCCCCCGGGCGCCGACAGCGCGCCGTATTTGACGGCGTTGGTCAGCAGTTCGTGGAATGTCATGGACAGCGGCAACACCTGCCGGGGCGGAAGCCTGATCTCTGGTCCGGACAGGGTAAAACGCGACGTTCCGGTCCCGTCGAAAGGCGACACCGCCTGATGGGCAACGGTGCGAAGATCCGCGCTCTCCCAGCTCTCCTGGGTCAGCAGATCATGCACCCGGGAAAGCGCCATCAGCCGGCTCTCGAGGCTGTGCCGCGCGTGATCCACGGACTGAGCCCGCTTGAGGGACTGGTAGGCGATGGATTGCACGGTCGCCAGGGTGTTCTTCACCCGGTGGTTCAGTTCATGGATCAGGAGCTCTTGGTGATCCAGGGAGCGCTTGTGATCGGTGACGTCGATGCTCTCGCTGAAGATCCCCGTCACGCGGCCGTTGCCGTCGGTGATCGGCTGCATGATGAAGTCGAGAAACCGCTCCTCCGGCGGGCCATTCGGATCCCGTGCAAGGAGGATGCGGTGAGCTCGCCCGATATGGGGCTGTCCGGTGCGATAGACCTGGTCCAGCAGGTCGAGAAATCCCTGATCCCTCACCTCCGGCAGCGCATCCCGGACCGGGAGGCCCAGCAGCGGCCGCTCCTGGCCGACGAGATGCCTGTAGGCGTCGTTGGCCATGTCGAGGATGTGGTCCGGTCCGCGAACGACGCTCATGATGCTCGGCGTCTGCCGGAACAGGTTGCGCAAGTGCTCCCGCTCGGCCTTGAGCTCGGCCAGGCTTTCGTCGAGTTCGATTTGCGTAGCGATGAGCTGGGCGAAAAGCTGCAGGGTCTTCAGGATCTTAGGATCGGATAGACTGGCGGGTTTCGGGTCCAGCGCGCAGATCGTCCCGAAGGTTTTGCCCGATCGCAGGATGATCGGAACAGCGATGTAGCTCTCGAAGCCGTACATTTTCGGCGTCGGATGCTGGCAGAAGATCGCATCCCGGCTGGCCTGGTCGATGACGATAGGTGTGCTGGACGCCCGGATCTCGGAGCAGAAGGTCGTGGCGACGTCAAGCGATCCGCCAACCCCAAGGCCGAAACCGATCCGGTCGAGCACCGCACAGGCCGTCCAGGATGTTTCGGTCACGCGAGCAACGGCCGCAAATCCCAAGCCGGTGGTTTCCAGCACGATCTCCAGGATCGATGATACTGCGCCGATGCGGCCAATGGCCTCGATATCCGCGGCAGTCATCGGTTCGAGAGCCGCACCAGTCACCTGGCGAGCTTCAGCATTCCGTTGGGTCATGTCGGGACAATAACAGATATCCGAATGCGGGAAATAACCAAGATATGCCCACAATCCGCTGGTCGCGCCTAAAACTCCAGCACCGCCGTGACCGGCACGTGGTCCGATGGCCGTTCCCAGCCTCGGGTTTCGCGGGAGACATCGATGGACCGTAGGGCGCCCTTCATGTTGTCCGAGACCCAGATGTGATCAAGACGACGGCCCTTGTTGGCGGCCTCCCAATCCGGCGAGCGATAGCTCCACCAGGAATAGATCTTTTCCGGCTCAGGCTTGAGGAGCCGCATGGCGTCGACCCAGCCTGCCTCCTGGCGCAGTTCCTCCAGAGCCGCCGTCTCGACGGGCGTATGGCTCACCACGTCGAGAAGCTGCTTGTGGCTCCAGACGTCGTGCTCCAGGGGCGCAACGTTGAGGTCGCCCACCAGGATCGCCGGTGTGGCTGTCGGTTTCTGGCGCCCGCCCCACGAGCGCAGTTCATCCATGAACTGAAGCTTGTGGCGGAATTTCTCGTTGAGGTTCTGGTCCGGGATATCGCCGCCCGCCGGCACGTAGAAGTTATGAATCACGAGGCCGGACGCCGCCTTGGCCTGGGGCGAGAGCGTCACGGTGATGTGGCGCGCGTCGGACCGTCCGCACATCTCCATCACGCTGGTGTCGGAGAACGGGTAGCGCGACAGGATAGCCACGCCGTTGTAGCCTTTCTGGCCCATATGCACGACGAACGGATAACCGAAGGATTGCAGCTCCTTCAACGGGAACTTGTCGTTCGGGCACTTGGTCTCCTGCAGGCACAGAACGTCCGGGCGGCGCTCCTTCAGGAAGCGCTTCACCTGGTCGATGCGCAGGCGGACGGAATTGATGTTCCAGGTGGAGACGGTGAGTTTCACGGCACGGTCCTTCGGCAAGCCTGATTTCCGGCTACGACAGATTGCGCCGGGAGGGAAGCCGTAATGCCCGGGACGGTTACCGGTTGCTATTGCCGAGGATGGCCTCGTACTGGATCTTGAACAGGTCCGGGTCCATGCGGCGGCCTCTCTGGGTCTTGTTCAGGATCACGGCGGTCTGGAAGCCCTGCGGGTCGACGATGCGCCACTGGGTCAAGGTCTCGATCTTGGGGTCGAAATACAGGGTGATCCGGGAGGTGCCGCCCAGCGTCGAGCGGTCTTCCAGGGCGACGCGCACGGAATCGTTGTCGGTGGTGATGCCCCGGATCGTGATGTCCTGGCCGAGATTGACCTGCTCGCGCAGGAGGAATTTCAGGGGCGTCTGCGAAATCGAATAGAGGTCCTGGGTGGCGAGCTTCTTGTCGCGCACGGCCACCGACGAGCCGTCGGCGATCACCTCAAGGGTGGCGGGCGAGTCGTACTCGAAGCGCACCTTGCCGGGCCGCTGGAGATAGAGCGTTCCGCCCTGCCGGCGTCCGTCGCCGCCCACTTGCGTGAAATCCGCCACCAGTGTGGTCAGGTTCGTGAAGTAAGCGTTCGCCCGCTCGACGATCTCCCGGTTCGAGAGCTGCTCGACCTTGCCCAAGGCCTCGGAGCCGGCGGCCGCAGTGACGACCGGGCGGGGCGCGATCTCGATGGGCTCGCCGGCGTCCGGTTTGGGCGGACCAGGCCGCGTGGGTGGTGGCGGTGGCTTGGCCGGCTCCGCCATGGCGGGCCTGGCCCGTTCAAGGATCGGATCCGGTTCGGGTTCCGACTCGACGATGGCGACCGGGCCCGAGGGGGGCGTTCTCGGCTGAAACGTGGTGGTGGGCAACGGCGCGGCGGAAAGATTGAACCCTTGCGCGATGGATTCCATCGTGGCTGGTTCCTGGCCGTGCGACTGCGGCAGGAGAATGTCCGTCGGCACCATCTGGGCTGAAGCCGGCAATGATCCCGCGCCGAAACCTGCCGCAAGAACCGTCGCAAAGGCCGCAAAGCCCGAACACCGCATCCGAATATTCTCCTTGAGCCCACCATAGCGCCATTATCGGCCACGTTATATGGCCACGTAGTGACGCAGTGGCTAGCGCACCGCGCGAAAATCCGATCCGGTTCTCCGCCCCAAGACGAAGCCGAAGCTTAATCCCCGTCCATGCCTCCGGCGCTTTCCATGAGGATGTCGCGTTTGCCCGCATGGTTGGCCGGCCCCACGATGCCCTCCTTCTCCATCCGCTCCATCAGCGACGCGGCGCGGTTGTAGCCGATCTGCAGGCGGCGCTGGATGTAGGAGGTCGAGGCTTTCTTGTCGCGCAGCACCACGGCGATGGCTTGGTCGTAGAGGTCGCCGCCGCCGGAGCCGAACTCGCCCTGGTCGAAGACCGGCGCGTCGCCGCCGTCGCCGCCACCGCCATCCTCGTCCGCCGTGACGGCGTCGAGATATTGCGGACGGCCCTGTCGTTTGAGGTGGGCGACGACCTTCTCGACCTCCTCGTCGGAGCAGAAGGGGCCGTGCACGCGGGTGATGCGCCCGCCGCCGGCCATGTACAGCAT